>QZJM01000041.1 GCA_003605065.1 Dethiobacter sp. | reverse complement strand
ATATGGAGACTTTTATCAAAGAGTCTGTAAACTGGCCAATGTTTTGCAGCGCCTGGGGATAAAGCAGGGCGATACAGTGGGAACCTTCGCCTGGAATACTCATCGCCATATGGAGCTTTATTTTGCCATAATCTGCAGCGGAGCAGTGCTTCATACGCTGAATATCCGCCTTTTTGCGGAGCATCTTAGCCATATTATTAACCACGCCGAAGATAAAGTTATCTTCATTGACGAGGATTTGCTACCCCAGATCGAGGAAATCGCGGGCAAGCTTACCACCGTCAAAAAGTATGTTATCATGACCGGTAAGCAAGAGCTTCCTAAAACCGTTCTTTCTCCTGTCTTTCACTACGAGAAATTAATAGAAGAAGCTCCTGCCTCTTATCAATTTCCGGAACTGGACGAAAATACCCCGGCAGCAATAGGTTATACCTCGGCGACGACAGGCTTGCCCAAGGGAGTAGTATATACCCACCGCTCCACTTACCTGCATGCCCTGACACTTTGTGTTCCCGATGCCATCGGAATTTCAGAGAGGGATATCATCCTGCCGGTTGTCCCCATGTTTCACGTTTTTTCCTGGGGTTTCCCCTTTTCGGCGGCATTTATGGGTTCCAAGCTGGTTTTACCGGGAAGAAAACTTTCCCCTGAAGCTCTCTGCAGCCTGATAGAACAGGAAAAAGTCACCCTTATTGCCGGGGTCCCCACTATCTGGATCAATGTTTTCCAGCATTTAGAAAGCGGGGCACGCTATGACTTGAGCAGCCTGCGCTATATTTTAAACGGCGGGGCAGCCATATCAAAAAATCTTGTGGAGGCCTATGATAAAAAATACGGTATCAAGATTCTGGGTACTTATGGAATGACAGAGGCCTCTCCCGTGGTGCTGACCTGTCCCTTGAAGAGCTATATGGACGATTGGGAAGAGGATAAAAAATATGCTTTAAAGGCCAAACAGGGGCGTTTACTGCCAGGACTGGAAACTAAAATAATCAGCGACCAAGGGGAAGAGGTTAAAAAGAACGGAAAAGAAATGGGAGAGCTCCTGCTGAAAGGCCCCTGGATCGCCTCTGAATATTATCAGGATCCGGAACGGAGCGCCGATACCTTTAAAGACGGCTGGTATTACAGCAACGACATCGTAACCATAGATGAAGAGGGCTATATCCTGGTGCAGGACAGGGGTAAAGACCTGATCAAGAGCGGTGGTGAATGGATCTCCTCCGTAGACCTGGAAAATAACATTATGGCTCATCCTGCGGTAGTTGAAGCGGCAGTAATCGCCATTCCTGATGATAAATGGCAGGAAAGGCCCATGGCCTGTGTGGTGCTGAAAGAGAGCGAGAGGGGCAGGGTCCTTGGAGAGGATATAATTAACTTTTTGAAGGACAGGGTTGCTAAATGGTGGATACCGGATAAGGTAATCTTTATCGATGAAGTTCCTAAGACCAGTGTGGGGAAGTTTAATAAAAAGGCCCTGCGGGAGAAATACGCAGGATGAAAATGGAAAGCTTAGTAGTCGCCAGGGGGCAGCCCGGTAAGGTAGACGGTTAGCTTGGTTTAGATTGTTTTCTCCATGCAGGCTTTCCTCCGGCTGCATTTCCGGTAATGGCTTTTTTCCCAGCAGGATGGAAAGATCCGGGGGGCAATCCGCTTTACAGGTTAAAAAGGGGAGGCCAATTGCTGTATGCAAGCAGTTGGCCTCCCTGTTATTTTACTTTGGAATCATAAACTGTTATCTAGTGTTCGGAGCCATTAAGATGATGTTTTCCAGGATTTCTCCTTCGGCACTTATGACCACGGATTCTACGGCAATATCTTTCCCGGCCTGGTAAAGGGCCAGCTCCACGATACGCCTTAAGCCTGAACAGCAGGGAACCTGCATGTAGACGACGGTAATTTTTTTAATGTCGTTGTATTGAATTATTTCTGCCAGCTTTTCCAGGTACATTTTGGCATCGTCCAGTTTAGGACAACCAACAACCACGGCTTTATCTTCCAGAAAGTCCCGGTGAAAATTGCCGTACGCAAAGGGGACACAGTCAGCAGCAACTAAAAGGCTGGCTCCCTGGAAAAATTTGGCCCGGGGAGGCAGTAAAGCCAGTTGAACCGGCCATTGCCTTAACAGAGAAGGGCATGGGGCCATTTTGTGCTCTTCTTCTGCTCCTTCTTTTTTAGGGTCCCTGACGATGGTTTTTAACTGTGTGGAAGGGCAGCCGCACGGTAAATTTTCCTTACAGTTGTTATTGTGGGAGAGAATATCTCCTTCTAATTCAGACAGATGTTTTTTAACTGTTTCTTCATCGTAAGGGTCAGCTTCCCGCTCTAAGATAATTATTGCTCCTTCAGGACACTCTCCGAGACAATCCCCCAGGCCGTCGCAGAGATTTTCCGCCACCAGCCGTGCTTTTCCGTCTATAATCTGAATGGCGCCTTCATGGCAGGCCGGAACACAAAGACCACAGCCGTTGCATTTGTTCTCATCGATATAAACAATTTTCCTTTTCATGGTAAAATGCCTCCTTTTCTTATTATCTGTCTTCATGATAATAGGAGAAGCAAGGGAAGACAATGATCTATGTCAAAGCATTCCCTACTAGATGGTTAGCTCCACGATATCACCGTCTTCGAGAATATAATCACGGGCTACAGCCTGGCCTTCAAACTTGGCCGACCCCCAAACCCGGGCATTTTTTAAGAGCCGGGGAAAGTCACGATGAATATTGTAAGCCAGATCAAGAACTGTGCCGCCACATTTTAAGACAAACGGAGTCTCCATATCAGGCTGTTTACCAGGTGTTTTGGTATAGACCCTGATAATATCCAGGCCCTGGAAAATATTATCTTTTAAGGAATTAAACTCTTTTTCTTCCCTGGCAGAAATACCGGTTAAAGGTAATTCCGGCATTAGTTCTTTTAAAATCCTCAGGTTGTCCTCGCTTTGTGGCAGGTCCATCTTATTTACAACGACTATATAAGGAAGATATTTCCTGTCACCTACAATCTCATTTTCCGGAGCTTTTTCCTCAGTTATTTTATTAATTATTTTTTTTTCTACCAGGTAGGAAAGAGTGCCTTCCGCCTGTTCCAAACATTCCTCACTGCTGGCATCAAGAACAACAAGTAAAAGATCTCCTCCTCGCAGCACATTTAAAAGTCCTGGAGGAGCCCCATCAGCGCTTAACGGGGGGGTATCTACCAGCTGGATAAGGATATCTTTGTAGGGCATCATCCCTGAAAGAGGTACGGAAGTGGTAAAAGGAAAATCAGCAATTTTAGGCTTAGCTTTGGTTAGGGCGGCAAGCAGTGAGGATTTTCCCACATTAGGATAGCCTACCAGGACGGCCTGGCCGGCACCCTGTTTTTCCACGAAAAAGGGATTAAAACGGGCCGCTTTGGATTTTTTTTCCCCTTCTTCACGAAGTTTGGAAAGACGGCGCTTTATATCTGCCTGTAATTTCTCTGTTCCTTTATGTTTGGGGATTACGGCCATCATTTCCTGTAAGGCCTCTATTTTTTCCTCCAGAGTTGAAGCTTTGCGATAAGCTTCCTCCGCAGCATGATATTGTGGTGTAAGATTGGCCGGCAGAACGCTCACCCCCATCTGAACATTACGAATATAAAATTGCAGTTTTAACTACCGGATTATCTGTCCTTATTCTAATTTTAACTTTTAATTGTTTTTCCGGCAATATTTTTATACTGACCGCCATGACCCTAACGGTCACAACAATGGACGAAAATGCTCTTTTTTAGAACCGTGTTATGTCCCGTAAAGGTGGCGCAAGGTTGTGGCGAGCGACATGTGCAGCGCAGCGAACAGGTTCAGCGAAGTGAAGGCTGAAGGCGGCCCTGCCGGCATGGACGCCGGCAGCCGGGCAATAACCTGGACGGAAATTTGGCCGGGAAGGCCAGCCGTAAGCCTGAGCTGAGCTGTAAAACCTGTCTCAAGCGAACCCTTAAGCGAGCACCAACTTGCGCCACCTCATTTCATATTAATTATCACCGCCCATGCCAAAGTTTTGCGTTAACATGGTTAAATCAAAAATATCGATTACACCGTCACTGTTAAGATCGGCAAGGGGGTTCCAGTGTTTATCGCCCGGTTTGCTGCGGTAGGCAAGGGATAAAAGAGTTAAATCGGTAATATCGATACGGTTATCGTTGTTTAAATCACCGGCCCAGAGCTTTAAATTCAATTCCTGAAGCTCTTTTTTTGTTTTCAATTCTACTTTTGCTGTTTTAGCCAGGTATTGTTCCCTTTTTGCCACCAGCTTATAGCTTCCCAGGGGAAGTTCCAGGGAATACTTGCCTTCCGGGGAGAGGCTGGGGGGAGTATAGATCTGTCCTTCTTTATCGCAGATAAAAAATACACTTGTTTTGGAGTCCGTTAGCGAACGTCCCTGAAGGGTGATGGAACCCGTTACGACAGCACCTTCTTTAATTGTATAAGAAAAAACACTTGAAGGCCCCGGGATCCCCATAAAATATTCCCTGGCTTTTAGCACTTTACTTTCCGTAATAGTTACAGGTCTTTCATAAGGTATACTTTTTTCGTCAGGTTCACTGCCGTCGAGGGTGTAGTAAATCCTTGCTCCCGGTGTAGCCGGTACCAATTCAAAAGTTACAGAATTAATAAAAGTTCCCGGAACCGGTTGCACGTCAGGTGCTTTAACTTCGATTACTTCTATCTTGATTTCCGCTGTATGACCGGCAAATTGTCCGCTAATAATAGCTTCACCGGGAGAAATCCCTTTAACTTTACCGTTTTGTACGGTGGCTACAGAGGGATCGGAAGAGTTCCACTCCAGTAGTTCTACAGTAAGCTCCCTGGAGAGTCTGGAGCAAAAAATAGCGGCGGCGTTAATTTCCGTACTCTCTTCCACGCCGATTTTTGTCTTTACTGAATTCAGTATAAGCCTCTCAAGGTCAGTAAGGGAAAGAGGTACGGCCGAAATAGAAATATTGTCCAGATACCATCCCCTGCCCGGACCGTTGTTGTTGCTTTCCAGGCGGAAACGTATATAAAATGTATTTATCCCTTTAGGCAGATTTAAAGGAAGGGAAAAGTAACGGAATTGTTCGTTCGTTCCGGAAAAGCGATAAAGATATGCCCAGTTTTTACCATCAGTGGAAAATTCCACGTATCCATAGTCGTCCTCTTTATTTTTTCCTGTTGACAGGTCATAAAAGTGCCAGAACGAGAGCACAGGACTGTGGTATCCGCACAGTGACAGCGGCTTTGTAATGGACAGCCAGGACCGGGAGTTGTTCTTATACTGTTCCCACGGTGAGTCTGCAAAAGCAAAGTTTCCCTGGTAAACTTTTTCCCGGGTTATTTTCCAGGGGTTGCCCGGCGATGTGCTCCAGTTAACTATGCCCTCTTCCGCCCCGTCGTCTAAAAGTATTTCTCTTGAAGGAAGGGTCCTTTTCCTCAAGGCTTCATAGGCATCGAGGATACCAAAACCATAAGCATTATTAGGACGTTCTCCCAGTACATTCCAGGAAGGGTCCCAGTAGGCTGCCTGTTGCAAGATGTATTTTATTTCAGCAGGAGAAAGCTCCGGTTTGGATTCTAAAAGCAGTGCTGCAGTGCCGGATACATGGGCAGCAGCCAGGGATGTTCCATCCAGGATAGTATAACCATTGTTTAACCATGAAGATCGTATCTTAATCCCCGGAGCACTTATTTCCGGTTTTGCATAGATTATTCCCTGCCAGTTAACCGGTCCCCTGCTGCTGAAATCGGCGATTTTGATTGTTTCTCCTTCTTTCTGTACAGCTCCCACAGAAAAGGCATGGGGGTAGCTGGCGGGGCTCCCGGGACCTGAAGTTCCGTTATTGCCGGCGGCGAAAACAACAAAAATCCCGGCCCTTTCTAAGTTATGTAATATTTCCCATTGAAGGTAATCTCTTACATACTCAGGCCTGGAGGCCCAGGAACAGTTGATAATCCGGGGAGCGTTCTTAGGGTTGCCTTCAGGAGCCATCAACCATTGAAAAGCCTGGATAATATGAGAATCCCAGGCATAGCCTTTGTTAAAAATATTTACGGCTATCCAGCGCGCTCCCGGAGCTACTCCGAAAGGCTCTTGCGGTGAACCTCCGAGGATAACCCCGGCAATATGTGTCCCATGGCCGTTTAAATCTCGGGGACCGCTGTTTACCTGCCCCCCGCTTGCTGCGGCGGCATCATACCAGCTTGTTTCGTGGCTGTGACCCTGCAGGTTGCCTCTGTAGCGTTCATTAAGGACAGGGTGGTTTAGATCGACACCTGTGTCCATAATAGCGACGACAATTTCTTTTCCGTAGATTCCCTGCTGCCAGACAAGGGGGGCCTTAATAAGTTCAAGGTTCCAGGGACTCTCTCCTGTTCCTGCCTGGTATGCTGCCGGGGTATATTGAGTATCGTTTCTATTTTCCACGGGGATATAGTTAAGGGGAGTAGAGAGGGTATACTGGCGTTCAGGCCTGATATGTATAACCTGGGGAAGGGCAGACAGCCTTTTGAGTGCAGCGGCGTTAATTTGCGCCGTGAAAGCGTTTACGATCCAGAACGGACGGTAATCGTTGATATTTCCCTTAGTTATCTCTTCCTTTAATACCGGCCAGATCTCTTGCTCAGAAGCCCGGGCTGTTTGCTGAAGTTTGTTAACGATTACTTCTGCAGGAATACTTTCATCTTTTCCGTTAAAAATGTTTTCCTGCAGGTTTGCCCTGTCTTTGAGGACAACAATTACCGGGACGAAGGCTTCTTCCTCCAGCGCGGTAAAAATACTCTTATAGATTTCCGTTCCCGTTTTGGTTTTGGGGAAAGAAAATGGTTTAAAAACAATTATTGAACACAGGAAAAAAGCGAGCAGGATTAGAGCCCAACTTTTTTTCTTGTTCATCGTACAGCACCCTTTCTTCTTCAGCCGCCTCCTAAAATTATACCATTGAATTTAACACAATTAAAAGACCATGATTTGTTAATATTGGAAAAATACCTGAGAAAAAAATACCATAAAAAAAGCTTCTTACCATAATAATGACGCATAATTATGCTTTAAAGTTTCCGGCTTATAATCTTCGGCAATGTGGTAAAACTAATAATCAGGTTAGTTAATTTAAATTGTTTTTATGCAGGAGGTGAAAAAAATGCCAGGAAGGGTAAGTCGTGCCAAAGATCCGATCAGCCGGGTTAAATGTGTTGTAGACAGCTGTCTCTACTACGATAGTGGGGATCGCTGCAAAGCCGAGTCCATTGAGATCCAGCCCCCCGATGCTTTGGATACGGAAACAACCGATTGTGTTACTTTTATTCCGCGGGATGAATCCTAAATAAAAAGGGGGCTTAGCCCCCTTGTTTTTTTTATACCCCTTACTCATAGTTTATTTCTTCAATTTCTTTTTTAAGTGTCAGTTTGTGGTAGTAGTAGCGGGAATACAAAGCACCAACGGGGTTATGAGCAAGGAGGCGATCTTTTACAATCAGCGTAGTTACAGGAGCATGGGAATATTTGCTGAATAAGATATCATGCCCGAGACAGAGCCCCACAATAATGTTCAGCTCTGTGTTATTTTCCTCCAGAACTTTGGCCTGCATAACAGGGTTGCACATGGCTTCATATTTGTTTTTTTCTATCTTTTTCAACCCAAAATCTTCTTTGGCTACACCGCAAACTTTACAGCAGATACTGTATACGGTAAAATGTTTTCTAAGGAAGGAACAAAGGACCTGAGCTTCCTTTTCCAGCCCGATACAAAAGGCTACCCCCAATCGTTTATAGCCCATTTCCCTGCAAAAGATATTTAATTCTTCAATTCTTGTCTTTTGCATATAGTAATTTCCCTCAATGGCTGTAGAAACTTGCAGCATTTTTAGATCCCCGGGAGAACTATACATTGTTTGTACATCTCCTTTAACTTCCCAGCAATCTTCTCCCTCTTTGCAGTGTTTATCAGCACAGAGATCACATTTCATTTGCCATGGTCCTCCTCTTTTTATTAATCCTAAATTATATTTCTCCACAACTTTTTTAAAGCCTTTATTTGCAGGGCAAATCAGGAGATACTTTATGGAATAAAAGAACAGGAGGGTACCCGAATGCGCTCTGTATTACCTCTTCCATAAAAAGTTTGTTGAAAATAGGTAGTTACAGAAGGAATTTCAGAGGTAATCCCGAATTAGATATTGGTTAGCCATGGGCGTTTAAAGATTTAAAAAAATCAAAAAAGAGGTGAATGAGTGCATGAGTGAACGGACTTTTGTAGGCGGCATACATCCCAGCTATTTCAAGGACTCGACAGCCGGGATGCCCATTGCTCCTGCTCGCTCGCCGTCACAGGTGATTATTCCTTTACACCAGAATATTGGAGCGCCTTGTGAAGCCATTGTTCAAGTGGGAGATGAAGTAAAAGTAGGACAGAAAATCGCTGAGCCGAAAGGCTTTGTTTCTGCTCCTATCCATGCCAGTGTTTCCGGTAAAGTCATCAAGATGGAACCTTATAACCATCCACTGGGCAATCCTGTAAATGCTGTTTTTATTGAAAATGACGGCCAGGATACTCCGGATGAGGGAATGAAGCCCAATAAACCCCTGGAAGAGTTAACACCGGAAGAAATAATTAAGATTTCTAAAGAGGCCGGATTGGTGGGCCTTGGCGGTGCTACCTTCCCGACACATGTAAAGCTTTCCCCTCCTTCGGATATTACCATTGATACCGTCATTATTAATGGGGCAGAATGTGAACCTTTTCTCACTGCCGACCATGCCATTATGCTGGAGAGAGCGGACGATATAGTATACGGTTTAAAGGCTTTTATGAAGGCTCTTCGTGCCACAAAAGGAATTATCGGTATAGAAGATAATAAAACGGACGCTGTGGAAAGCATGAAAAGGGCTATAGCTGAAGGCGGCGGGGGTTACGATATTGAGGTTCATACCCTGCATACGAAATATCCCCAGGGAGCGGAGAAAATGCTCATTAAGGCCACTACTGGAAGAGAAGTGCCTCCCGGTGCCCTACCCATGGCTGTAAGTGTGGTTAACCAAAATACCGGGACAGCCGTAGCAATGGCTGAAGCAATAAAACTGGGGAAACCTCTTTACGAAAGAGTTGTTACCATAACAGGCCCGGGTATCAAAGAGCCTGCCAACCTCATTGTCAGAAACGGTACCCTGGTTAAAGATCTTATTGAACAGTGCGGTGGTATGACAGACGATGCCCGCAAGTTGATCCTGGGTGGTCCCATGATGGGCCTGGCACAACCTTCCGATGATGTTCCAGCCATTAAAGGCACCTCGGGGGTCTTGATTTTAACGGCAGAGTATGTCAAAGATTACCCCATTGCCCCCTGTATCAAGTGCGGTAAATGTATTGAGGTCTGTCCGATGAACCTGCTTCCCAATTTTATAGGTTCTTCTTCAGAAAAAGAAAACATGGATCTGGCGGAAAAGTATGGTGCCATGGATTGCTTTGAGTGCGGGTGCTGCACTTATACCTGTCCTGCCAAGAGGCCCCTGGTACAGTGGATTCGTATTGCCAAGGGAGAGATTACGGCTCGCAGGAGAAAGTAGTAAGAATTGGAGGAGGGATTAAAAAAAGATGGAAAGAAAACTGGTAGTATCTTCATCCCCGCACCTTAAATCCCCGGATGATATTCAGAGCATTATGGTGGATGTACTGGTCGCTCTCTTTCCCGTAGCTTTAATGGCTGTTTTCCTCTTTGGCTACCGTGCTCTGATTACGATGATCATAGCCATGGTTGTTGCTATGGCTACCGAGGCCATTATTCTACGTAAAGGAAATTTTTTCGGGGATGGCAGTGCGGCAGTAACAGGGTTGCTTTTAGCCATGACCCTTCCCCCGGCGCCACCGTGGTGGGTAGTGGCTATAGGCTCAGTGGTTGCCATTGCCATTGGTAAACAAATTTATGGAGGTCTAGGTAACAATATTTTCAACCCCGCTCTGGTAGGACGTGCAGTCCTGGTAGTCTCCTGGGGAGGGCATATCGCCGGCAATGTCTGGTTAAAACCAGTGCCATTTGGTTTTACGGCGGATATGGTGACACAGGCTTCTCCACTGGCTGCCTATAATGCTTCGCTCGGGGATCTGTTTTTGGGAACTGTTCCCGGTTCTCTTGGAGAGACTTCCGCCCTGGCTTTAATTATCGGCGCGATCTGGCTTTTTTACAGGGGCCACATCGACTGGCGTATTCCAGGCGGATTTATCGGTGTTGTTTTTATTCTGGGCTTAATCAGCGGAGGTTTTTCCATGGGCCTTTATCATATTCTGGCAGGTGGCGTCCTGCTGGGAGCGCTTTTTATGGCTACAGATATGGTTACCTCACCGGTAACTGCAACGGGAAAGATCATTTTCGGAGTGGGCTGCGGTGTGGTAACAATGGTTATACGCCTGTTCGGGAGTTTGCCGGAAGGAGTAACATTCGGCATTCTATTGATGAACGGTCTTACTCCCCTTATTGACAACTTGACTTTACCGAAGAAATTCGGGGAGGTGAAGAAGAGCAATGCGTAATGCGTTGAGAATGGCTTTAACGCTGTTGATAATCGGGGCTATTTGTGGCGGTCTTCTTTCCGTAGTAAATGGAATAACTGCACCCATAATAAAAGACAGAGCGGATCAGCAGTTCTTACAGGCCCTGGAAGGGTTTTTCCCCGATGTGGCCAAATTTGAGGTACAGGACATTAACGGAGAGGAATTTTACAGCTGCTATGATGCTGCCGGAAAGTTTATGGGGGTAGTGGGCAAGGTAAAAGCCAAAGGATACGGTGGAGATATAGCTTACGACCTGGCTGTAAATGATACGGGTGATATTATCGGTATGCGCATCGGTGCCCACAATGAAACACCCGGGATCGGGGATGTTATTAACAAGGATCCTTTTCTGCAGAAAATTATCGGCCTGAAGTTTACCGATCCTATTTCAGCGGGGGTTGATGTGGATACTACTTCAGGAGCTACAGTTTCTACGGGCGGGATGATTAGCTCCATCCGCCGGGTGATGAATGTTATTGGTGAAAACTTCCTGGGTATGGAAGTGGAAAAAGCGGAAATCGACCTGACAAAAGTAGCTGATGGAACTTACACCGGCAAGGCCCGCGGCTTCAAGAGTGACATAACGGTACAAGTTGTAGTTAGCGGTGGTAAAATTACGCAGATTGAGATAGTTTCCCATGATGATACCCCTGGCATCTCTGATAATGCTATTAAGGGAATGATCCCGAAAATTATCGAAGCCCAGAGCCTGGAAGTTGACATGGTTTCGGGAGCAACGTTGACCAGCCAGGGTATTGTCAATGCCGTTTTTGAAGCTTTAAAGTAGTTGTTACTTTTAAGATACGGAGGTGAAAACAGTGAGTACTTTAGCTCAGGAGTTTTCAAAGGGGATTTTCAAAGAAAACCCTATTTTCCGCCTTTTACTGGGAATGTGTCCGACCCTGGCCGTTTCTATAACGGCTATTAACGGATTTGGCATGGGAGTGGCTGCTCTCTTTGTCCTGTTGGGTTCCAATCTTGTTATCGCCGCTTTGCGGAATTTCATTCCCTCCAAGGTAAGAATACCGGCCTATATTCTCATCATCGCCACCTTTGTAACCATAGTTGATATGGTTCTAAACGCTTTTACCCCTGATTTACACAAGGCCCTGGGGATCTTTATTCCCCTTATTGTGGTTAACTGTATTATCCTGGGAAGGGCCGAGGCTTTTGCCCGCAAGAACAGCGTAGCTCGTTCCGTTATCGATGCGCTGGGGATGGGGGTAGGGTTTACCCTTTCGCTGACTATTTTAGGGATAATCAGGGAACTTTTTGGCAAGGGAAGTATTTTTGGTGTCGGCGTCATGGGTTCTGCTTTTGAGCCCATGGGTATTCTGGCTACGGCCCCGGGGGCTTTCATAACCCTGGGTATTATGCTGGGTTTTGTTAACTTCATGTTCAAGCGCCTGGGCATTGAGTAGAAATACAGCAAAAGGAGGCTAGAAAATGAACCTGTTGGCCATTGTTTTCGTAGCGATCCTGGCTAATAATATCGTTCTGAACCAGTTCCTGGGTATCTGCCCGTACCTGGGGGTTTCCAAGCGAATTGAAACCTCCCTGGGAATGGGTATGGCTGTTATTTTTGTCATGGCCATGTCCGGAATTGTTACCTGGATCGTCTATAATTATCTGTTGGAACCGTTTGGTCTTGTTTATCTGAGAACGATCGCTTTTATCCTGGTAATAGCCGGGCTGGTACAGCTGGTAGAGACTATTTTAAAGAAAACCAACCCCACGCTTTTTCGTGCTCTGGGGATCTACCTGCCGCTGATTACCACCAACTGCACTATTCTGGGTGTGGCTCTTCTTAACGTTCAGGCCGGTCACAATATTATCCAGACCATAGTTTATGCCATCGCTGTTGCCGTCGGTTTTACCATTGCCCTGGTGATCATGGCCGGTATCAGGGAGAGACTGGAGCTGGCCAGTGTGTCCAGTTTTCTCCGCGGTGCGGCCGTAAGCCTGGTTACTGCCGGCATTCTTTCCCTGGCTTTTATGGGCTTTAAGGGAATGATGACTCTATAGGAGGTGAGATAAATGATTACAGAATTAATTTCAGCCCTCGTCATAATTGGGGGGTTAGGTCTCATATTCGGCGGTCTTTTGGCTTATACAGCCCAGCGTTTTGCTGTGGAAGAGGATGCCAGGGTGGAAACTATCTGCGATCTTCTGCCCGGTGCCAATTGCGGTGCCTGTGGATTTCCCGGCTGTATAAATTTTGCGGAAAAAGTGGTTAAAGGTGAGGCTCCTGTTGATTGCTGTGTTCCCGGCGGAAAGACAGTTTGTGATTGTGTCTGTGAGGTGCTGGGAGTAGAATCGGTAGCCTCCGAAACAAAAAAGAGGGCCGAAGTATATTGTATCGGAACCAAGGATGTTGCTCATGATAAATTTGAATACCAGGGCGTTCAGGATTGTAAAGCTGCCATGCTGTATGGCGGTGGCTTTAAGGCCTGTAAATATGGCTGCCTGGGACTGGGTACCTGCGTGGGAGTGTGCCCCTTTGATGCCATACACATAGGAGCAAACGGGCTGCCGCAGGTGGATGTGGAACGCTGTACTGGTTGTGGAATATGCGCTAAAGCGTGTCCCCGCAGTATTATCCACATTGTTAACGCCGACCGTACCGGAAAAATAGTGCTCTGCAATTCCAAGGATCGCGGCAAGGCAACACGCCAGGCCTGTGAAGTGGGTTGTATCGGTTGCAAGGCCTGCGTTAAGGCCTGCCCTAATGATGCTGTTATGGTCGAGGATAACCTTGCTTACATCGACAGTTCAAAGTGTGATGACTGCGGCAAATGTGTAGAGGCGTGCACACGGGATATTATTAAAAACGTGCTCAAAATTGCGCATTAATAAATCCATAAAAATGTAATAAAGCAGCAGGATTTTTCTTAAAAGAAACATGTTTTATAATTTCTATAACCATTAATTTATTTAAAAGGGAATGCAGTCGATTTAAAAGCCGGTGGAAAAAAGTTCTTTTTACCGGTTTTTTTTTACAGAGAGTTCGGTTAACCGGATTTGTTTGGCTTTTTTCAGAAAAAAATTGAATTTATTTTAGAAGGATTTTGCTTATTAAACGAGAATATAATCACCCATATATTTTTGAAGAAACAGGAGTTATGGAAAGGTGGTTTATCTTGACAGGTGAAAATTTCACTCACTTTAATAAACAGGGACGGGGCCGCATGGTTGATGTTACGGGAAAGGATATCACCCATCGCCTTGCCAGGGCGCAAGCCAAAATATTTATGAAAAAAGAAACCCTGAAAAAGATTAAAGATGGGAGTATGGCCAAGGGTGATGTTCTCGGGGTAGCCCAGGTGGCAGGTATTCTGGGGGCTAAACATACGCCAGACCTTATCCCTATGTGTCATCCTCTCCTTATTACCGGGGTTGACCTTGAATTTAAGTTTGTGGAAGAGCAAAACTGTCTTGTAGTTGAGGCAGCGGTTAAGGTTAAGGGGCAAACCGGGGTGGAGATGGAAGCGCTTACTGCTGTCAGTATTGCCGCTTTAACAGTATACGATATGTGCAAGGCTGTTGACAAGGATATGGAGATCCGGCAGATTCGTTTACTGGAAAAAAAAGGTGGAAAAAGCGGCCACTTTTACCGGGGTGATCATACCTCATGAAAGGCGTTAAGCTGGATTTGACATTCTGGTTTATGGCCCTGGCTTTTTGGCTTTTCTGGATTATTATAACCGGTTCCCTGCGCTTCCAGGAACTGCTGGTAGGAGCGCTCGTTGCTTTGTTATTAACGTGGTTTAATAATGATCTTTTTTTTCGCAAAGATGAAAGGTCGGCCCTGGATTTAAGAACATTGATACTGTACCTGCGTTATACTTTTCATTTAATAATAGCTATTGTTCTGGCCAACTTCCAGGTTGCTCTTATCGTTCTAAATCCGAGGATGCCTATTTCACCGGGTATAATTCGCTTTTCCAGACCCTATAAGAAAAGCCTGAATAAAGTTATACTGGCCAATTCCATAACTTTAACTCCCGGGACACTCACTGTTTTGGTTGAAGGAGAAGATTTTGTAGTTCACGCTTTGACAAGAAAGAATGCCGAAGAAGTTCCGGAGTGGGAACTTGCCAAAGAACTGGCCGAGATCGAGGATAAGCAGGAAAAACGGGACTCGATAGCTAGTTTACACTGCACCCGTTCACAAACTAAGGACGGTGTCTGATTTGACGACAGTTTATTCAGTAGCCGTGATCATGCTGATGGTTTTAACCTTTTTGTGCCTGACCAGGGCCGCCCTGGGTCCGACGGCTGCCGACAGGGTTGTTGCTATCAATGTTATCGGCACCAAAACTATGGTTATTATAGCTCTTGTTTCTTTTCTTTTTGGCCAGCAGTTTTTCCTTGATGTAGCCCTGGTTTATGCCCTCATCGCTTTTGTAATGACCATAGGTGTGGCTAAATATATGGAAAAAGGCGCTTTGGATTAAAGGAGTTGCTGTTATGATTTTAAATATTGCTTCTGCCGTGTTAATTTTTTTGGGTGTATTCTTTTTTACCGTAGGAGTAATCGGCTTGCTGCGCCTGCCTGATGTTTATACCCGCTTGCATGCTACTACTAAATGCGATACCCTGGGTGCGGGCTTAATACTGTTGGGCTTGTTTTTACAGGGGAACGTATTTATTGCCATAAAGCTTCTATTGATCATTGTGCTTCTATGGATTACCAACCCCACAGCAGCCCATGTAATTGCCAAGGCATCTTACTGCAGCGGCATTCCCATGTCTGAAAACAGTTTTGAACTGGATGTTTCCTCCGGGAAAGGAGGGGCTTAAAGAAGATTATGTTAGTTGCCGCACTGGATTTCTTATTGCTTTCTTTCCTTATTGTCTGTGCTATTGCTGTGGCACGGATCAGGGATCTTATCAGTGCCGTAATAATTTTTGCTGCGTACAGCCTGGTTATGGCCATAATCTGGCAGATGCTGGGGGCCTCTGATGTTGCTATTACGGAGGCGGCCCTGGGTGCAGGGGTGACCACATTCTTGTTTATTGCCACGATCAGTAAAACGAAACGCACGGAGTGACTTTATTTATTTGCAAAAAGCAACGGTAACTTTACGACCAATATTATGCTAAAGGGGGCCTCAAAACCGGTGGAAGTAAACCCCTTAATCGGAGTAGGGATTTTGCTGGTGATAGCTTATGTGTTTTTTTATCTGCCCCAAAGCCAGATAAGGCAGATCCTGGTGTTTATTATTCTTTCTATGATCGGTTATGCCCTGGTTATCACTGTGGCGGAAATGCCGGCATTTGGAGCCCTGAATACGCCTGCCAATAATCTTGTAGCTTCACGTTACATTGAAGGAACAGTAGGTGAAACAGGGGCGCTTAACGTTATTGCCGCCATTATAACAGACTATCGTGCTTTTGATACGTTGGGGGAAGCCACGGTCCTTTTTGTGGCTATTGCGGCGGCCATATCCACTCTTAAAACTCATTAAGAGAAGCACCTTAAGGAGAGGATGTTATGGAGGATATTGTTGTTAGAGCAGTTAGCAGGTTGATTGTTCCTTTTATACAACTTTACGGCCTGTATGTAATTTTCCATGGCCACCTTTCGCCGGGAGGAGGTTTTGCCGGGGGGGCTATTGTAGCTTCCAGCATGATCCTTTATGGAATTTCTTTTAACCTGGAAGCAGGTTCCCGAAAGCTCAGTCATGATCTTTCGTCCCTGCTGGAAAGTGGAGGAGCGTTGTGGTATTTACTGGTGGGGCTTATAGGGATACTGCTGGGAAGCAATTTTCTGGCTAACAAAATTGCCGGTGTTCCCCTGGGAACACCGGGCCAGCTGCTCAGCAGTGGGATTATATTTTTACTGGCTATGGGTATTGGGGCCAAGGTTGCTTCCACGATGGTCACTCTTTTTTACAGCTTAAGCGGAGGAGAAGACAGCGATGGAAATCGTACTTAAGCTTTTAAATAATTATTACTATTTTGTCGCTATGGTCTTGTTTGTTATCGGGTTTCATACTATGCTTACCCATTCCAACCTGATTAAAAAAATAATCGGGATGAATATTATGGATACTTCTATTTTTCTTTTTTTTGTAGCCATAGGTTATGTCAGGGGCGGGAGAGCCCCCATCATTCAGGAAGGGGCCGGTTATCAGTATATTAACCCGCTTCCTTCGGCCCTTATCCTTACGGGAATCGTTGTCGCCGTTAGCGTTACAGCTTATGCCCTCAGCCTGATTTCAAAGTTATATGCCCATTATGGAACTGTAGATGCTGATGAGATAGCTCTTATTAGAGCCAGGGAGGAAAGATAAATTGGCAATTCATGTACCTGTTCTGCTTATAGTTATCTTGCTGGGGGCTTCTTACAGTGTCCCCTTACTGGATCGCTATAGAAAAAACCTGGCTTTTCCCCTGACGATCGCATCTCTTTCGGCAGTTTTTGTTTTTTCCCTGTACCTCATTTTCCTGGTGGGGCGCAAGGGCCCGTTTTTCTATCATTTGGGAGGATGGCCTCCCCCCTGGGGGATTGAGTTATCTGTAGATTTCCTGGCTGTTTATATGTTAATGGTTTTAAGCTCTATCGGGCTTCTGGTAATGATCTATGGTGCAAAAGATCTCCGTCACGAATTAAAAAAAGAAGTTTTAAGCTGGTATTATACTCTTTATTTACTGCTGATCGGTTCGATGATGGGTATCGCTCTTACCAACGATCTTTTCAACATGTTTGTATTTATAGAAATATCTGCCATTGCCTCCTGCGGTATTATTTCGATTAAAGAAGACAGGAGATGTCTGGAGGCCAGTATAAAATATCTTATTTTAAGCGTACTGGGCTCGGGGTGTGTACTTTTAGCTGTAGCGATGATTTATATGGTTACGGGAAATCTTAATTTTGTGTATATCGCTGCAGAGCTGCCGGCAGCCCTTGCCCTCTATCCCTTTAATATTTTAATTGCACTGAGCCTTTTCATTGTGGGGTTGGGGGTCAAATCTGCTTTGTTTCCGCTGCATGTGTGGCTGCCTGATGCCCATTCTTCCGCACCATCACCGTCAAGTGCGGTTCTTTCGGGCCTGGTAATTAAAATATATGCTTTTGCCCTGATAAAGTTGTTATTTCGCGTTTTTCCGCCGCAGATCTATGCAGCCGTTCCTGTTCTGGATATAATTCTTTTTCTTTCTGTCCTGGCGGTGCTGGTCGGTTCGATCTTTGCCATGGTTCAGGACGATATTAAAAGAATGCTGGCCTATTCCAGTATCGCCCAGATAGGTTATGTTTTTATGGGTATAGGCTTATTTGGAGACAGGGCTCTTTCGGGGGGGCTTTTGCATATCTTTAACCATGCCATGATGAAGTCTATGCTTTTCATGGCGGCGGGATTAATTATTTATGCTACGGGAATTCGCCGGATAAAGGATTTAAAAGGGATTGGAGTCCGTATGCCCTGGACCATGGGCGCCTTTACTGTGGGCGCTCTTTCTATGGTAGGTATCCCCGGTACCAGCGGGTTTATCAGTAAATGGTACCTGGCCCTGGGTGCTTTGGACCTGGGCAGGCCTTTTTATGTGGCCATTATCCTGCTGAGCAGTTTATTGAACGGTATTTACTATTTTCCCATCGTTATTGATGCTTTTTTTGGGACGAAGGTTGAGCCCCGTTCTGAACACAGGGATGTGCCGGCCTTGATGCTGGTGCCGGTTCTTATTTTAGCTGCAGGAGTAGTTATTTTCGGCTTTTTCCCCGGGCCGCTTTTAAACCTTATTGAAAAAGCCATGACGCGCTAGGGAATTATAAAAAATTTTCGGTCACGTCCGATAATAATTATGTTATAATTACAAGTAATATAAAGGGGTGAGTTATTTTGGAAACAGTCATTTACAACTTTTTACCAATCTGGGCGGTAATGTTTCCCATTTTTATGTCTGTGATTATTTTAATTACCAGCAGGCGCTCAGAAAAATTGCGTAACGGGTTATCTGTTGCTACAGCCGTTGTAACTTTTCTTTCGATAGCGGCCATGTATCCTGTTATAATGTCAGGGAAAGTAATAGTATTTACGCTCTTTGACATTCTTCCGGGCCTGGGGATAACGGTAAGGGTCGATATTTTAAGCTTCTGCCTGGCAGCGATTTCCTCTTTTATATGGATGCTGGTTTCCGTTTACTCTATTGATTATATGTCTCATGAACATGGCGGGAACCGCTATTTCCCTATTTTCATCTTTACCCTGGGCAGCACACTGGGAATTTTTATGGCCGGTGATTTTTTTACCCTCTTTATTTTCTTTGAATTGATGTCCCTGATTTCTTACGTCCTGGTAATTCATGAAGAAACCAGGGAAGCGTTAAGAGCAGGGTATAAGTACCTGATTATGACTATTATCGGAGGCCTGGCCTTATTTTTTGCTATTATTCTTACCTTCGAACTGGCAGGGACCGTAAGCCTGAGCGAGGGAACCTTAATTACGGTTCCGAGCACCCTGGCTTTTCTGGCCTTTATAGCTTTTTTAATTGGTTTTGGTATGAAGGCGGGTATGTTTCCCCTGCATGTTTGGCTTCCCGATGCGCACCCGGTGGCACCTTCTCCTGCCAGCGCCCTGCTTTCCGGTATTATGTTAAAAACTGGGGCCTATGGCCTTTTAAGGGTTATCTTTCACGTTTTTAATGTTTCCGTTATCAAGGAGGCACGCTGGGACCTTCTTCTTGGGGTCATAGCGGTGATAACAATTTTACTTGGCTCGGCCGTAGCCATAACCCAGTTCGATCTTAAAAGGCGTCTGGCTTACTCCAGTATCGGACAGATGGGCTATATTATCCTGGGAATGGCTCTTTTAAATGAAAAGGCCCTGGTGGGAGATGTATTTCACATCTTCAGCCATGCCATTATGAAAAGCACCCTCTTCCTTGCGGCGGGGGCAATTATCTGGAAAACAGGTTTGCGTAATATCAATGATTTACACGGGATAGGAAAGAAAATGCCTGTGACGATGGGGGCTTTTACCCTGGCGGCCCTGGCGATGATCGGTATACCCCCTTTAAATGGTTTTCTTAGCAAGTGGACTTTAAGCCTTGGGGCACTGGATGCCGGAGCGCCGGTTTATGTAGTTGTTTTATTAGTCAGCAGTCTGCTTAACGGCCTCTATTACCTTCCTATTATTATCGCGGCCTTTTTCGGCGGAGAGGAACATGGTGAGGGAGTGAAGATTAAAGTCAGCGAGGCCAGTTATAAGATGATTATTCCCGTAGCCATTCTGGGCATCGGTTGTCTTATGTTCGGGCTTATGCCCAATAATATTGCTTTTGAGCTGTCCTTAAAAGCAGCCAGTTTTTTATTTAACCATGCGATGCCTTAAGAACCAAGGGAACAGTTTCCTTTCCTGTATTTGTTTTGTACGTATGCCCTGGAAGATCATGAGGAGGAAGTCAGATGTTTTTTGCGGCTCATGAAGTTAGTGAGATAAGCAAAGAGGTACCTAATCTAATTATTTCCTGGCGGCCTGTGGCCGTTGTTCTTTTTCCCATGGCTGCTTCCTTGTTTATCTTGATGGCAGGCTCAAAAATTAAGAGGTTTGCGGGGTTTATGGCAGCCCTGGTAGGGATAACCACTTTTCTGCTTGTTCTTTCCCTCTATCCTCTGGTCCGGCACGGCATTATAGAGTTTCGCTACAGCGAACTGATGAGCATAGGCCTGCTTTTCAGGGTAGATCAGTTAAGTTTTATTTTTGCTTTCCTGATCTCCCTGTGCTGGATGCTGGTATTAATTTATGCTTCTGCCTATATGAGTATTGAAGAGCAGCCGTTTCCGTATTTTTGCTTTTCCCTGTTAACGCTGGGAAGCTGTCTTGGTGTTGTTCTGACCGGTGATCTGGTTAGCCTCTTTCTTTTCTTTGAATTAATGACCTTTAGCTCTTACGTACTGGTAATCAACCGCTTGAACAGGGAGGCCTTAGCCGCCGGTCTTTTTACCCTGTACATGGGTGTCGCCGGCGGGCTGGTACTGCTTTTTGGTATTTTCTATCTTTACAGCGCTGTGGGAACGGTGGAACTGGTGCCCCTCATGGAAAAGCTGGCCGCAGCCCCCGGAATTAACCCGGCAGTTATATTTACCTGCTTTTTTATCGGTTTTGGCATTAAAGCGGGAGTGGTTCCCCTGCATCTCTGGATGCCCAGGGCTTACGCTGCTTCACCCGCTGTCGTTAATGCCCTTTCTTCCGGAGCCATGATCAAAGCCGGCATTTATGGCATCTTACGAATTCTGATGCTGGTACTTACCCCTTCTTCTCTGGAAATGAAGGATCTTTTTTCCTTTTCCATATCTGCCGGTTATGTTGTAATGTGGCTTGGCTTGCTGACAATGGTGGCGGGGGCGGTTATGGCTCTTATGCAGAGCAATATTTTTAAATTATTGGCCTATAGCTCTATCAGCCAGATGGGATATGTAGTTACCGGACTGGGGGCCGGCGCTTATCTTTTCGGTGCGGAAGAAGCCATGGGCTATAGCGGGGCGGTTTTGCATTCTTTTAACCATACCCTTTTTAAGACAGCATTTTTTTTAATCGCAGGTATTATCTTTTACAGGACCGGGGAAGTGGAGTTAAAAAAATTAGGGGGGTTGTGGAAAAAAATGCCCCTCTTAACAGTATTTTTTATTCTTTCTGTTTTGGCTATTGCTGGTATCCCCGGCTTTAACGGCTATATCAGCAAGACATTAATTCATGATGCTCTGCTGGAAGCACATCATCATTTCGGCGGTTTTCACCTTTATCTTGCTGAGAAAGTTTTCATGGTCGGTAGTGCCCTGACTTTCTGCTATTATCTTAAATTTTTTCAGGGCGTCTTCCTGGGACCGATCCCGGGGAAAGAATATTTTAAAAGGAAAGCACCCTGGCTGCTCTATCTGCCGCTTTTTGTATTGTTTCTTTTTATCCTGGCGGTAGGTCTTTATCCCAATTTCTTTGTGGAACAATTTGTTCTGGCTTCAACGAATGTATTAACTTTTGAGTATCATTCCATAAAACATATTAAAGGTTTCCATTTTTTTGATCCTCATCCCCTGGAAGCAGCACTTCAGGTTCTGGTGCTGGCACTGGCTATTTACCTGCCTTTAAACAAGTGGAAACTTTTTGATCGCAGTGCTCCGCGCTGGTTGAGTATTGAAAATATAATTTTTGCTCCTGTGGCACGTGTAACTCTAAAGCTTCTTTGCCGCTTCGGAGTATCTGCGGATGGTTCGGTTAACAACTTTTATTTTAGCCTGGGTGGCAATTTCCTGCGCTTTTGCCGTTATGTGGGGTCATTTGACAGCAGCCTGGACCAATTTTATATGACCTCCAGTCACTCCGCCCTTAAATTCCTGGAGAAGAGCAGGCAGTTTGACGATGCTTTAAACGATGTATATGAAAAAACAGGCCTTACGGCAAGAGATTTAGCTGATCGTACCACCCGTTTTGATGGTGCCTTGAACAAAGCCTATGAGATAACAGGTGAAGCTGCCAGGCGTATGGCAGATCGGACTATGCAGTTTGACGAAGCCCTGGATAAAACGTACCAGCGTACCGGAGAAGCCGCCATGCGGATTGCTGACAAGACTATGCAGCTTGACCAGGCCCTTGATAAAACATACGAACGTACCGGAGAAGCCGCCATGCGGATTGCTGACAGGACAGGTCAGCTGGATAATGCTCTGGACAGGGGTTATGAAAAGGCAGGAGCTTCTACCAAGCGGCTGATACAAAAGGGTGTGACAATGGGCGAAGAAGCGGGGGGCGGAGAAAATGCTGCTTCCGGTAGTAAAGGGAAACGCCCCGGTTATAACCCCCTGGAGTGGAATATTCGAAATATAAACTTTGATTCACTGTTGCTGGCCTTAATGCTCGGTTTGGTAATATTTATTCTCTTTTATTTTACCAAGGGGTTAACAGGGCCATGACTTGGAAAATGCACCGGGTGGTTTTTATACTCCGGAGTGATTATAAGTATATTGCAATTAAGGAGTAATATTACATATGGATAGAATAGTAACAAAATATCAGGAAGATTGTGATGCAGTGTTATACAAAGGTTCTTGTTATGATTTTGTTAAGACAGTCCCAGACAAATCTATAAAACTTGTCGTAACATCACCTCCATATAACATTGGTAAAACATATGAGAAAAAAATTGATCTTAATGAATACTATAAGAATCAAGAACTAATTATCGATGAATGCATAAGGATTTTAGCTGATGATGGTAGTATTTGTTGGCAAGTAGGTAATTTTGTTGAGAATTCCGAGATTATTCCTATAGATATTCTCTTGTTTCCTATTTTCCAAAAACATAATCTGAAACTTAGAAAAATACTCCCATCTTAATGGTTTTGAATTTCTTGTTGTACACAAACCAGAATTATGGGATGAAATAGAAGAAGTTATATCCTCAATAGACGCAGAAAAATGTAAAACAAAAATATCCAAAGAAAAAACTAAAAAAGGAAATTTATTAGATGTTGGGATCGAAATACTTCCGATGAAATCACTAGGGTTTTTTAATACAGATAATATTTTTAAGTAAAAACTAAGCTAAAATAAACAGGCGGTCAACAACTCACAACAGGGGAGTTTTTGACCGTTTTCTACCGATTCCGTTATGTTCAGCGAGCACCAACCTTTGCCATCTTTTATCCAAGGATGTGGTAAAGACACCTGTTTTTCCCCGTCTAAATACCTTGCTTAACGGGAACAAAAGTGCTACTATAGTACAATGACTGGGACAAAGGTTATATTAGAAAGGTTAAGAAAGGAAATGAAAACCAGTATCTATAAAATCGCCGTAATTTTAATGTTAATAGTTTTTTTAAGTATCACTATGCTGGGGTGTTCTAAGGGGGAAAACTATCAGAGAACGGCATTTTTTATGGATACCAAGATTGATATTGCCGTTTATGGTACAAATAAAAAGCAGGCTGATGCTGTTATAGAAGCGGTTTTTGCTGAAATGCAGCAATTGGAGAATATATTTAGCAGGCATATTTCCGGGAGTGATGTTAATCGTATCAATGAGGCTGCCGGCCGTACCCCCGTAAAGGTTAAACCTGAAACAATTATCGTAACACGCAAAGCCCTGGAAATTGCTGAATTATCAGGTGGGGCCTTTGACCCTACGGTAGGGCCGCTGTTAGAGCTGTGGGGTTGGGGCACGGAAAAACCCAGGGTGCCTTCTGCAGAAGAAATTAACAAGGTGCTCCCCCTGGTTAATTACAAAGCGGTGGAGATTGATGAGGCCAATGCTACGATCTTTTTAACCAAGCCCGGGATGAAGATAGATCTGGGCGGTATTGCCAAAGGGTTTATTGTGGACCAGGGGCAGGAAATAGCAAAACAATTTTCTGTAAAAGCGTTGTTTATAAATGCCGGTGGAGATATTAGTATCACCGGGAGCAAGCCCTCGGGTGAAAAATGGAGGGTTGCCATCCAGGCGCCCCGTGATCCTCAAAACTGGGCGGCTGTTCTGGAACTGGAGGAAGGCAGCGTGGCCACTTCCGGTGACTACGAGCGGTTCTTTGAAGAAGGCGGAGAGGTTTTTCATCATATCCTTGATCCCAAGAGAGGGGTTCCGGGAGGAGATGTATCCAGCGTAACCATCGTAGCACCCGATACACTCATCTCCGACGCTTTGTCTACGGCGGTATTTGTCCGGGGTAAGGAAAAAGGTATGCAGCTATTGGAAAGCCTCCAGGGGATAGAAGGCATTATTATCGATAAAGATGGTGAAATATATATTAGTTCCGGCCTGGGGGATAAGATCAAAATACTCTAGGTTAAAAACATGAAACTCTCGTCGGGAAAGAAGTTAGGTGGCGTTAAAAGAGTGATAAAGGGTAAAACTTTTAAAATGGTTTATTTGGCCCTGCTGGTTGCTTTTGCCGTAGCAGTGCATACGGTAGAGGCAGCTATACCTGCTCCTATACCTGTTCCGGGAGCAAAACTGGGCCTGGCCAATATCATCACATTGTTTGCCATTGTTTTGTACGGTTATCGCAGCGGCCTGGTTGTCGCTTCTTTGCGCAGCATTATCGGAAGCTTTCTGGTTGGTAATTTCATGGGGTTTGGTTTTTACCTTAGTTTTAGCGGCGCTGTGTTGAGCTGCCTGGCCATGGCCCTGTTTATAAATTTATACAAAAGGCGAAAGATCACGTTGATTTCCGTAAGCCTGGCCGGTGCGGTAACTTTTAATATCGTACAGCTGGTCCTGGCTTCCATTCTGGTACAGAATTTTATTCTGTTCAGGGGGTACCTGCCCTTTTTACTCCTTTTGGCAGTTCCCACAGGTATTTTTACCGGTATGGTAACAATCTATCTTGAAGAAATTGCCGGACGCGTCGGTTTGCAGCTAAAACATTCATTTTAATGATGAGCTAACTCGACGGGCATAAGTATTTGCCGTTCCATTTTATATTTTCCGGAGGTTTTATTTTGAGCCAATTAATCCTGGCTTCAGCTTCACCGTGGCGTGCCGATTTATTGAAACAGATCGGTATCAACTTTCTGGTGGTAAAAAGTCACTATCATGAACCGGCCATACATGATGAGGGTCAGGTGGAGGGTCTGGCCCTGGCCAAAGCCAGGAGCGTTCGTTCCAGTTACCCTGATGATTTGATTTTAGGAGCCGATACTGCTGTAATCTATGCAGGAAAGGCGCTGGGCAAGCCCCGGGATGAGCAGGAAGCACGGGCCATGTTGATGTCTTTAAGCGGGCAGGTTCACAAGGTGGTAACAGGGGTTGCCCTGGTAAAGGGCTCTCGGGAACTTTCCACCAGGGAGGAAACCCTGGTATGGATGCGGCAAATTGAAAAGGAAGAAATAGATGCCTATGTTGCTTCGGGGGAACCTTTTGATAAGGCCGGTTCATACGCTGCTCAGGGTAAAGGCGCTGTTTTTGTGCAAAAAGTGGAAGGATGTTTTTTTAACGTAGTCGGCTTACCCCTGGCCAGGACTGCAGCTATGCTTAAAGAGTGGGATTTTCCGGTTTGGTAGATTGGCAGAAAGGAGGAGGTTACGGCGGGAAAAAAATTAACAATCAAAGATTTGCCTTTTGAAGAGCGTCCCCGGGAAAGAATGAAAGAGCTGGGGGCAGAAAAAATCTCCAATACAGAACTTCTGGCCATAATCTTAAGGACAGGCTATCGTGAAGAAACTGCGTTACACCTTGCTGAAAGGATCATCTACCAGGCAGGGGGTTTGCGCTTTCTGCCTGATTCCACCCTGGAGGAACTGCAGGAGATCAAAGGAATTGGCCTGGTAAAAGCTATCCAGATTAAGGCGGCTCTGGAACTGGGCAGGCGGATGGCCTCCACTCTGCGTCCTGAGAGTCTTTCTTTAAGCTCTCCTCGCGAGGTTGCTGATTTTTTAATGGAGGAGATGCGTTATTACCGTAAAGAATATTTTAAAATTATCCTTTTAAATACGAAAAACCAGATTATATCGGTAGAGGATATTTCTATAGGAAGTTTAAATTCTTCTATTGTGCATCCCCGGGAAATATTTAATTTTCCTGTAAAAAAAAGTGCTGCCGCCGTGATTTTGGTACATAATCACCCCAGCGGCGATCCTTCACCGAGCCGGGAAGATCTTGAGGTTACAGGCAGACTGGTGGAAGCTGGAAAGATTCTTGGTATAAATGTGCTGGACCATATCATTGTCGGGGAAGGAAAGTATTTAAGCTTTAAAGAAAAAGGACTTATGGATTGACAGTTTTATGGTATAATATGTTAATAAAGGAAAATAACACGTGTTGTGACAGCTCTAGAAGGTTGATATAATTCAACAGGGCAAAATTTGGAGAACGAAAGGAGAAAGCCGTAAATGGCATTCTTTACCAGGTATTTTTCCAGGAATATCGGTATTGATTTGGGCACTGCCAACACGCTGGTTTATGTAAAAGGTAAAGGAATCGTCCTGCGGGAACCTTCTGTAGTTGCCATACGCAGGGATACCGGCACTATACTGGCCGTGGGGGAAGAGGCCAAGAAGATGATCGGGCGTACCCCCGGAAATATTGTTGCCATCAGGCCCATGAAAGATGGCGTTATTGCGGACTTTGATGTAACGCAAATCATGTTACGTCATTTTATTGCCAGATCTTACCGTCGTCATGCTATTTTTTTACCTCAGGTTGTTGTTTGTGTTCCTTCCGGTGTTACGGAGGTGGAAAAAAGAGCCGTATTGGATGCAACAAAACAGGCTGGAGCAAAAGAAGCTTTTCTTATTGAAGAGCCTATGGCTGCAGCTATAGGTGCCGGCCTGCCTGTAGAAGAACCCACGGGAAGCATGATTGTGGATGTGGGTGGTGGCACTTCTGAAGTTGCTGTTATATCCTTAGGAGGTATTGTAACCAGCAAATCCATCCGTGTTGGTGGAGATGAGATGGATGAAGCCATTATTAATTACATTAAAAAAACCTATAATTTAATGATCGGGGAACGTACTGCCGAAGAGGTTAAAATTAAAATAGGTTCAGCTTATCGTATTACAGACGAAGAACATATGGAAATCAGGGGAAGAGATCTTGTTACCGGGCTGCCGAAGGTATTAACCATTAGTTCCTGGGAGATAGAATCCGCTCTGGCGGAACCTGTTACCGCCATTTTGGAAACCATAAAGATCACCCTGGAACGAACCCCTCCGGAACTGGCTGCCGATATAATGGAAAAAGGTATCGTAATGACCGGAGGAGGCGCTCTTTTAAAAGGACTGGATAAACTGATCGCTGAAGAAACAGGGATGCCTGTCTATATAGCGGAAAACCCCCTTGATTGTGTTGTCCTCGGAGCAGGAAAAGCACTTTCCGCCATAGATCTCTTAAGAAGGGTGGCCATTACACCTTACAGGTCCTTTTAAGCCTAAAAAATAGTTGGAGTGTTGAAATTGAACCAAACGACCCGGAAAGTTATGGGGATTTTAGGTTTAATTATTTTATTTCTTTCTCTGATTTTTTTTACAGGAAAATTTCGTTCCCGTTATACCTTTGCAGAGGATCTGATCATGACAGGTCTTTCCCCGGTGCAAGGGTTTTTTTCTCAGATAGGCCTGAGAACTTCTACCTTTTTCCAGGGAATTGTTGATTACGAAAGGGTACTGGAGGAGAATAAGAAACTTAAAATTCAACTTGCTGCCAGGGAGAATGTTCATTACCAACTGCTGGAATTACAAAAGGAAAATTACCGGTTGAGGGAAATGTTAGGTTTTAAAGAACGTACAGAATATTCTCTATTGCCGGCCGAAGTTATTGCCAGAGACCCCAGTTATTGGTTTGAAACAATAACTATTAATAAAGGATACGCTGATGGCGTAGAGAAAGATATGGCCGTAGTCACATCTTCTGGCCTTGTCGGCAACGTTATGTTAGTTTCCAGGAACTCTTCCCGGGTGTTGATGCTTACGGATTCACGCCGGGCGGTAAGCGCCCTGGTTCAACGTTCCCGTGAACCCGGGTTCATAGGCATAGTGGAAGGATATCCCGGTAAAAAAGGGCATCTGAGAATAATTAACCTGCCTCCCGAAGCCAATATTCAACCTGGTGATACTGTAATTTCCTCGGGTTTAGGGGGAGTTTTCCCCAAGGGATTGGTTATCGGTCATGTATTACAAGTAGGAAAAGATCAGTATGGTTTGCTGCAGCAGGCCATTATTATACCTGCTGTTAACTTTAACCGCCTGGAAGAAGTCTTTATTGTGGTTGAACTTCCACCGGAAAAAAAAGATGAAGGTGAAGAGGTGGTTCCTTCTGAGGAATAAGAATCATTTTACCCTTTACTTAAGCATCATTATCAGTACTATTATAATAATGGTTATCCAGGGCTCCCTGATGACATTTTTTATTGTCAGCGGGGTTATACCTGATTTACTCCTTATTATGGTAGTTTGCCTTGCTTTTATCTGGGGCGATAAGAGAGCTATTATGATCGGTATAATAGCCGGTTTTATTCAGGATGTGTTTTGGGGACCTGCAATCGGCTTTTTTTGCCTAGCCAAAATGATTGCGGCCTTACTTGCCGGTTTAGCCTCGCACGAAATTTACCGGGATCAGATTATTGGCCCCATGATAACGGTATTCTTTGTTACCTTTGTCCACGAGATCATCGTATTTTCTCTTACAGGCTTTTTCTGGGGAAATACATTTAGTTTCTATTTTGCACTGGAAAAGTTTTTTTTGCCCAGGGCCGTTTACCACTTTATTTTAACAATGTTTTTATATCCATTGTTCTACCGGGCTGAACAACATAACTTCTTTTATCCCTCTTTCAAGTAATCAGTAAAGTAGTTGAGTGATCAATATGGACAAAAAAATGCTAAAAAGAACAAGGCTTTTTATTTCTATTGTGGTGTTTATCTTTATTGTTCTTTCCGCTCGCCTGGCATACCTGCAAATTATCCAGTACGAGCATTACTGGGGCAGGGCTGAAAAAAACCGCCTGCGCATTTTACCAATTACCGCACCCCGGGGAGAAATATTTGATAAAAACGGCCGGCAGCTGGTTACAAACAGGCCGGGCTTTACTGTTTCCCTGGTAGATCTGGGCAGGGGGTACGATCAGGAAACTATTTCGTACCTGGCTGAACTACTGGAAATGGAAGAAGAGGAAATAAGGGCAAAAAATTACTCCCAATTTTACCGCCGTTATTTACCCATACGTTTGAAAACGGATGTAAGCATGGAAACGGTCTCCAGAATTGCCGAAAGGCGGATGGAGCTACCCGGTGTGTTGATCGAAGTTCAGCCTATCAGGAATTTTGTTTTTGGTAATTTTGCCTCCCATATACTTGGTTATATGGGAGAGGGCACTGTGCCCGACTGGCTAAAGGAACAATGGAAAAAAGCAGGATATGAATACCAGCTCGGGGACCTGGTGGGACAGGCAGGGATAGAGATGGCCTGGGAACCGTTTTTAAGGGGAGAAGACGGGGGTCTCCAGGTGGAAGTAAATTCTACGGGGCAGGCTATCAGGGAGTTTGAAAGAGTCGAGCCGAAGCCGGGAGATGACATATATTTAACCATAGACGCCCGGTTGCAGCAGGTACTGGAGCAGGCTTTAAATGAAGTTGTGGAAGGTTTATTAAATGAAAACAACAGGTATGCCGGGGAGGCTGCTGCTGTAGTACTTGATCCACGCAGCGGCGGTATTCTCGCTATGGCCAGTATTCCCTCCTACGATCCCAACACTTTTCGCCTTGATTTTCCTGTTTTAGTAAAAGACCCGCGGCGTCCCCTGGTGAATAAGGCTATAGAAGAGCATTATCCTATAGGTTCAACTTTTAAAATGGTTACAGCTATGGCAGCATTGCAGGAAAGGGCCGTTTCAAAGGGAGAGAGGGTATCGTGCAGCGGAACCGTAACACGTTACGGGGCAACCAAGTCCTGTTTCCAGGGAACAGCCCATGGGGCTTTAAACATTTTTGAAGCGCTGCAAAAATCCTGCAACATTTTTTTCTATGAAATGGGATTGAGAGTAGGTATTGACACCCTGGCCCATTATTCCCGGGAATTTGGTTTTGGTAACCCTGTGGGGCTAACCGACATTTTTGGTGAGAAAAAGGGGATCGTGGCCAGCCGGGAGTTTAAAAGCACTCTGTACAGAGATCCCTGGTACCCCGCAGAAACTATGGACGCAGCCATCGGCCAGAGCTTTCATAGTATTACCCCACTTCAACTGGCTAATTATGTGGCCATGATCGCCAACGTTGGTATTCACTACCGCCCCTACCTGGTGCAAAAGATTGTTGACAGCGAAGGCTCTACAAAAATGATCGCCGAACCGGAGGTCCTTTATTTCATGGAAGCAGAGGAGTCAAACTGGGAAATTATCCGGCAGTCCATGTCTCTGGTTACGCTGCCGGGGGGGACAGGGGCACGCCTGGCCGACTTTCCCATAAGAGTAGCGGGGAAAACCGGTACGGCCCAGGTTGTCGGCAGGGATGGCAGCATTCCTTCCCACAGCCTTTTTGTCGCTTTTGCTCCACTGGAAGAACCGGAGTTAGCCCTTGCTGTTTTTATAAAACACGGAGAATCGCGTGGGAGCACATCTATCCTGGTAGCGCGTAAAATTTTAGAGGAATACTTTCGTGTCCCAGAGGAGTAGTGAAAGAAAAGATGTTTGATCGCCGGCTTCTTAAAAATTTTGATTATCAGCTCCTATTAATTATGTTAGTTCTCTGTTGTTACGGCCTGCTTGTAATCGGTAGTGCCACGCAGGGGGCTAATATCAGCGATCCTTTTTTGTTTTTAAGAAAACAGGCTGTTTGGATTGCTCTCGGGATGGTTGCTATCTTTGTGATCATCAGTATAGATTATGTCAATTTTTATCGCTGGTGCTGGTATATATATGCCGGCAACCTCGTTTTTTTAAGTGCAGTTCTTTTTGTGGGAAGAGAAGGAGGAGGTGCTTACCGCTGGTTAGATTTAAAAGTATTTGACTTTCAACCTTCTGAACTGGCTAAAGTAATTATTATCATAACTCTGGCCCGCTTACTGGTGGATTACGAAGATAAGCTTAAAAGCTTTTTTATCTCTTTCTCCTTTCTCCTTTATGTTGCTGTTCCCATGGCATTGATTTTTTTGCAGCCGGATTTGGGAACATCGCTGGTCTTTATTATTATTTTCTTTGGCATGTTGTTCATAGCAGGGGTACCATGGAAAAACCTCTTAATTTTCCTGTGTTCCGGCCTGGCACTTTTTCCATTTTTATGGACTCGCCTGCTTCCTTATCAAAAAATGCGCCTTATTGTTTTTTTAAACCCCGAGTTGGATCCGCTCAATTTTGGCTACCAGTTAAAGCAATCAATGATTGCCATTGGTTCAGGGGGAGTGACCGGTAAGGGTCTTTTTGAAGGCACCCAGGCTCGCTTACAATTTATACCGGCTCAGCATACAGATTTTATTTTTTCCGTACTGGGAGAGGAACTGGGGTTTTTAGGGGCAGTGGTATTGTTTCTTTTATACCTTTTTCTTATTTATCGTATCTTAAAAATCGGTTCCTTTTCCAAGGATAGCTTTGGCGCTTTTATCTGTACAGGTATTGCCGCCATGATAATTTTTCAAATCCTTGTTAACGTCGGTATGACTCTCAGTATAATGCCTGTTACCGGGTTACCCTTACCTTTTATGAGCTACGGTGGAAATTCCATGCTGGTGAATATGCTCTCTGTGGGGATTGTAATTAACGTGGGTATGCGACGTCACAAGATTCAATTCTAGCATAAAAATATAACACTGGAATATATATGTACAGGCACCACAAATCCCCGGGAGGGTATAAGAATGTACTTTAAAAAGAAGAGAAAGGCAGCACCCTATTCCAATTTAAGGAGTAGGTTGGAAGAATATTCCTCCTTAAAGGAAAGAACCAGGTGGCATGGAGATGAAGAAATAGACCGGGAGCTGGATTCTAGCTTTAATTTTTTCCCCCTGTCCATTTTAAAGGATATGCATAACTTTTTACTCTTTAAGATTACACTCGCTTTATTGGCCATATTAATCGTTTTGCTTTTTTCCTTTGTTAAAATGCCCTTCACTGCTTCCATTTTGCAAAAAATTCAATATGTAACAACCTGGAAAATGGATTTTATGGAAGTTGGCCGTGACGTAGCACCTGTAATCAGGAAATTATGGGAAGGTAACCTGGAATCCAGTTTGGAAAGAGTTGTAATTGCGCCCGGGGGCAATATCTTGCCCGACAAAGAGCTCAAATTTATTGCTCCTCTCGAAGGGGAACTGGAGAAAACCTTTGGATTAAAGTTTAATTCTCTCCTCCAAAAAGAAGAGATGTTTTACGGCCTGGTGTTTAGTACTCCGCGGGGGACTTATGTCCGGGCTTCAGCCGGCGGCCGTGTGGTAGGAATAGGAGAACATCCTTCTTACGGGCTTTACTTATTACTGGAACATCCTGCGGGGATGGAGACCTTATACGGTTACCTGTGGGAAGTGCTGGTCAATGAGAGGGAAGAAGTAAAACAAGGCCAAAATATAGCAAGAGTCGGGATGGCTCCCCAGGAAAACAAACCCGCCCTGTATTTCGAGGTAAGAGCGAAGGGTGAGCCTTTAGATCCTTTGCCTTTGCTGGTTGGCGGCGGCAATTAGTATTAACCCTGCTGGCGGGAGGTTTTTCTTTGAGCTGGCGCCTTGTTAAGCTTAATGACCTGGAAATATTTGTTCATCCCTTTTTTTTGCTGTTTATTTTTCTTTGGATTCTGGCAGGGTTACCAATTCAGACCCTTTTTCTTTTTGTGCTGGTTTTGGGTCATGAATTAACTCATATGCTGGTGGCAAAGTTCTATGGGATAAAGATTTTTAAAATTGAACTTTTCCCTTTTGGCGGCGTAGGGTACTTGGCGAAACCCCTGGAAATGAATCCCGTAAAAGAGTTTATGGTGGCAGGCGCCGGTCCAATATTTAACTTGCTTATGTTAATTATTTTATGGAATTATAAAACCGGAAATTATGGTCCACCTGTTTTTTTTGATAGTTCCTTAGTATCATTTTTGCTTAAAGCCAACTTTTTTTTATTTTTTTTTAACCTGCTTCCCGGCCTTCCTCTGGACGGGGGTCGGCTTCTCAGGGCTTCGTTAAGTACACGTGTGGGTTTGTATAAAGCAACTGAAATAGCTGCTTCCTGCGGTAAATGGCTGGGAGTTTTTCTGGTCATATTGGGAATTTTGCTTTCATATTTTGATTACCTGAATCTTTCCCTATCCTTGATGGGTATTTTTTTATACTATGCCGCAGGACGTGAACAACAGTCAGCAGTTTATGTCTTTCTACGTTATCTCCTACGCAAGGAAAAAATGTTAAAAAGATATAAAGTTATTAAAAGCGAGCAGTTGGTGGCTATGGAGAGCACAACAGTACTGGAAGTATTAAAACGCTTTAAACCTACAAGGTATCACCAGGTTATAGTTCTTAATCAGGCCTGTCGCGTTCTCGAATTGTTATCAGAAAGCCAAATACTTGAAGCAGCCTTAAAAAAGGGAATGGATATACCATTAAGGGGCCTGCTGAGGAAATAATCGTTTTAACCTGGAACATTTTGGGCTATAATAAGAGTAACCTGCCTAAGAAAGGTTTGAGACTTGTGACGGAAATCGATATAAGCCGATTGTTAGAAAGAGTACGTAAACCTGCCAGTTACCTGGGCAGGGAAATAAACGCTGTCTTTAAAAAACTTGGGGATGTAAAGGTACACCTGGGCCTTGCTTTTCCGGATTTATATGAAGTGGGGATGTCTCACCTGGGTTTAAAAATCCTTTATGCCCTTGTTAATAAAGAACCGGACTTTTATGCGGAGCGGATTTTTGCCCCTGCCAGGGATATGGAAGATATATTGAGGAAAGAAAAAATACCCCTTTTTAGTCTTGAAAGCCGTACTCCTCTTAAGAATTTTGATCTGATTGGTTTTACGCTGCAGTATGAGCTGAGTTATACTACTATTTTAAATATGCTTGATCTTGGCGGCATACCTTTGCACAGTGATCAGAGAAAAGGAGGGGATCCTTTTGTCATTGGCGGCGGCCCGGGAGCTTTGAATCCCGAACCCCTGGCCCCCTTCTTTGATTTTTTTGTTATTGGTGACGGGGAAGAGATTTTGCCGGAAATTCTGAAGGTATTTGCGCACTGGAAAGATGGCCATGATAGGAGGGGGAGGGCTGCTTTTCTTAAAAAAATCGCCCGGATTCCCGGTATCTATGTTCCTTCTTTTTATGAACCCCTTTATTTCCAGGGAAAATTTTACGGGATGAAGGTGCTGGAGAAAGATGCCCCCTCAGTAATTGAGCGAAGAACAGTCCCGGATTTGGAAAATGCTTTTTATCCCGAATCATTCGTTGTCCCCTATGTGGATGTAGTACATGACAGAGCGGTTCTGGAGCTTTTCAGGGGTTGTTCCAAAGGATGCCGTTTTTGCCAGGCAGGATATATTTACAGGCCGGTACGGGAGCGCACGGTGTCAAGATTAAAGGAACTGGCGGGTAGTATTATCAACAGTACGGGCTTTGAAGAACTTTCTCTTTCATCCCTTAGCAGCAGCGATTACTCCTGTATAGAAGGACTTCTAGAGGAGCTGGAGCAAAAATTTGGGAAAGATTATGTAAGATTATCTCTGCCTTCGTTAAGGGCGGATGCTTATGCTCTCCGGCTGGCTGATCAGGTTAACAGAAGCGGGGGTGTTACATTTGCTCCTGAGGCGGGTTCCCAGCGTTTAAGAAATGTTATTAACAAAAAGATTGCCGAGGAAGAGATCCTGGAAGCGGCCCACCTGGCAGTTTCTTCGGGAAGAAGTCATATTAAGCTATATTTTATGATTGGCCTTCCTACGGAAACAGAGGAAGATCTTAGTGAGCTAACGAGATTGGTACAAAAAATAGCTAATCTTCGACAAACCGCAGGAAACAGAAAACATGCCTTTAAGGTAACCGTAAGTGTTTCCACTTTTGTTCCCAAGGCGCATACGCCTTTTCAATGGGAACCCCAGCTGGAACTACCGGAGGTAAGACGACGCCAGGAGTTTTTACGCCAACATCTCCGGAAGTTAAGAGGGGTGGACTTTACATGGCACGAGGCGGAAATGAGTTTTTTGGAGGCGGTTTTTGCCCGGGGGGACAGGCTTTTGGCTTCAGTCCTGGAAAGGGCTTATGCCATGGGAAGCAGGCTTGACGCCTGGAGTGAAAGCTTCAATTTTCCCCTCTGGGAAAAGGCTTTTGCCGGTGAAGAAATTGAACCGCAAAATTATGCCCGGTACAAACCGGCTCTTGACGATTACCTTCCCTGGGATCACATCGATACAGGCTTATCCAGGGAATTTTTAAAAAGGGAATACCAAAGAGCTCTTAAAGGGGATATTACGTACGATTGTCGTGAAAGAGGCTGTGTAGGATGCGGCCTGGAAAACTGTTCTCTCAGGCAGGTGGAAAAAGGTGTACCATTATAGGTTATGCTTTTCCAAAGAGGGGGATTTAAAGTTTCTTTCCCATTTGGATTTAATGCGTACCTTTATTCGTGCCCTAAGACGTGCCGGTGTACCTGTGGCATATAGTAAGGGCTTTAACCCGCAGCCAAAGCTGTCTTTTGCAGCTCCTCTGGGCGTGGGCCTGGAGGGGAAAAATGAATACCTGGATCTTTATTTAAGCGAACACCGGGAGGAAAATAAACTAATGGAATCATTTAATGAACAGTTTCCTCCCGGACTAAAAATTAAAAAAATTAGTACAGTCGAACTTAACCAGCATCCGCTTGCTTCAGTAATTGGTGCCGCTCTATATGTTGCAAATTTGCCTGCTGTTCCTCCCGACCTGCCGCAGACCCTGGCAGGCATTCTCCATATGGACACACTTGTTAAAGTGCGGCAGGATAAAAAAAACGTTAAAAAAGTAGATCTGAGACCTTTTATTTATGACCTGAAAATAAAAGACGTTGATGGGAAGGACACATTGTTTATGCTTCTTGCTACCGGCAGCAAGGGTGGAGTGCGACCACAGGAAGTACTGGAATTATTACACCTTGAACGGGATACCGAAATTAAGGTTTATCGGCAGGACCTTTTCATATTGGAAGGGGGCACTTTGAAAAATCCGGAAGGTATTTGCTCCGTATACTACCTGTGAAAATATTTTTAAGGGAAGTAAGCAATCTTATATTATTAATAAAGAGGTATTTTTATGGAACAAAAAATTATTATCAACTATGATCCTAAACAAACGAGGGTTGCCTTGCTGGAAGATGGGAAAGTTGTGGAAATATATCTGGAACGCCCGCTGCACCAGCGCCTGGTCGGCAATATTTATAAGGGTGCGGTGGAAAATGTTCTTCCAGGTATGCAGGCCGCCTTTGTAAACATTGGGGAAGAAAAAAACGCTTTTTTTTATGTAGACGAAATACTCCAACCCAGAGGCGAGGAAACTAATGGGGGGAAAATGCCTATTCAACGACTCCTGCATGTGAAAGAAGAGGTAATGGTTCAGGTAATGAAAGAATCCTTTGGCAGCAAGGGAGCCCGCCTTACAGGCCATATTACTTTGCCTGGACGTTATTTGGTTCTCATGCCCGGTTTAAATTATGTGGGCGTATCCAGACGTATCGACTCCCAGGAAGAAAGGGAAAGGCTGAAAAGGGAAATGGAGACTTTGCGCCCGCCGCATGCAGGCGTAATTATCAGAACCGCTGCTGAAGGTGCTGATCCGGAGAGCCTGAATAATGACCTGCAATTTCTCTTGCGTCTCTGGGAAAACATTAACAATTCTTTTAAAAAAACAAAGGCACCTGCCCTGCTTCATCGTGATGTAGCGCTTATTTACCGTATCGTCCGAGACCTTTTTAATGATCATGTTGACAGGTTAATTATCGATAACCAAGAGGAATATTACAAGATTATGGAAATATTGGACTACCTCTCTCCACATCTTAAAGGCAGGGTAATTTATTACGATAAAAAGGAGCCCATTTTTGATTATTTCCAAATCGAAGAGGAAATCGAACGTTCTTTAAACCGCATGGTATGGTTAAATTGCGGGGGTTATCTGGTATTTGATGAAACGGAGGCTCTAACGGCAGTTGACGTTAATACCGGGAAATATACGGGGAAGAGCAATCTGGAGGAAACAATTTTAAAAACGAACCTGGAGGCCGTGGAAGAAATTGCCCGGCAAATACGTTTAAGAGATATTGGTGGTATTATTATCATTGATTTCATAGATATGAGTTCACAGGAAAACCGCCAGCTAGTCTTAGAAAAGTTCAGGCAGGAAATGAATAAGGATCGCACTAAAAGCCAGGTTCTCGGCATAACTTCCCTTGGGTTGGTAGAGGTTTCCAGGAAGAAGGTTAAACAGGGTCTCTCGGCGGTAATGCAACAACCCTGTGCTTACTGTCATGGAAAAGGGAAAACCCTCTCACCGGAAGCAGTCAGCAGTAAGGTTGAGAGGGAGTTAAAAAAAATCTTACTCCGCCAGGATGTAGAAGCAATTCTTGTGGAAATGAACAGTGAAGTGGCTGCTTTGCTAATCGGCAGCGGGGGAACATATTTAAAAAAACTGGAATCTGCCACGGGGAAAAACATTTTTATCCGCGGCTCAGACAACCTGCATGTGGAGAAATATAATATCCTAATGTCAGGGCCCATGCACGAGGTAGCAAGGCATGCTTTACCAGTAGAAGAAGGAGGCATTTACCGGGTAATAGTAGAAGAATCCCATTCTACTAATCCTGAGCATGGAATTGCCAGGCTCCATGGGTATATTCTGGATATCGAAGGAGGAGGGGAACTGGTAGGAGAGGAAGTGCAGGTAGTTATAAAGGAAACAACCCGTACTTTTGCCAGGGCGGTAATATGGAAAAGAGATTTACAAGACAATGAATTTTAACCTACGTGGCAATTATTTTTAAATCCGGGGAGTGCGAAAAAAGATGGATATCCGGGGGTTACAGAAGATTAGCCTGATAGATTTTCCCGGGGGAATATGCTCCACTATTTTTGTGGGCGGCTGTAATTTAACATGCCGTTTCTGTTATAATAAAGATTTGGTGCTTAATCCGGAAGCTCTGCCCCTTATTTCCACAGGAGAGGTATTTAATTTTTTAAAGGTCAAGGCTTCTCTGCTGGATGGTATCTGTATTTCAGGGGGAGAACCCACCCTGCAGGAAGACCTGCCTGATTTCCTGGTGGAAATTAAAAAACTCGGTCTGAAGGTAAAGCTGGATACCAACGGAACGAAGCCTGAAGTTATCTGCAAACTCCTGGAAGAAAACATTTTGGACTATATTGCTGTGGATATCAAGGGTCCTTTACCAAAATATTCCTTCATCGCCGGAAATAATGTGAATCTGTCCAAAGTACAGGAGACTATAACCTTGTTAAAAGACAACCCTCTCCAGCAGGAATTTCGCACGACTGTTATCCCTGGGCTGTTAAAAGAAGAGGACATTTTTTCCATAGCAGAAGAAATTGCCGGGTGTCGCAGGTATGTGTTACAGCAATTTCATCCTAAGCAGACCATGATAGATCCTGAGCTGCTCTCTTTTAAACCTTTTTCCCGGGAAAAGGTGGCTGAAATCGCGTGTTCATGCCGGGAATACGTGGAAAAAGTACAGCTGAGAGGTTTTTAAATTAAGTGTTTGATAGTTGCCAGGAATATTTTCTTAATATAAAAAGGATGTGTTTTCAATGCCGGTAGTACAGATAGAAATGCTGGAAGGAAGAAACTTACAGCAAAAAAGGCAGATGGTTAAAGAAGTTACGGAAGCACTGGTAAGGACTCTTAACTGCCCTCCCGAGGCTGTTAAGATCATCATCCGGGAAATGAAGCCGGAAAATCTGGGAGACGGTGGTACCCTGCATCTAGACTCCTAAGGTTTTATATAGTTTTATATAAACCTTATAACTTTGACAGTCACCAATTTCTTATGGGGATCTATTTGTAAAGAAGCTACCTCTGATAAGTAGGTGTTTCGACATTTTTCTTGCTTCACCTAAAAGTTCCAGGGAAACCCTTTCAATGCTGTTATTGTATGCTTCAGCAAAGACCCATATTTCGTACAATTATTACCTTGTGAGTCAAAAGTTTTTTTGATCAAGCCACATCTTCGTTATAGAGATACTGTTCTTTTCGCTGTTTTTCCGCAATTATTCGATACAATTCGGTTTTTCTGAAAGCGTCGAAAATTTTGATTATTCTTCCTTTGATATTGCAAAATTAGAATTTAGACGAAATCTTCAAGATGCGTAGTAGATAAATGAAGCGACATTGTAAGGCTAACCTAAAATAGGGTATAATGATAATGTAGTTGGAGGTGATAGACATGAAAAGCTATCCCGTTATTATTGAACAGGACGGTGATGGTTATGTTATATCTTGTCCTGTGTTTAAAGGATGTTATACTCAAGGAAATACAATAGATGAAGCGTTAAAAAATATAAAAGAAGCTATAGAGCTTTGCCTTGATGATAAAGAAAATCCAGTTGGTAGTATAATTGTTGGCAATGTGGTGGTGGAGAGGTGATTTCTAAACTTCCGGTAGTTTCGGGTTTAGAGTGTATTCGAGCTCTTGAAAAAGTTGGGTATACAGTAGTTAGACAAAAGGGCAGTCATGTTAGGTTGAAGGACATGAATGGGAAGTTGCCGCCGGTAACTGTGCCAGATCACAAAGAACTTCGCCCTGGGTTGTTAAGAAAAATATTAAAAGATGCAGATCTTACAGTAGAACAATTTATACAATTATACAAATAATTTGTTCTAAAACCTCCGCTAACTTTGACAGGCAGGGATCCAGCGTGGTATTTATCTCCTCATCGCGGTAATTTAAAATTTTTCTGGCGATGGAGTTAATATGTGTTATCCTGCCCCGGCCATCCACGGATAAGAGACCGTCGTAGATTGATTCCATTATGGTATTGGAATATTCATAGGCCATGCGCAGCAGTTCCTGATATGTTTCATCCAGGCGGAGTTCATTTTCTATAGCCTTCACTGCTGCCACGATCATCCCCAGGGTATGAGGATGCACCCGTTCGTAATGCCCGCTGACGTTTAACACGCCCAGAAGGCTCCCTTTATGGTCAAAAATAGGGGCGGCAGAACAGGTCCATTAGAATGCCAGGGAAATGCAAAACCTCCTGGAAAGGGTCATGCACCTTGTGGCAGAGGGAATGTTGTTACCGGAGCATTTTCCCGAAATAACCCCGGGCAGCCCTAAAAGGTTCACTGATTCAACCCCAAAAACTAGCTTTTTAAGGCCATTGGCAGCCCTTTGAGCTTCAAAAATATACACAAAGGCCAGGGAAAAGACAACATCTTTCTCAAAATGAAGTGCCATTTGCTCCCTGAGGAGTGGCTTTCTGCCGGTTTTTCCGGCTCTGCCAGAAAGCAGAACTCCTAAACCTGGCAGCCAT
>QZJM01000077.1 GCA_003605065.1 Dethiobacter sp. | reverse complement strand
CAATGTTTAAGTTATTTTTATTTTAGTTTATACGCTGTAAGTGCCGTAAATGCTGGAATAATCGCTATTTCCTGGATAGGTTTAGTAAACTCACGCTAGCTTTTTAAGATGACAGACATATGCATCGCTTATGCCGCTGAAAGGTCTAGCTTTTTGAACTTGCTTTTCCCAGGAGGGTAGCCTTTGCCACCTTATGGTACCTTGTTCATAGCATTGTTCCAGCATTTTTGCAACTCGCCGAATACGTCGAAATTTGGGCCGATGATCTCACGAACAGTGATGTACCGGAACCGGGAAAACCTACCTGGCTTGTGCCTTTGGCAGCGAAGCCTGCCGGCGTGGGTTTAAAACCCACTACTTTCGTTTAACTCGCTTACTGCAGGAATTGTCTATGGCCACGATATGGAGGTGTATTGGCTACCGCAATGTTCAGGGAATCCACCAGATTATCTGTATTGACTCCTTCCAATTCTCCCCGGTCTGCCAGGATGGTCTCCGGGAGGTAATGGCAAGGCCATTCTTGGCCGGATATTTCAATACCGAACTCGGCACAAAAGGCAACCTTGTCCATGGTTGCATTGGCCAAAGCCATCATTGCCCCAATCCAGCTAGGTCCTTCCAGACCAATGTATAATCCAGTAATCATCCGGCTAAAAACATCGATCACCATATAGATTACAGGTCTTCCGATAATCATTGAGCGGTCAAAGCTGCTTACCAGGTATACATCGGCTATTGTAGCGTCAATTCGATAGATCGACCCCGGGCCTATGGCCATCCGTGTCGAGTTTCCTAATACGGCCCGGTGCCGCAAAACAAACCCACGTTTACCTTCCCTGGCAGTAATCGATTGGCGCAAGTCTAATTCCTTAGCATACCAATAACGAAACTGTCCAAAGGTTGGTAGTTCCGAAGCAACGGGCAGAATAGGAATCTTGATGTTTCCTTCCTCACGGTATCCATTATTAAAGTGTTTTTCAATCATTAAGTCATAGGCCCGTTTCAAAGGGGCTTTATTTTTGTTGTTATAGTACAGTTGAATAGCTACCCGAAATATCCTCCTAACATCATCATCAACATTAATACCGACTTTTTTTTAGTTTCCAACATTATTTTCTAGTGTACAACTTTATTTTATCTGATCAACTACGTAATCCTTTTATTATCTCTACTCCACCGTAACGCTTTTGGCTAAATTACGAGGCTTGTCGACCGGGCAGCAGCGGGCCACGGCGGCGTAGTAGGACAGGAGCTGCAGGGGGACTACGGAGAGAATGGGTGTGAGAAAGTCTTCTGTGGCAGGCAGGTAGAAAACCCGGTCGACTTCGTTCTGCAGGTCTTCGGTGCCTTCCTGAGCCAGGCAGATCACATAGCCGTTCCTGGCCTTGACCTCTTTGATATTGCTCAGGGATTTCTCGATGATATCTTTCTGGGTGGCCAAAGCAATAACGGGGATCCCCTCTACGATCAGGGCCAGGGTGCCGTGCTTCAGCTCGCCGGAGGCGTACGCTTCGGCATGGATATAGGAAATTTCCTTGAGCTTCAGGGCGCCTTCCATAGCCACGGCAAAGTCCATGTTCCTGCCGATGAAGAAAGTGCTTTCCCAGCAGCTCAAGTATGCGGCGATATCCTGGATCTCCACTTCCCTGCTTAAGATCTCTTCCACCTTGGCGGGGAGGGCGAAGAGAGCTTCTCCGGCCTTCTCCAGCTCCTGCCGGTCCAGGAGGCCCCGCACCTGGGCCAGGTAAAGGGTTAACAGGTACAGGGAAAGGATCTGTGTAAGATATGCCTTGGTGGAGGCCACGGCGATTTCCGGGCCAGCCCAGGTATAGAGGACTTTGTCGGCCTCCCGGGACACGGAGCTGCCCACCACGTTAGTAATGGCCAGGACCTTGTTGCCTCTGCTCCGGGCCAGCCTTAGAGCGGCCAGGGTGTCCGCCGTTTCCCCGGACTGGCTGATGACGATGACCATGGTCTTTTCGTCCAGCAGGGGGTCGCGGTAGCGGAATTCGGAGGCCAGGTCGACCTCTACGGGGAGGCGCAGGAGCTTTTCCATGGCGTACTTGCCCACCAGGCCGGCATGATAGGCCGTGCCGCAGGCCACGATATAGATTCTGGAGATATCATTTATTTCTTCGGGGGTGAGGTTCAACTCGGAGAGGTTGATCTCCCTGCCCCCGTTCAGCAGCCGTCCCCGCATCGTTTCCCGCAGGGCCCGCGGCTGCTCCATAATTTCTTTGAGCATGAAATGCCGGAAACCGCCTTTCTCGGCGGCGACGGCATCCCAGGTGATCTCCCGCACTTCTTTTTGCAGCATGGTGCATTCTGCAGAGCATATCTGCACGGAAGAGGCGGTGATCACGGCGAACTCCCCGTCTTCCAGGATGTAGATTTTGCGGGTATAGTTCAGGACAGCGGGAACATCGGAGGCGATAAAATTCTCCCCTTCCCCCAGTCCGATGATCAGGGGGCTGTCCCTACGGGCACAAACCAGTTTATCGTTTTCCCCCCGGCACATAACCACCATGGCAAAGGAGCCTTCCACCTTTTTGATGGCTTCCTGTACCGTTTTGAGCAGGTCCCCGTTATAGTAATGCTCGACCAGGTGTGCCAGGACCTCCGTATCGGTTTCCGAAGAAAAACGGTGCCCCTCGCTTTCCAGCCAGTGGCGTAAGGCGCGGTAGTTCTCAATGATGCCGTTATGGACTACCGTAAATTCCTCGGTACAGGCGCAGTGGGGATGGGCATTAACATCGGAAGGAGCCCCGTGCGTGGCCCAGCGGGTATGGCCGATGCCCATGTTCCCCGCGGGAAAACTCTGCCCCACCTTTTCCTCCAGGACAGTTATTTCTCCTTTGGCCTTTACAACTTTTAAGCCTTCATGGCAGAGTAAGGCCACCCCTGCGGAATCGTAGCCCCGGTATTCCAGCTTCTTCAGGCCCTCAATGAGAATAGGATAGGCGATCTGCCGTCCTATGTATCCGACAATTCCGCACATTTAGATTAATCCTCCAGTTTTGTAATATTTCTCTCTGCTTTTTTACTTATTGATATGCTTTAAACCGCTATTAAGTGCCATCTTTATATTTCATACTATACTCCCATTTCCTGTTCCACGGTCGCGGCCAGCTCCCGGGAGAGTCCCTCCAGGAGGGCACTGTCTTCCCCCTCCAGCATGATCCTGATGAGGGGCTCCGTACCCGAGGCCCTGATAAAGACCCTGCCCCGGCCAATCTTCTCCTGTGCCGCCTTAACAGCTTCGGCGATGTGCCGGTTTTTTTCCCAGCCCTCTTTATTTTTGACGCGGCAGTTGACCAGCAGTTGGGGGAGGCGACGCATGATGGCAGCCAGGCTGGAGAGGGGCTCGCCTTTCCCCACCATCACCTTTAAGAGCTGCAGGGAGGTTAAAAGGCCGTCTCCCGCAGCCATTATATCGGAGAAAATAATGTGGCCGGACTGCTCGCCGCCTAAAACGTAATGCCCGCGCAGCATCTCTTCCAGGACATAGCGGTCCCCCACTTCCGTGCGCAAGACTGTAAAGCCGTGCTCTTCCCCGGCCAGATCCAGTCCGCCGTTACTCATGACCGTAGCCACGATCCTGCCGCCGCGGAGCTTATTTTTTTCTTTAAGGTAGGCGGCGCATACAGCCATAATGGTGTCCCCATCCACCACCTGTCCCCCTTCATCCACGGCGATAAGGCGGTCCCCGTCGCCGTCGAAAGCCAGGCCCAGGTGCGCTCCTTTTTCCTTCACAGCCCTTTGCAGCGAAGCGGGGTTGGTGGAGCCGCAGTTTACATTTATTTTCCCCCCGTGGGGAGTGCTGCTGAGGGGAATTACCTCCGCCCCCAGTTCCCTGTACAGCCGGGGGGCTATCCTGCACAGAGAGCCGTGGGCACAATCCAGGGCTATCTTAAGGCCTTTCAGCTCCGGAGCCTGCCTTTTAAGGAAAGAAAGGTAGTGCTGCAGCGCCTTTTCGGCTCGAAAAGAGCAGCCCACATCCCTGCCCGTGGGGCGGGGCAGCTGATCATCGCCCGTGAAATAAAGCCTTTCCGCCTCCGCCTCCAGGTCTGATGGCAGCTTGAAGCCCTGCCCGTTAAAAAATTTAATGCCGTTGTCCGGTACGGGGTTGTGAGAAGCGGAGATCATCACACCTCCGGCCGCTTTAAGCTGTACGGTTAAAAAAGCTACAGCCGGGGTGGAAACTATTCCTAAAAGGCGTACATCCAGGCCGGCAGAGGTAATACCGGCCGCCAGGGCCCCTTCCAGCATGGTTCCGGAGAGGCGGGTATCCCTTCCCAATAAAAAAAAGGGGTGCGGGGTGCTGTCCCCGCTTCCCAGCAGGGAGGCCACGATGCGCCCCATTTTAAAAGCCAGTTCCGGGGTCAGCTCGCTATTGGCCACACCGCGGATCCCGTCAGTTCCAAACAATTTTCTCATAAGCTCACCCTATCCGCTCAAAGTTACTTTATCCCTTACAATAATGACGAATGACACCGGCAGCTGGTTTCCGTTTCCTGCTCTCTAGTTGGCCAGGTAGACCCGTACACTTACGGTATCATTTTTATGAGGAACAAATCCTTGGGGAAATACCAGGGGGACATCCACAGTAAAGACGGAGCCGCGTTCCTTCAGGTCAATCTCCTCCGTAAAGAGGCAGGTAATCTCCTCCAGGAGATGCCCGGGTCCCTTTACCGTAACCACCGAAGGCTCCACGATGACCGTTTCCACGCGCCTGCCGTTACTGCTGAACACGGCCTCCACGGGCAGATCTTTTTGGGGCAGGGTTAAACGCACCTCCACCTCCACGCTGTCCGGAATGATGGTTATACCCTGGATGAAATTATCCCGGACGTCCAGGGGATAGAGCCTGGCGCTGTCTATTGTATTTCCCTCGGTACCGCTGACATCGAGGCGGAAAACAACCTTCTTAGTAAGATCTACCTTGCGGCGCGGCCCCCTGATAAATACTTCTGTTGGTGTAAAGTTGATTTCCTGAACGATCAGGCCGCCGGCAGGTTCACCCAGCAGCTCGCCCTCCACGGACATCTGCCTGGTAACCAGGTCTTCCAGGAGAACATTGGCCTTGGCCGGTTCGATGCTGACAATACTCACGCCCCGCGGGGCGGCGGCATTGATACGCAGTTCATAGCGGCCTTCCCGCCTCCCGTTAAGATCAACATATGCTTCCAGGTCGGCCGGTGTTAACCCATCAAAGGCCTGGGGAACACCCTGCAGGGACAGGGTAACGCTTTCCTCCAATCCCACGATCACCAGGTCCTGGCCCAGGTTGCGGTAGGTCAGGGGAATACCGCTGAAAGTCCGGCGCACCTCCAGCCCCAGGACATCCTGCCTGTCCCCGGCCACAAAGAACCAGAGTATCAAAGCCAGAAAAAAGGCCAGAACCTTTATAAAGTTAGGGCTTTCCATAAATTTAAACTTCATCCCCATCTTGTTCACCAAACCTCCAGGGGAAAATACCGGGTATGAATTTCTTCTTTTTGGTAGTGGAATAAAAGTTTAAAAGAGTGCTGCGCAGGGTTTTTTCGTCCAGGTACCGGGTAAGCTTTCCGTTATGGGCCAGGGTGATAACTCCGGTCTCCTCGGAGATAATAATGGCCAGGGCGTCAGATACCTCCGTTATACCCATTCCGGCCCGGTGCCTTGTTCCCAGCTCTTTGCTGAGATTGGGATTCTCCGTTAAAGGCAGGAAACAGCCCGCCGCGGCGATGACGTTTCCCCTGATAATTACAGCACCATCGTGCAGGGGGCTGCGGGGCATAAAAATATTGATTAAAAGCTCCGCCGTAACTACCCCTTCAATTTTGATGCCCGTTTCAATAATATCTTTTAGCCCCGTTTCCCTTTCTAAAACAACCAGGGCTCCGATCTTCTTCTTAACAAGGACTGGTATGGCTTTCATAAGTTCTTCCAGTAGTGCCCGGAATTCGTCATCTTCAAATTCATACAGGTTCCTCTGAAATAATTTCCCCCGGCCCAGGTGCTCCAGCGCTTTTCTTAATTCGGGCTGGAAGATAATAGGAACAGCAATAAGGCCCACAGTCATCAAGCCCTGTAAAAGCCAGTTGATGGTCCTGAAGCCCAGCAACCCGCTGGTCACCCAGGCAATTAAAAGAATGATCAGGCCCTTTACCAGCTGTTCCGCCCTGGTGCCCCTGATGAGGAGAATAAGGCGGTACAGTATATAGGTGACAATAGCGATATCCATAATATCACGCCAGCTCACATTTAAGTGTGTAGCGCCAGCCATAATCTGTTCCCACATCCAGAGTTTTACACCCCTCGAAATCCGGCTTAATTTAACTTTTTTATTCTACCTTATCAGGTTAAATCCTTTTTGCATAGGATTTTTTTATTTATATTTGCTGGAAAAATATTCTCTGGTCAGCCTGGTTATCACACCGCTTAAGCCCAAAAGTCCCACCAGGTTGGGAAAGGCCATCAGACCGTTTAAAATATCCGCCAGGTGCCACAGGGCGCGCAGCCCGCCCAGGGAGCCGATAAAGATGGCGATAATCCATAAAGTGCGATAAAACTGCACGGAGCGGCTGCCCAAAAGATATTCCATGCATTTTTCCCCGTAATAGGCCCAGCTCAGGACCGTGGAAAAAGCAAAAAAAATCAAGCCAATGGCCACCACGTACTGCCCTATGTTTCCCGGCAATCCCCGGTTAAAGGCTTCCACCGTCATGGGAGCGCCTTCAAGACCTGTTTGCCAGGCACCCGTGACCAGCAGGACCAGGGCCGTCATGGTACAGACTACGTGTGTATCGATAAAGACCTCCATTACTCCCCAGAGCCCCTGCCTGACAGGGTGAGGAGTGCGTGCCGCGGCGTGGGCAATGGAGGCGCTCCCCAGGCCGGCCTCATTGGTAAAGATTCCCCGGGAAACGCCAAAACGCCAGGCATTAAGGACCGCAGCCCCGGCAAAACCGCCTGCTGCCGCCTGGCCCTGGAAGGCTCCGGCAAAAATATATCCCAGGGCAGCGGGGATCTGCTGGTGGAAAAATACCAGGATAAAAAGGCTCCCCGTTAGATAAAAAAAGGCCATAAAAGGCACGATGGAGGTGGTGATGAGGGCGATGCGCCTGATGCCCCCCAGGATGATCATGGCGCTGAACAGGGCCATGAAAAAACCGGTGAGGTAAACGGGGAACCCGAAAGTTACCCTGACGGCATCGGCTACGGAATGGGCCTGCACCATATTCCCAATGCCGAAAGCAGCCAGTGAACCGAAAACAGCAAAAAGCACGGCTAAAAAGGGTTTACGCAGGCCTCTTTCCAGGAAATACATGGGGCCTCCGGCGATGCTGCCCCTGACCCTGGTGCGGTAATGCACAGCCAGGACTACCTCGCTGTACTTAATGGCCATGCCGAAAAAAGCAGAAACCCACATCCAGAAAATAGCTCCCGGTCCCCCTAAAAAAATAGCCGTGGCCACGCCGGCAATGTTTCCTGTGCCGACGGTGGCAGCCAGGGCAGTGGCAAGGGCCTGGAAGGGAGTGATTTCTCCGGCGGAAGGCCCGGCTTTTTCCGCCTGCAGCAGGCTGCCCAGGGTGCGGCGCAGGATATAGGGAAACCGCCTGAGCTGCAGCAGCCGCAGCCGGAAAGTAAGGTAGAGGCCCGTGGCCAGAATAATAAAAGTCAAAGGAAGAACAACAGCCACATTGTGGAACCATTCCAGGATAGCTTCGATGATCTCAAACCTCCTGCTGTTTCCTTGATCAGCTTAAGCTTTGCGCAATTATTCTCCTGCCTCTCCATAAATATGCCCTGTTAACCCGATAGTATGACCACATTTTTTGCAGTTTTTACCTTCCAGGCCCTCATTTTTAATGCGGTAACCCCTGCGGCTGATGAGCAGCTGGCGGCAGGAAGGGCAATAGGTGGCACTCCGTTCCATATCCATGACGTTGCCCATATACACGTAGGAAAGCTTCTCCCGGGCCGTTTCCCAGGCCCGCCGTATTGTTTCCAGCGGTGTGGGAGGCAGATCCATGCGGTAATTGGGGAAATAGCGGCTGAAATGCACCGGTATCTCTTTATCCAGGGAGGCCACCCAGTTGACAAAGTCCCCTATCTCTTCGGGGCTGTCGTTCAAGGTTGTAACAATCAGGTAGGTAAGCTCCACATGGCAGCGGGGGAGCGCCTGCTCCACGGTACGGAGAATTTCTTTAAAACCCCTTCCCTTGCAGTAACGCAGGTAAAAACCTTCACTGAAAGCCTTAACATCGATATTCATGGCATGGATAAAAGGCAAAAGCTCCTCCAGGGGCCGCTCGTTGATCAGTCCATTGGTAACCAGGACATTTTTATAGCCGTTTTCAGCCATCACCTGGGATGTTTCCAGGACAAACTCATACCAGATCGTGGGCTCGTTATAGGTATAGGCTATCCCCAGCTGCTCCCTCTCGGGCCGGCTCCGGAGGATTCCCAGGAGCTCTGCGGAGGTAATGGCCTCCATCCCCTGCTCATCCCTTTCGCCTCTGGCCAGGGTCCAGTTCTGGCAGAAAGAACAGTGCAGGTTGCAACCGGTTGTACCCACGGAGAGAATTTCCCAGCCGGGATAAAAATGGTACAGGGGCTTTTTTTCAATGGAGTCAACATTAATGGCGCCGTATAAAGAATAATTCAAAGTTACCAGTTTTCCCTCTTCGGCTCTGCGGACACCGCAAATACCTGTCTGGTCTTCCATGAGGTGGCACCCCTGAGGACAAAGCTCACACCATATTTCATGTCCTTTACGAGTGTAGTAGAGCGCTTCTTGCATATTTTCCTCCCCCATTTGATCTAGTAATAGCGGTTTACTTCAAAGCGATAAATTTCCACCGTTTCTCCCGGCAGTATCCCGGCTTTCTGCCTGGCTATGCCCAGCTGCTCCTCTACCGTAGATATTCCCTCCAGGGCGGGGAGAAGCAGGCCGCTCCGCCTCCCCCGGCGCACGATTACGCCGTAGCGCTGGGGATCCAGCGTGGATAGATCCTCCACCTTTTCAGGTTCAGTCAAAACATCCACGCTGTAGGTTAACTCATTCAGCTCATTACTGGAAACCGGGGGGAACCTGGGATCATGCAGCCCGGCGCTGATGGCATTAGCGGCAATCTCTTCGGCCAGGGTTCTTTTGGTGGGCATGATCGTCCCTATACACCCCCGCAGGGCACCCCTTTTTTTCAGGGATACAAAAGCAGCCCCCGGCTGCCCAAGCTCCGGAGGAAGATCCCCGGGGAGCGCTAAAGTATCCCCCTTGACCCGGCTTTCCAGGGCCCTGCGGGCAATTTCCGTAAAGATAGTTCCTTTTCCTGCCAAGCTACTCCTCCTCCTCGTTTTTCAGGATTCTAAATGAGGCCACCAGGTAACCGACGCCGAAGGGGCCTTCATAAGACAGGATCTCCGGTTTTGCTTTCAGTCCGGAAAGGCTGCCCAGGAGAATGACAAAGGAGCGCAAACCGCACTCCCCCGCACGCGAAACGAGTTCCCTGTCCATGGATAATATTTTCTCCACATCGTAATCCTGCAGGGATTGTACCAGTTTTTGATCGAACTCCTTCCCCCGGGGGTCATAGCCTGCCGGTGCCCCTACTTCAAGCCGGTGAGAGAGGTCTCCGCTGGCCACCAGGGCCACCTTACGGCCGGTGGCTGCAGCAGCCCGCTGCAGCACCCCTCCAAAACGGAAAAGGTCCCGGTAGGGCAGCATGGCAAAGGTTATGACCATAATCCTGCCGGCGGTACCTGCTTCCTGCAGGTAATAGAGGGGGACGGTGGCGCCATGATCCAGGGCTGTTTCATCTGAGAAGGCCGACAGCCCTTTCTTTTTCAGCAAAACCATGCCAAGATTTTCTTTTTTACCTTCCTCCGCAGCAGCCCGCAGCAGTTCCGTGTCATTTTTGGCCGTGAGCTTGATCCCGGGAGCCCGGAAGGCACTGAAATCACCCTGCAGTTCCTCTTCAGCCCGGACAGCCACGGCATCCCTAAACACAGGGCCATGGGGAGTAATGATAATGACCGTTTCGGGACGGGCCGCGGCGACCTCTGCGGAAAGCTTTTTTAAGGCCTCCACAGTCCGGCGGACCTCCGCTATTTCCCTGCCGCCGATTTCAGGGATGATCAGGGGCGGGTGAGGAGAAATACCCGCGATTACAATACTCAAGGAGACCCCCCCACAGAAATTTTTTGGGAAAAATTGAGCCTTACCTGTTAATTATTATCTTGTATCGGGCCTGTACTCATACATTTATATCTAAAAATAAGCAGGCTAGGCCTGCTTATGCTCTTCTTTAACCAGGTAGCGGCGCAGCTTGGCCCCCGTTAATCTTCTGGGGAGCTCCTTCCTGATATCAAAGTGCTTGGGGATTTTATAGGGGGCGAGCTTGTTGAGGCAGTAATCCCTCAGTTCATCCTCCAGGAGGGTTCTGCCTTCCCTGGGGAAAATATAGGCCTTGACAGACTCGCCGTAGTAATCGTCAGGAATGCCCACAATAACTACCTCTCTGACCTTGGGATGGCGCTGCAGCACTTCTTCCAGTTCCCTGGGGTAAATATTGTAACCCCCGGAAATAATCATATCTTTTTTACGGTTAAGAATATAGAAATAGCCGTCCTTGTCCATCTGGGCGATATCCCCGGTATGAAGCCAGCCGTTCCTCAGGGTCGTGGCCGTTTCCTCGGGGTTGTTCCAGTACCCTTTCATGACCTGGGGTCCGGAAATAACCAGCTCTCCCACTTCACCGATCTCCAGATCCTTTTCCCCCGTTTCCAGGTCCACGATTTTTGCTTTGGTATCCGGGAGGGGCAGGCCGATGCTCCCCACCTTTCTGCGGCCCCTGACAGGGTTGCAGTGGGTAACGGGGGAAGCTTCCGTCAAACCGTAACCTTCTACAAGCCTGGCACCGGTAAGATGCTCAAACCTGTCCTGGACCTCCAGGCGCAGGGGGGCGGCCCCGGAGATGCAAAAGCTGATGGAAGAAATATCGTACTTTTTAACATCGGGATGGTTGTTGATCGCCACATACATGGTAGGAACGCCGGGAAAAAACGTGGGACGGTATTTATTGATGATTTTTAGAACCCGGTCTATTTCGAAACGAGGCAGTAAAATCAGGGTGGCACCGATATAAACGCCAAAATTCAAGATACAGGTCATACCATAGATATGGGAAAAGGGCAGGACCCCCAGAACTCGTTCTTCCCCGTCTTTACAGCCGGAGTACCATTCCCTGAACTGCATAACATTGGCAACCATATTGTAATGGGTGATCATGGCGCCTTTGGATGTTCCGGAAACCCCGCCCGTATACTGCAGGACGGCCGAGTCCTCCCTGGGATTTATCTGGACATCCGACGGCCCGGAAGGAGCGTTGCGGATAAGCTGTTTAAAGCGATAGATACCTTCTTTAAAGGGTATTTCCGGCGCTCTGCCGTCGCTTTTCTGTTTCAGGGGGTAAAAGATGTTATAGGGAACAGTGAGATAATCATGGATACCTGTAACAATTAGGTTTTCCAGGTTGATTTTATCCTTGATGTTCATAATGCGCCGGTAGACTGTATCAATAATAACCAGTGTTTTTATTCCGGCATCGTTAATAAAGAATACGAGCTCCATCTCCACATGAAGAGGATTTATAAAGACAGCAACCGCTCCAAGCTGCAGAATGGCAAAGTAACTCATCACTGCCTGGGGTGAGTTCGGCAGGACTACCCCCACCCGATCCCCTTTTTTAACTCCCAGGCCTGACAGCGCCGCCGCCAGCTTGTTTACCTGGACAAGAAGATCGCGATAGGACATCATCGCTCCGTTAAAGTTAATAGCTACCCTTTGAGGGTACCTTCTAGCCGCCCGTTCCAGCAAATAATAAACGGGTATTTCAGGATATTGTAAGGTTGACCTGATACCCTTTTCATAATGGTCCGTCCATAGTTCTTCTCTGCCTGCTTCCAAAATTGCCCCCCCTTTATTTAAGCTAGCTATTTTATTCTCCAAAAGCAGGAGGAATTCCTACTACTTAAGAAAAATTTCTCATGCCATTTCTTCACGGGCAAACAAGGAAGCTTTTTAAAGTGTTTTTCCTGTAAATTGTCAGGAGGTGAGGTATTTAATAATCCCCAGGTAGATGGCCCAGGCAATTTTTTTCTGGTATTCCGGCGCCGTTAAAAGCCTGGCCTCGTCCGGGTTGGAGAGAAAGCCCACTTCAACTAAAGCCCCCGTCATGGATGATTCCCGCAGCATAAAGAAATTACCGCCCTTAGCCAGCCGGTCCGTGTTTTTAAGCACACGCCGCAGTTCGTCCTGGATGGCGGCGGCCAGCAGCTTGCCCTCCTCATGGCCTTCCTGGTAAAAAACCTGGGCGCCGCGCCAGCGCGAAGAATTAATGCTATTGGTATGAATGCTGACCAGCAGTTCAACGCCCGCCTCCTCGACAATCTGCAGGCGGTTTTGCATGTCTAATCTTTTTTTGGGCCCGGCCATAATTTCCAGCAAGTCCGTATCCCTATCCCTGGTCATAACCACCCAGGCCCCGCCCTGCTGCAGGTATTCCCGCAGGAACAGGCTTATCTCCAGGACGACATCCTTTTCCTGAACTCCTCCCCTTTTGGCTCCCGGATCATAACCCCCGTGCCCGGGATCAATACCGATAACCCTGCCTGACAGGGGTAAAAGGACCTGGGCCGGCAAAGCCCTGCTGTGCCCATAACCCCGGTATAAGATCATCAGCAAGGCAACCGCCGGCAATAACCAGAGATATCTCGCCGGCAGCTTAACAGCAGTAAAGACAACTATGGCCATCACCGCCTCTAGTTTTTTCTTTTCTCGAAATATATCTATGGGTAAAAAACAAAAAATAAAACCACAATGCTAAGATTGTGGTTTTGAAAGAGAGGATTGTTTAACCGGATTACTCAGTTGCTTCCTCCTGCCGGTTCCCCCTTTCCAGGGGAAAATATTTGAAAAGAACCAGGGCAATGACATAAACCAGGATAACTTATCTCCGGGCATCCCCAGCCATCTTTACAATTCACCTTCTGTGAGGTATATTATTTCCCCCCGCATCTTCCGGCCCTCAATCCAGAGGCGGGCGCAGGAAGGCCTGCTGCCCCGGCGCGGGTCTGCAGTGGAACCGGGGTTGATCAGGAGGATATCCCCGCGCTGCTCCAGAAAGGGCACATGGCTGTGCCCGAAAATAAGTCCCTGGATGTTAAACCCCTGGAACCGGGAAAGAACCAAATCCGGCACTCCCCGGGGTACGCCGGCCCCATGAATTAGGCCCAGGGAAATTTCGCCCAGGTTTATAATTTTCCCGGTACCGAGCCTGGCCCTGATTTTAACCGGGTCCATGTTTCCTGCCACCGCTTCCACCGGAGCGAGCGCCCCCAGCTCTTCCAGGACGCTTTCATCTTCCAGGTCCCCGGCGTGGAGGATAAGATCCGCTCCTTCAAAAAGGCTGAAAACCTGTGACGGCAATGAATAGGCCCGCGTGGGCACATGAGTATCCGAAATAATGCCGATCAGGCCGTTTTGAAGTTTGCACTCCACTCCCAACATTAATTTACCACCTTCACTTTAAATAAAACATTTATTCCAATGCCGCTGCCTCTGCCTTGCCCGCAGAGCGCTTTTCCAGTCCGTTAAGTATAAGGAGAATGCTCAGGCCCAGGAGAGCTATAAGACCGAAAACAAAAAATGCCGCCTGGAAAGAATAAACCTTTTCCATGTACCCGCCAAGAAGGGGAGCTGCGGCTCCCAGGCCGCTGCTGAATGTAAAACTCAGGCCTATGGCCGTGCTTCTTACCTGGGGACTGGTAATATCGGCAACTTTGGCATTTGTAAGAGGCCTCAGGGCCAGGACCGCAGCGCCGATAACAACGCTGAAAACCGCGCACCAGATGGCGTTGTTCATTACGGAGAACAAAATGGTAAAGGAGGCTATTACCGCACCCAGGATAAATAATAAGCGGTTTCTTTCCAGGATGTCGGAAAGGTAGCCGAACAAGGGCTGCGATACAAGCGCGCTGAAATGAAAGACTCCCAGAAGGGTGTTGGTAGCGGCAATACTCCAGTGGAAACGGTGGGCAAAGAAAAGGGGGATAAAAGTTAACGAGCCCCAGTACACCATCTGGTTAAGGCCGCCGAATAATGTTGTAAGCAGTACTCTGGGATTGGCCACCGCCTTCCTGGAAAGTACTAAGATTGATTTGTCCTTTTTCCATGCACCCCGGACCCCGTTAAATGCCAGGAGAATCCACAGCCCGCTAATTATCCCCGGTACGGCCAGCAGCCAGACCCCTACCTGCCAGCTTGCGCTGAAAACACCCAGGATGATGGGGACCATGGTAGCACCCAGAGAGCCGGCCACGGTATGAATGCCCAGGGAAAAACCCTTCTGCCCGTTAAAAAGCTGCGTCATAAGGTTCATACTGATGGGGTGATAGCCGCTGAATCCCAAGCCGCCCCAAAAAGCAAAGAACAGCAGCCAGGCATAACTTGTACTCCCCCCGTAGCCGAACAACGCCGCGGAGGAAACAAACATACCCAGGGCCAGTATTTGTTTGGACCTGCCGGAATAATCAGCTAAAAAGGCCAGGGGCAGCTGTACCAGGGCCGAGGACATGGTATAAACGCTGATGATCGTAGCCGCCTGCATTGTGCTCAGGCCGAATTGAAGAGAAATGATCAGCAGCAAAGGCGGCAAAATAACGGAATAACCGTCGTTAGCCCAGTGTGAGACAAGTAAGGCGGCAATTTTACTGTTTCTAGATCTCATAGAAAGACTCCTCACCTTTATATTTGGCCATGTTAATTTCTTATTTAACATTCGACGCAATTTTTTTTTATCCTTTAATAGCCAGGAAAGCATCGAAAGGATCCATGTGCTCAAAGAAATTGAACAAAAAACCGACATCATTATTTAATTTATATTTACATTTATTCCCAATTCAATTTGACAATAACTTGTTTCTATGAGATTATTTTCTTTAGAATAATTTTTTAATGAATATAATCTTAAAATTTTTTTTAGCATTTTATAAGAACAAACGCTTGTTTATTTTAAAAAAATTGGAGGAAATAGAGATGTCAAAAAATAATTCCGAAATTGAAAGTAAAAATAAAAGAGAAGAAATATTGGACGCAGCTGCTAAGTTATTCAGGAGGAAAGGGTATAATGGTACTTCCATAAGGGATATAACCTCTGCTGTTGGAATATTACGGGGAAGTATTTACTCACACTTTGAAAGCAAAGAGCAAATCTTTCTTACAATATTACATCGAGGAATTGATTCATTATTAAATGGTGCTCTAAATGTTGTTAACAAACAGTTATCTCCTCGAGAAAAGTTACGAGGAGTAATTGAAAATCATCTGAGGCACATAATGGAAAATAATAATTCACTCGTTATATTTATGCAAGAAAGGCAAAATATACCTTCAGAGGAAATACAAAGTTATTTGAAAAAACGGGATCAATACGAACTAATTTTAAGAAATATCCTGGAAGAGGGAATTAAGAAAAATGAATTTCCGGAATTAGACGTTCGTTATACAGTTTTTGCCATTTTAGGAATGTGTAACTGGGTTATCCACTGGTTTAATCCGGCAGGGGCAGACAGTTCAGAAGAGATTTCAAAATATATGGCTTTTTTAATATGTGACCATTTCCTTGTCAAACAAAAAAAAGCTTTTGATTAGTCTACATTATTTTCTAACAAACTGCAAATCGCATCTCCATAAATATTAATTCCATTAGGGCAGAAACATTTATTCTTACAATCCCGGCAATGCATAATCCCAAGGGCATGGGCCTGTTCAAAACGATTTTTACTATTTCGGGGGTCGAATTGCAACTGGGCAAGTTTTACAAATAAAAAAGGGCCGCCAAAGTTTCCATTGCCAAAATTATACCTTGAACAGGTGGAAAGACATGAAAGGCACTCCGCACAACTTCGTAGCCTTGCTCCCTGTTCAGGTTCAACTATTATCTCCACATTTTCTTCTTTTTTTTCAATATAAAGGCTGTACTTTTTCAAGTCATGGAAAATACTCTTGCGATCAACTGCCAAATCCCTTATTACAGGAAGCTTTGACAAAGGGCCAATACGCATTCCCTCTTGCAAATAAGTATGACATGCCATACGGGGTTTTCCATCTACCTCTAAGGCACAAAGCCCACATCTCTTATATCTGCAACCGTAACGGAAAGCGAAGGATGGATCGATATTTTCCTGAATATAGATTAAGGCACCGAGAACAGTATTTTTTTCTTCATAAGGTATAGTATAGGTACGCCAGGAAGGTGAGTCATCTTTTTGTGGATCATAGCGGAAGATTTCTATGGAAACATTCCTAGGCATCGGTTTTCACCACCTCTGTACGGAACTGCATTTTGTTCTTATTTTTTAATATAATTATATTTCGCCGCCAGTTTTCTTCATCCTTTTCTCGAAAATCCAGGCGAAGGTGCGCACCTCTCGTTTCCTGGCGTATTAGAGCAGACTCTGTAATCAGCCTGGCAACCGTTAACATATGTTTTAATTCTATAGTGTGTAATTTATCCTTGTTATAAGATAATTGTGGTGTTATTTGCAAATCTTTAGAGGCCTCTTCGATCTCTTCTATCTCCCTAAGGGCCGCACGTAAGCCTCTTTCCTCCCGGACAATACCTACGTTCTCCCACATTGTTTTTTGCAGGCGTCGATGTAATTTAATTGGTTTAAAAGAGCCTTTTCGTCCTCTAAGCCCGGTAATATTCGCAACAGCTTCCTCATTACCTTTGGAAAAACTGAATTCCTGGCCTTTACATTCCCTCGCTGCTGCTTCACCAGCTAGATATCCAAAAACAAAAAGCTCTGCCAAAGAAACAGACCCTAAGCGATTAGCTCCATGTATACCACCCAAAACCTGCCCGGCTGCATATAAGCCCGGGACACTGCTTTGTCCTGATGTATTAACCTTTATCCCACCCATAAAGTAATGAGCCGCGGGGGCTACATCCCAGGGTTTTTCCCAGCGGTAGGCATCTTCACCATAAGCAAAGCGTACCGATTCCAGCTGACCTCTTTCTTTCCTTACTTTCCACATGCGTCTCCCTTCTGGCGAAGAAAGGTTAGGACTCAGATCAAGAAGCAGGCCGCCATATTCAGTACCTCCACCATTTGAAAGTTCAACTGCCATGGCATTAGTTACTTGTGCTCGAGTCATTGTTCCCAGGCCTTCCAGGATGATTTTACCCTTACTGTTACGAAGGATGCCTGCCGGTGCCGCAAGGCTGGGTTCACCGACATAGACACCACACATGGAAGCGGGATAAGTAAGCGCAAAAGGCATAAACTGAACCTGTTCCATGTCTATCAATTCTGCCCCCGCTTCATAAGCCAGAGCATAGCCATCACCGGTTACCCCTGCGTTGCAGTCAGTGTGCGGGTAATAAAGCCATCCGGCGCCACCAGTAGCTATGACTACTGCCCCAGACTGGAATAATATTACCTCACCCCGGCACAGGTCAAAACAAACTGCTCCTGTTACACGTTTGTCATCGAACAACAGGTTACAGGCAATAACCTCTTCAAACACCCTGATACCAGCCCTTGCAGCTCCGGCCCTTAAGGAATTTCCCATACTAATCCCCCCACCCGGGGGACATCCTATAGTACGTGGTAAAGAATGCCCGCCTAATAGAAAGACGACCTCTTTACTGAATTTTCCATCTTTGTTCCTTTCAAAAAGATGACCATAGCTTTCCAGTAATTTTAAGCCATACGGGGCCCACTCTGCCATGATATGTACGAGTTCGGGATCATTTAAGTTTTCGCCCCCTTTTATAAGATCCTTGTAGAAGTGCTGCCAGTCGTCACCCTCAACGACTCCGGGGCAAGACATAAGCCCCATGGAAATACGAGTATCCCCGTACCCCAGAGGCTCCTTGGAGACTAAAATTACATCAGCCCCCTGTTCCGCGGCTGTTATCGCCGCTGTAATACCTGCCCCCCCACCACCCAGGCATAAGATATCGCATTTTTCTACTTGCAAATATTAGACCTCCCAATCTAAATATACAAAATTACTTCATTGCTACATAATCTGATTGTCTCTTCTTTAAATATAGTTTAATAATTAATAAGAACATCAGCGTCAGTCCGGGGATAATAGTTACACTTAATGGTGCAACTAAGAGGAATGCTGCAGCCATCATTATCGCTCTTTCAAACCAAAATAATTTTCGAATTAGATAACCCCCACCTGCTGCAGCCAAACAAAACACACCTAAAAAGGCCGTACAGATTGACATGGCAATCATCATATTAGAACCCACCAATAGCAGTGCCGGCCCATAAACAAACATGAAAGGAACTATATATCCGGCTAAACCCAAACGGAAAGCAGTCCAACCCGTTTTCCAGATATCAGCTTCAGCCAGTCCTGCAGCCGCAAATGACGTAATCGCAACCGGAGGAGTAATTAAAGAAAGACAGGCAAAATAAAAACAAAACATATGAATGGTATAAGGTTCAAATCCCAGGAAAAGTAATGCTGGTATTACTGTGGCAGCCTGGATGATATAAGCTGCTGTTGTAGGCATACCCATTCCCAGAATAATTGCCAGCAGCATTCCTAAAAGTAAGGCCGTTATTTGATACCCACCAGCTAAGCTCATAAAAAGAGTACCCATACGATGGCCCGAACCAGTAAGTTCGATAGAGCCGACTATTATCCCTGCCGCAGCAGTAGCAACAATAACAATTAACATACCCTTAGCTCCATTAACCAGTGCTTCCACCAGCCCCGTCAGCCCAAGACGAGTTGTTGGACGTAACTGGCTGATTAATATAGCGGCAAGCACAGCAGCCCCAGCAGCCATTCGGGGGGTAAAACCCTTAAATAACAAAAAAAGTAAAACGATAATTGGAATCACCATATGCCCATAGTCGCGTAAAGTTTGCTTAACGCTTATATCCGGTTCTATTCCTGGTAAGTTAAGGCGCAATGCTTCTAAATGTACAGAAGCAAGTAAACCCCAATAAAAAAGCAGGGCTGGGATTATAGCAAGCTTAATAATTTGAACATAGGGAATGCCGCTAAATGCTGACATAACAAAGGCTGCAGCACCCATTACCGGGGGCATTATTTGCCCCCCGGTGGAAGCTACCGCTTCTACTGCTCCGGCAAAATGTGCAGAGTAACCAGTTTTCTTCATCATGGGAATGGTTACACTGCCCGTGGTCATAACGTTAGCGGTTCCACTACCAGAAATAGTCCCCATTAAACCACTGGCCAGTACAGCGACTTTAGCCGGCCCTCCCGGAGAACGTCCGGCCAGGGAAATGGCCAGGTTGTTCATCAATGAGGAGCCCCCGCTTTTTATTAAAATGGAAGCAAAGAGAATAAAGAGGGCAATTTCATTAGCGGACACTCCTAAAGGGATACCAAAAATGCCTGCTGTAGAAAGGTACTGGAAATCAAGCAGCTGTGTCCATGTTAAGGATACGGAACGGAGCCCCCCCGGCAAAAAGGGTCCTATAAAAAAATAGACTATAAAACACAGGACTACAACTAGGAGACCATTTCCTATTACCCTGCGAACCGCCTCCAGAACAAGCAGAATGGCCAATATTGCCAAAACCTTTTCCAGGCTGCTCATTGGCGTAAGCAGACTAAACCTCTCTGCTGTTATCCATGTATAGCGGAATAACGGATAAGCCGTAACAACAACAGAAGCAATTGCCAAAAAATAATCTAAAAACCGAAAGCTTGATATGTTTTTTTTACTTGAAGGATACAGCAGGAAAACAATTATAAGGCCTAAACCCAGGTGTACAGAGCGTTGAATTAGGGCATCCAGGCTGCCCCAGAGTCCGGTATAGAGATGAAATAAGGCCAGGGTAATTCCTACCAAAGTAACTGTAAAATAACGAGTTTTATTCCAAAAAGACTGGCGGTCAGTTGAGTTCAACATGAACCCTCCCATCTTTTTTTATTGAAAACCGCCTTTTAGTTTTAAAACGTCATACTTCGGCACCCCTTTTAAGGGGTGCCGAAGCCATGAGACATTCTTATAATTTTTTTACTTTATCCATCCACGTTCACGATAATAACGCTCAGCACCCGGGTGCATAGGTATTCCCGTATCCTTTGCCATATCCTCGAGCCGGGCATAGGACATGGCTTTCAGGACACCTGGATAACTCTCAAAATTTTCAGCTATAGTTTTAACCATGCTATAGGCCACATCTTCAGGAAAGTCTTCACGTACAATAATATGTGCCCTAACAGCAATTCCTTCAACTGCATAATCTACTCCCTGATATAATCCGCCCGGCAAAGTATATGATTCTACGCCTGGAAATTTTTCCAGTTCCGCTATCTTGTCCGCAGGAATGGGCAGCAAACGGATAGGCCTTTGAGAGCTCACATTAATTACGGAAGCAAAAGGGAAAGGAACAGTAACATAAAGCAGGGCATCAAGATGTCTATCGATCATTTGTTGGTCAGCATCTTGAAAAGAAAGAAACTGGACCGACATATCATCATAGGATAGACCATACAACTTTAACAAGCGCTGGGACTGCAGGTCGCACGAAAGTCCCTTGGCTCCCGGACTAACGCGTTTTCCCTTTAAATCCTCGATAGAATTAATATTCGAATCAGCCCAGACTACAATGTGGGTCGCCTGGGGATATAAAGCCCCTAGATTACGAATATTCCTGATTTGTCCCAGATCTTTGAAATAACCTTCCCCCTGCCAGGCTTGAGCAGTAGTATCAGTAAGGCTGAAACCTACTTCAAATTCGCCTTTATGTACCCCTACCACGTTTCCCGAAGTGGTGCTGGGCAGGATTGAACCAGTGATATTCTTATTGGCTTTTTTAATATCTTCTAACATGGCACTGCCGATTACCTGCCAGGCTCCGCCCGCTGTAATGGTGCCCCACCGGATGTCAATCTTTGTAGGCTCAGCTAGAGGTTTTGTAGTATCAGGAACCTGGGCTCCAGGTTTTTCCTCCTGCTTACTGCTGCAACCTGAGAGTAAAGAAAAAAGTAATATTATCAGCAAAACACAAGCCACATGTTGCTTTCTGACATTAAACACAGTTATTCCTCCCTCGTTTTTGATTAATGGAAAAAACACAATTTTCTTATATCGGCTCCCAAAAAATTAATCAACCATCACCCCTTTTATTTCAATTTACTTTTGATTTTACACATACTCCTGCAAGTAAAGATATTGCTATAGATTATTAATTCATACTGTATGCCTTCACAACTATGCCCAGATATTGGGGCTTGAACAGCTCTTTTTGGAATAAGTAGGAAAGTCACGCTAGCTTAAAGGGTTAAAAATCGCTTTAAATATCCGTATAAGCACAGCTAATATAACAGTTATGCAAAATATTTCTTTCCTCATTTAAGTCTTTTATTTTTATAAATAATCTTTAAGAGAAACATTACCATGCCCCATCGGCAGAATACGTTCAAAAATGCCGCGAGCTTCGGGATCAGAGAGGGGAGGTTTAGTGGCATCTATAATCACTTTTCCACCTATCCGCTGCCAGGAAGGAGTGCCGGGAGGAAATAGCTCTTTTGCTGTAGGATCCATAGAATGTATTCTGGTACCGTTTAGGGTTATGATATCCTCCTCCGGGTTAACACGTGTATTTATAGACCAGAGGATTTCCCAGTAGTTAAAGATGTTTATATCATCGTCAACAGCAATGGCCACTTTGGGATGAAGATATTCGCTCGATAAAGCAGCCATGAGAACATTTTTAGCTTCTCCATAAAAGCGGGGGGTCATCTGTACAACTACACCGAAGATTCCCGGTAGAACTAATACGTTTTTTATGTCTGCAAAACCGCCTACAGTACGGATGCGATCATAAATGGCCGCTCCCATGGGGACCTTGTGAAATATACAGCCTTCCATCTCCGATCCGTTTTGCAAATTTTTGTAAATGGCATCCTTGCGCATGGTAATGGCCTGGAACTCAATTACCGGGTTTTTCCCCGTTCCCGAGATATAATAATCCTGAAATTCGGAAAAAGGACCCTCTTCTTCCCGATAGCCGGGTAATACGTGGCCTTCCAGGACAATTTCTGCATCACAAGGAACTTCCATATCGATGGTTTCGCACTTTACTGTCTTAACAGGCTCTCCTAACAGACCACCAGCCAGTTCCAGTTCATCCATCTCGTATGAGCCCGTTGTGGCTGCAGCCATATAGTAAAGAGGATGATGTCCGATAAAGATAGCTATAGGCATGGGTTTATTTTTTGCTTCATATTTTTGCAGGTTTAAACTGGTATGCCTGGGAACCAACAGTATTCCAGTTCTATTGGGACCCTTAACCTGTAGGCGGTGAAAGCTCATATTCCTTATTCCCGTTTCAGGATCTTTGGTAATACATAGCCCGGCAGTAATAAAGGCCCCGGCATCCCTGGTGCCCCCAATATGTATGGGAAGCCGGGAGAGATCCACTTCTTTTGCCTTTAATACCACATCCTTTACCGGTCCAGTTTCTACCTGTTCCGGCTTAAAGCGTCTCTTCATTTTTTCGGCTACAGCAAAAACCAGGTTTTCTAATTCCGTTTCAAAAGCAAGAGCCGCGTGTCTCAGATTGGCGGGAGCCTGCCCCAGAGCCCTCCAGCCCGGGTATCCCTTTAAATTATGGAATAAAAGTGCTTTTTCCCTGGACTGCCAGAGGAGAGCACCCATCTCTTTTAGAGGATCTACTGGTTTATTAATTTCCGTTATTTCCCCTGCAGCATCCAACTGTGCTAGCCAGGTACGCATGTCTTTACTCATAATTTTCGCTCCTTCCTCATTATCTAAAAGTATTTTTTCTATACTTACTGCTTACGGCGATCAACAATTCGGCGGGATTTGATTCTCTGATCTACATTCAATTCTTGTTGCAGTTCTCCGGGGGAGTAAAACTCAATGGGAATTTGAACACCTAGATGTGCCTTCAATGCCTGCTGCAGCTTATAACGTAACTGGTCAAGCTGTTCGCCTTTAAAAATTGTCTCTACTCGGAGGACAACCTGATCCTGCCCGTCAATACTATCAATAACAATACAGTACTCATCACCCACCTCCGGCAGACGATGTAAAACGCTTTCGATTGATGTGGGATAAACGGTAACACCCTTAAACTTAAGCATATCATCAAGCCGTCCGGCAACCTTAACAATGCGACGCAAGGTGCACCCGCATTTACAGGGCTCACTGGTAATTGTGGCAATATCTCCAATCATATAGCGGATTACTGGAGCTGCTTCTTTAAAAAGGGAGGTTATTACCAGTGCCCCTTGTTCACCTTCAGGTAAAGGTTGTTTTGTTTCGGGGTCTACTACCTCAAAGTAATAACCATCCTCATTGATATGCATACCATTTTGTTCACGGCATTCCCAAGCAGGAGCTCCTGTCTCAACCGAACCGTAATTGTTGTAAGACTTACAACCCCATTTTGCCTCAATCCTTGCCCGCATTTCTTCCGTGAGGGTTTCTGCAGTATGGAACATTACTCTTATTTTAAAATCTTTTTTCAGATCGTAGCCCATCCTTTCGGCCACATCAGCCAGGCGTAAGGCATATGCTCCTGTTGTACCTACTACCGTTACTTCCCATTTAGATGCTATCTCTATCTGCCGTTCGCTGGACGTTACTGCCCCGCTTCCTGCCGGTATAATTGTAGCACCTAGTTTAAGAGCTCCTTCAGTGGAGGTAAAGGCAACAATAAAAAGGGCATAAGTAAAAGCAATCTGTACCATATCTCCTTGTCTGACGCCCTGTGCTGCCAAGCGCCTTGCCCAAAAATTAGTAATGATATTCCAATCATGTGCTGTATGAAAGATAGGTTTGGGATAACCTGTGGACCCAGCACTTGCCTGAATTCTATAGCAGGGATAATCCCCCTGGTAGTCACCAAACGGAGGATAATCCTGTAAGCTTTGCTCCAGATCCTTTTTCGAGATTATAGGAAGATTTATTATATCTTTTAAATCCTTTATTAGGGAAATATTTACCCCGGCTGCCTGCCAAATACGCCGATAAAAAGGAATCTTTTCCGAGGATGTGCGCAGTAGACGCTGAAGCCCCAGGTTCTGTATAGAAGTAATAGTTTCCCGGTTAGCCCTTTCAATAGCTTTGCTCGCCGGCGGAGGAGGATAGTTAATTAAGTTTGAAGCCACACGTATTCACCTTCTTGCAATCTTATTCACAGAAAAAGGCTAATATTTTTCTCCATCGCCTTTAATTATTTATTTTAGTCCGTAACTCTCCCAATTAGTCTTCACTTTGGCCAACGCATCTTCATCAGGTAATACAGACGCACCCGTAGAACGGCGGTTTTCTGAAGCAATTTTTTTAGTTGCATCAATAGCCATCTTACCGATATAGGAAAACTCCGTATAACCAGTTTCAGGGTTGATATCTTCTCTACCAGAAGCTGCCGGGTTGAGAGGATAAACACCCATTTCGGGGATAATAATTACATCCTTAGCAGGGTCCATACGCGTAGCAATAGCCCAGTCAACAGCTTCCTGATCAAAAATATCAATATCATCATCGACAACAACAGCATAGTTTGCTGCAGCCATCCCCTGGCCAGTACTAAGAGCGGCCAATGCAGCCTGCTTACCCCATCCCGGAAACCGCTTACTTATCTGTACCACAACTTTATAACCACGTGACTTATGCGGTGCCCAGAATTCTCTAAAACCAACAACTGTACGTTTCAATATATTATAGTTGTTAGCCTGAATAGCGGGCATCCTGATCATTTCGCCTTCATTATTGGGGTGTCCCAGGATACATCCCTGGTAAAAGGGATCTTTCCTTGTGGTAATTGCTGTTACATTAAACTGCGGAAGCATCATCGGTTCCTCATAATACCCCATCCATTCAGCAAAAGGTCCTTCAATACGAGCATTTTTAGGATCTATATCCAGCTCACCTTCGAGGACAATCTCCGCATACGCCGGCACGACTAGATCGATAGTTTTACATTTAACCATCTCCACAGGCTCCCCGCGCAGCCCTCCCGCCAATTCAAACTCATCATCAGCAAATGAAGCCATTTTTGTCGTAGAAACTATGTTTATAACCGGATCAACACCTAAAGCTATAGCCAGGGGTATTTTCTTTAAACCCTTGGACCTGGCAAGCCCAACATGAATACCGATATCCTGAGTTTTACAGCACATTACTCCTGTAGTTTTTTGATCATGAATCATGACGCGGTACATTCCTGTATTTAACCCGTTGTTAGAGTTGGACATATCCTTTGTTATAATATTTGTCATGGTAATATACGGCCCTCCGTCTAAAGGGCTCCATTTAAATACAGGTAATTTATATAAATTCACTTCATCTCCAACCATAACAACTTCCTGGCAGGGAGCGTTATTGATCATAACTGGTTTGAGCCATTTGTTTTTGTTTTCTAACGCCTCGGCAATTCTATTACGGATTTTTAAGAAATTTTCTTTATCGTTTTTTCCAGGTTCAATATCCAGTGCCATACAATTACGTTCCAGAGTGCCATGAACATTCATTACAAGTGGCATATCGTAGCCTCTAGCTTTAAAGACTACCGCGGGACCCAACCTTTCAGCCAGTTCCCAGGTAAGCGCAGAGATTTCAAAGCCGTTTTCCAGTTCCCTTTTTATATATACTAAATGTTCTTTCTTTTTTAATAAGTCCATAAATTCACGCAGGTCTTGATAAGCCATTTGTTTTCCTCCCTTTATTTTTCACACAAATTTTAAATCATAACTACCTTACCAAAAGAAACTTGGTTAGACTTAATGGTTACTTTAGAGGCTAACAGACGTCTGTTTTAACCTTAAAATAATTATAGTACTGCTGGATAACTTTGTCAAGATAATTTTGCGAAATAATATTTAATTTTTAAAAGCTACATAATGTTGAATATTCTTTAATAAATCACAAATAAAATCCTTCCAAAATAAAACAAGGATATAAGACGGGCAGGGAGAATAATATAAACAAAGTATATATTCTTTGCCTGAGGAGGCTTTAAAAATGCAACCCTTATATATTTTCCTGGTTATTGTTGTGGTCCTGGCCCTTTATGTAATTGCCGGCTACAACAGCCTGATAGCAAAACGCAACATTGTCAATAACTCCTGGCACAATATCGATACACTGCTGCAAAAACGCTATGACCTTGTTCCCAACCTGGTCAATACGGTAAAAGGTTACGTCAAACACGAAAAAGAGGTGCTGGAGAATGTAACCAAGGCGCGTTCCGCCTGGATGAACGCCACCAGCGTCCAGGAAAATGCCCAGGCGGAAAATATGCTCGGTGGGGCCCTGAAAACCCTCTTTGCCGTGGCCGAAAACTACCCGGAATTAAAGGCCAATGAAAACTTCAAGCTGCTGCAGGAGGAACTTGCCGGGATCGAAAGTAAAATCGCTTACGCACGCCAGCATTACAACCGCACGGTGATGGCCTATAATACTGCTATTCAGCGCTTTCCCACCAACATCTTAGCCGGTTCTTTTAAATTTACTCCCCGGGATTATTTCCAGGTTGAGGAAGAAGCAGCGAGAAAAGTGGTAAAAGTAGAATTCTAGTAGGAGAATGGGCAGGTGATAAGAGATGTTAATGCCTATTTACGGGCATATTAAGGTTAACCGGAGACGTACCTTTTTCCTCTTTTTCTTCTTTGCCCTGCTTTTCCTGGCGGCAGGGTACGCCCTGGGTTGGTACATGGGAGATCCCTTCTTTGGCATTATCGCTGCTGCCGTAATCGCCGTATTTATCCTGCTGATCAGTTATTATGCCGGACAGGGTGTTGTCACCTCCATGGCCGGCGCCCACCCCGTCAAAAAGGAAGATGAGCCTTACCTTTATCATACGGTGGAGGGCTTAAGTATCGCCGCGGGGATTCCTACGCCCCCGGTTTACGTTATTGAGACGGACATACCCAATGCCTTCGCCGCCGGGAGAAAACCTGATAAGGCCGTGGTAGCCGTGACAAGGGGCCTTTTAAACAAACTTAACCGCCTGGAACTGGAAGGGGTTATCGCCCACGAACTGTCTCATATCCGTAATTATGATATTCTTATTGCTACCATGGCCATCGTGCTGGCAGGAACAATCGTATTTTTGAGTGAAATCGCCAGGAGAAGCCTGTGGTACGGAGGCCGTACGCACCGGGGGAAAAGGGATTCGGGTAGCCAGGGGTTGGTAATGGTAGTGGTCATTGTCCTGGCCATCCTGGCCCCCCTTTTTGCCCGTATTCTTCAATTCGCCATCTCCAGGGAAAGAGAATATCTCGCTGATGCCGGAGCGGCCGAGCTAACCGGTTATCCCGAGGGGCTGGCCAGCGCCCTGGAGAAGATCTCAGGCCAGCAGGTCAAAGACGGCCCCCTGGATAAGCAGGCTTTGCAGGGTCTTTACATCGTTAACCCGGCGCTGGGCAGGGGAACCGCCTCCCATCTTTTTGCCACCCACCCGCCTGTTGAAAAAAGAATTCAGAGATTGCGGGAAATGTAAAGTAAAGCTGTATAAAATCCGCCGGAGAAAGAAAAATTATAAAAGGATACCGGTAAAATATTTTAGCAGGAGGCGGACCATGAAAGAAGAAGAACGTTACCCTGAAAGAGTACAGAAGAGGGAAGGAATTAATATTACCCCCTATGGAATATGGGGACAGTTGGAACGTATGCACATGGAAATGAACCGGCTTTTTGAGGAGGCTATATCCCCTTTCCGGAAAGGGAACTTTTTTTCACCTCTGACTCACAGCGTAAAGGAAGAGGGCGAAAACATCGTCGTAACCATGGAACTGCCGGGTATAGATGCACAGAATATGGAAATAGATGCGGCGGAAAACTATATTACGGTCAGGGCCGAACAGAAGGAAGAACGCGGCGGGGATGAAGAGGACTATCGTTTCAGAGAAAGGCGCTACGGATTATTCCGGAGCACCATACCGCTGCCCAAAAAAGTTCGCCCTGAAGCTGCGGAAGCCAGTTTTGACCATAATGTCCTCAGGATAACGGTTCCCAAAAAAGAGGAAAAACGGACAGATACCATACGGGTAAACGTAAAACGTTCCCCTCATTAAGAGGGGATAATTTACCGCAGAGTTTGATAACCCCGGGACTTAACAAGTGCCGGGGTTGTGATTTAGTTATGATGCCTTACTTCTCTCTAACCGCCACGACCCTGCGGATCACAACAATGGATGAAAATACTCTTTTTTAGAACCCGTGTTATGTCTCGCAAAGGTGGCGCAAGGTTGTGGCGAGCGACATGTGCAGCGCAGCGAACAGGTTCAGCGATGCGAAGGCTGAAGGCGGTCCTGCTGGCATGGAAGCCAGCAGCCGGGAGGTGAGTTAGGATGCGAACTCTCCCGGGAAGGCCAGCCGTAAGCCTGAGCTGAGCTGGCAAACCTGTCTGCGCGAACCTTAGAGCGAGCACCAACTTGCGCCACCCCATTTTCATTTTAACCTTGGCCAAGCGTAAAAGCGGTACCAGGCCAGTGCGGCCAGGATGAACAACCCGCTCAGCAAGATGGGGATTGTACCCATCTCTGCGATGAGCGCCCCCAGACCTGTTATCCCCAGGAGCTGCAGCCAGGGGTAAAACGGGGCCCGGAATTTAGGTTGATAGTCAGCAGGCCTGGTTTTCCGCATAATAAGAACGGCCAGGTTTACCAGGATATAAGTCAGGATAAGTATTGTGGAGGCTACCTCCACAAGCAGCTCCAGCCTTAGCAGCAGAATAACCAGCAGCATAAACCCGCCGGTAAAAAGTATGGAAAGATACGGGGTTCCATATTTATGGCCAACGCGCTGGAAAACGTCCGGTAAAATCCCGTCTCTGCTCATGGCCAGGGGGTAGCGTGAAGCCGAGGCTATCCCGGCATTGGTAGTGGTAATTAAGGCCAAAAACGCGGCGATGGCCAGGATAACCATGCCAAAAGGGCCCATAAAGGTCCGGGCAGCTTCAGAAACAGGGGTAAGGGAATTTTCCAGGAGGCCGGTTTCCAGGACGCCTGTGGTGACAAAAACCACCAGCGCGTAAAAAGCTCCTACCACAACAAGGGAGAGAAACATACCCAGGGGGATAGTTTGTTCAGGTTTTTTAACCTCTTCGGCCAGGCCTGTAACCACCAGTAAACCACCATAAGAAATAAAGACGAAACCTGCCGTGGCCAAAAGAGCTCTGAAATCAATATAAAAAGGAGAAAAATTTTCCATATTGGCAGCAGGCCATCCTAAAACAATATAGAAAAAAAGAATGGTTAATAAACCGTAAACCATAAAAACCTGGATCCTGCCCACAAGTTTGATCCCCAGGAGGTTGATGGCAATAAAGAAGATGCAGCTGAACAGGGCCACAACCGTTATAGGGATATCCGTAATCAAGGCCGCATAAGCGCCCATACCGATAAGGGCAAAGGCGCTTTTAAAGCTTATGGAAAACCAGCGGGCAAATCCGGCCACGGTACCGGTTCCATATCCCATGCTCCTGCTGACAAAATAATAAATTCCCCCGGCTTTGGGCATGGCCGTAACAAGTTCAGCAGCGCTCAGCATGGCCGGTATGGCTAAAAGCCCCGCCAGCAAATAGGAAAGCATTGCCGCGGGGCCCGCCTTGGCATGAGCAATACCGGGAAGGATAAATAAGCCTGAACAAATCATGGAGCCGGTGGTAATGCTGAAAACGTCGATGAGGTTAAGTTCCCTTTTTAAGTCCATCGTTTTCACTAACATTAACCTTTTTTTATTTTAGGGAGCATTTTGACGGAGCAGGGTTTTCGCTCCTTGTGTCGAAATATTCCCTGTGAAACGGGGTTAAAAAAACATGTGGGTAATCAACCTGTAATTGTTTTCAATGGCCGCCTGCCCTTTGACCGGCTGCATGTGCCCTGGCAGCAGCCACTCTACTTCTTTCACAGCGGAAAGTTTGCGCACGCTCTCTCCCAGGGTTTCCAGGCTGCCATCGGGAAAATCTGTCCTGCCGATGCTCCCGTTAAAAACAGCATCTCCGGTCACAAGGGCCTTGTCCCGGGGAAAATAGAAGCTTAAGGATCCGGGAGAGTGCCCCGGCGTATGTAAAACCTGGATCTTATCTTCTCCCGCAGCGCCAAGCTCCAGTTCGCCTTCCTGTAAGAAGAGATCGATGCGGGGAAGAGCGGGCCTTTTAGCAGTCATCTGCTCAAAAAAACGGGCCAGCAGCTCCATATGGGGTTCTTCGTCCTTGTGCATGGCAAGGTTAACCGGCTTTTTTTCCTTGATGGCCACTGCCGCCTCACAGTGGTCGGGATGGCTGTGCGTGCAGAGCATCAGATCAATATTTTCCAGAGTAAAACCGTCTTTAGCGAGCGCCTGCAGGAGCACCTCCAGGCAATTTTCCCTGAATTCATTTTGGATGTGCCCGGGATCGATCAGAATTACCTTTTCCCCGGCATAGAGGTAAGAGTTGCAGTTATTGCCTCTTCCCCGCCAGGGGTAACCAAATACTCTTTCCGTAAGCTGCATCTACGTTCCTCCTTTGAACTTGCTGTGCGGAACTCGGGAGCAAGCCCCTTTCGCCATCTACCTTCATATTATATCATAAATTAGAAAGGAGAAACACAATGGAAAAAATGAAGTCCGCCCTGGAGATAGCGCTGGAAAGATCTAAGAGCCTCGATAATAACCTGCAAAAAGAAGTTGGGGAAGTAGAGCAGCAGAAGTACGTTAAAGCCGCCAGAGCACTGGGACGCTCTTTACTGCAGGGAAAGATAAATAAAGAAGGGATTAGAGAAAGCATGCTGCGCTATCCGCAGGAGAGCCGGGAAGCAGCTTTAAAAGCCTTTCTCGACGAGGCCACCAAAGGGATGGATGTGACAAACACCCCGCTGGTGCTGCAGGCCGTTACCTTTTTAAAGGACGATGCTAAAACCAGGCAGGCCTGTGCGGAGGTGGAAAAAATTTACCGCCGGTATATCCTGGAAATAAAAGAAAGGGTAACGGAACTGCAGGAGAATACCGGTAAATTAATGCGGGAAAAGCTGGCCGGGGAAGGGATTAAAGGATCGGCCCTGGTGGGTTTCAATATAAAGCATCTCGGCCAGTGGAAAGAAGCGGCAGTGCGGCTGCAGGAAGAATACGGGAAGATTGTGCAGGGTTTCCGGGCAGAGCTTTTTAATGATTAGGGTGAAAACCTTTATACCAGGCGGCGGCGCCCGGCCCTGTAAGCCACTATGTCAGGCCGGAACTTTATTATGACCATTACCGCCCATAAGGCTCCCCAAAAAAATGCCGCCCCGTTATAAATGAAGTACAGGTAAAAAGGCAGGGCCAGCATCCCCAGGGCCCCGGCCGTGCTGGTATCCCGCAGTAAAAGGGCCAGAATGATCCAGGAGAAAACTAACTGGTATTGAACCCGGCAGGTAGGCCAGGGCTACAGTATTGATAGCATCAAGATGGGGCACCAGTGCCATTTGTCCATTTATACCCCCTGTTTTAACCTACGGTTTATGGGTCAGGCGAGGCAACTCCTCGCCGGCGCCCGGATCAAAGGTCATCAGCTCCACAAAGGCGTCAGAAGGCCTGACTCTCCAGAGTTGATTTTCCAGCCTCAGCTCCCAGTTCTCCCGGACCAGTTTAAACTCGTTTCCCCTTGTTGTCAAATGTACTTCCAGGTTAACAAAAAGAGAATCTGCGCCTCCCCCTCCTGCCACCGGCTCGTCCAGAGGCTCAATGGCGTAATAGGTGGGCCGGGCTGTCCAATTCCCTTTCCATTCCGGGTAACTGCGATGATCCAGGGTAAAATCCGTCACCTGCAGGGCATATGCTTCCCGCCAGTCCCGGCGGCGTATGGCCTCCAGAAAAAGCTCTACAGCCTGCCGTGGAGTTCTCCCCAGGGCATCCTGGCCCGCTTCCGCCCTGGCCCGGGTAAATTTGTCCACGATGCGATCTGCTTCCTCCGCCGGGAGAAGTGATGCCGGTTGGTAGCGGTTGTTGGCGTTCCAGAGGAGATATTCGTCAATGCCCATTTTCTGGGCTGCCTCAATTTGCTGGCGAATCTCTGCCGGACCATACGATATGTATCCGGGAACCCAGGAAGCCGTAAAACTCTGCAGCCAGGGGCGGATAATGGCCGGTTTGGGCAAAGTGGCGTTGCGCTTCAGGGCGTCGCTTAGAGCGTACTCCACCGTTTTCCCCGGATGGGCATCCGGAACGGAAAACCCGAAATACCCGGGCCCGTAGTGGCTGGGATAAACCATGGGACAAATATAGTCCAGATACGGTGACATTTCCTCCCAGGTTTGCCCGATGCGATCGCTGTCCCCCCAGGAGGTGGCGATAACGCCAAAGACATCAGCCGAGAGGTAGACATTGTACTCTTTCAGCTGCTCCGCGGCATAAGCTAAGAACTCACGGATTACCTCTTCCCTGGAAATATCCTGGCCGGGGAAATAAGCCTCCCGGTCGACGATATGGGCATTTTCAGGAAACCTGATATAATCGAACTGAATTTCCCGGAAACCCTGGAGGGCTGCTTCCCTGGAGATGGCGATATTGTACTCCCAGACGTTTCGCTCGTATGGATTGATCCAGGCTACTCCCTTGAGGTCTCTCCAAAGGCCGCCTCCTTTTCTCTGGATAGACCATTCCGGCTTCTGCTCGGCCAGATAGGGATCTTTAAAGACGACCACGCGGGCAATGGTGTAAATATTTTTACTGTGCAGTTCTTCCAGCACCGCTTTCAGGTCTTTGATAGGAACGTTACGGTTGGCCCCAACCTGCTGCACAATTTCAATCTCCGTGGCATATGTTACCATACCGTGATCGTTCTTAACATCGATAACCACCGCATTCAATTCCGTTAATTCCACAAGGTCCAGCAGTTCCCGGTAGCGGGGGTGTCCTACCGTGTGTCCTGTCAAATAGATTCCCCGGGCTTTAACAGGGGGATTTTCTTTTTGCTCCGGGAAAGGCAAAGGGACATAAAAAGGACCGAGTTCCTCTCTGCGCTTCTCCTCCAGTTTCCTTCTTTCCTCCCGGGCCAGGAGGGCCTCTTCTTCCCGGGCCAAACTTTCTTCCAGCTCTTTTTCCCGGAGGTCAGGCTCCCCACCTTCCTCCTCCCCGGGAGCCGGCGGCTCCTCGTTTTCAGGCTGGACGACAGGAACAGCTCCATGGCTCCCCTGTTCCAGGGAGTAAGCCAGGCATCCCGCCAGCAAAGCAGGTAAAAATAACAGTAGTAAAAATACGGTTGCCATCTTTAGATAAGACTCTGCCGGTAATAGGGAAAAACCGGATGGAATAATCGTGCGCATAAAACTTGAACTCCTCCCCTGCTCCTCCATTTTATGACCAGTGTTTGGTGTGGTTACATGTTAACATAACTTTAGCGGAACTCTTGGAAAAAGTCGAACAGCAGGCGAGGGAATTAAGAAGAATAATTGCTGATTTTTCTTTATATTTCTCCCGTTTTTTACATATTTCGAACTTTGTTCCAATAATTGAAAGATGGTCTTCCACCCAGAATATTCCGTAAAGTAAAAAGGCCGAACCTGTTCCTGTTATAATATAGCGGAGCAGGAGACGGCCGCCGGGGATTTTTTCTTTTAACCTTTAGAAAAAGAAACCAATAAATATTAGCTAACTCTTTCCCTATCCCACGTGTTCACTGTAATACCCGCCTGCTTAAGCTTATACTTTTCCACCCGATCAGTCGGTGTTTTTGGCAAACTCTCCATAAACTCCACAAATCCAGGTACAGCAAAGTAGGGCATCCTGTCGTTGCAATATTCGATTAATATGGTGGATCTCAGTAATTGAGCCTTCGAGAAAAGAATCAGGCAAATTCATAAGACTACCTTTTCAGTACAGTAAGTACAGCTTGGGGGCCGGCACCTCCGCCTTGGGCAAATCCAACCTTAGCTCCAGCAACCTGCCTTGGACCCGCCTCTTCTCGTAATTGATAAAAAATCTCGGCTATCTGGACTAGACCCGTAGCTGCTGTCGGATGCCCCCTGCCAATAATCCCACCGTCTGTATTTGCCGGCAGCTTTCCACCTCTCTCAAAATACCCCTCTTTTACTAGGCGCGGGGCTTCTCCTCGCTTACAGAAACCACACTTCTCAACATTCCAAAGAAACGCGGGTGAGAAGGGATCATGTATCTGAATTACATCCATGTCCTCCGGACCGTAACCTGAAGCTTCCCAGGTTTGCTTGGCAGCAAGCTCAACGCAATCCGGGTTTATAACCTTAGTAGTCACGCTTACACTGCCGCCGGAAAGGGATGTACCATATGTCGCGCTGGTCTGTACCACGGACGCTATTGCTACAGTCTTGTTTTTCGACTTAAGCTTATCCTTGCTGCATACGATGACCGCTGCTGCTCCATCGGCATTGGCACAGGTCATCAAGAGGTTTAGCGGCGAGGAGATCATGCGAGAGCGGAGAACCTCTTCTATGGTGACTTCTTGCTGAAACATTGCATTCGGATTTAGTTTTGCACTCTTACGCTCCATGACTGAAACTCGAGCAAAATCATCTACTGTAGCTCCGTAGTCCTCCATATACCTTACTGCAGTACATGCAGCCTCAGCCGGTAAAACATCAAGCCCCATCATCCTCATCCATGCCGGCATAGCTTGGTTGTCCAGCAGGCCGGGAGGGAGCGTCTCAGCACCAACCACCAGAACGACATCATGAACCCCTAGAGCTACCCGTGTGTAAGCCAGTCTCAGGGCTGCTTCTGAACTATGGCCGGAATATACGTTGACTATGGGTATCCCGGTTAAACCCACCCTTTCTACACACTGGTGTGTACCGCCCAACCCTCCATAATAAGTGCCCCCGAACGCCGCCTCTATCTCCTTCCATTCCATATCGGCATATCTTAAAGCCTTGGCTATAGCCTCACCACCCAACTCAGGGTATAGCTTTCTAGGTCGTCCCTTCTTTCCATCATACCTGCCAAACTTAGCCAACCCTATCCCGGCTATGGCTACTTCTCTCACCTGATCAACCTCCATTTCTTTGTTTGTTCATTAACCATAGCTCCATAATTCAGGGTCCTATTTTTCGGCCCCCCGTTCAGCTTCGACATAACAGTCGTAAATTTATCTTTTCAACACATGGCATAAAGCATTCGGTCCGCCACCTGAGCAATGGTTGAATGCAATCTTAGCTCCGGGGACCTGTCTTGGGCCTGCCTCTCCTCGTAATTGAAAAAATAGCTCGGCTATCTGGGCCAGACCAGTGGCTCCTGTCGGATGCCCCCTGCCCATTAGACCCCCGTCTGTATTAGCCGGCATTTTTCCACCTATTTCAAAATATCCTTCTCTTAGCAGTTTTGCGGCTTCTCCGGGCTTACAAAAACCGCAGTCCTCAACATCCCACAAAAACGCTGGTGACATGGCTTCATACACCTGAATTACATCCATATCCTCGGGACCATAGCCTGACATTTCCCAGGCCTGCTTGCATGCAATCTCGGTGGGGTTTGGGTTCACTTTTTCACGAAAATGAAAACCCAAATTGTTGTAACCATAGGTTGCAGTAGCGTGAGCTGAAGCTGCTATCGTTACCATTTTCGCCTTTGATTTAAGCTTGTCTTTACTGCAAACAATAGCCGCTGATGCCCCATTAGCATTAGCGCAGGCCATCAAGAAGCGTATCGGAGACGCAACCATACGAGAGCCTAGGACCTCTTCCACGGTCAGCTCCGGTGCCTGGTACCAGAATGCATTAGGATTCATAATAGCATTCTTGCGCTCCATCACGGCTACTCGGGCCATATCCTCTTCTGTAGCACCAGTCTCTTCCATATACCTCCTTGTCCCGATGGCATATGCTCCCGGTAGATTAAATCCCATCATCAACATCCATACGGGAGACAGTGTATCTGCTATCAAACCTGGGGGGATTTTTTCAGTACCAAAGGCGAGAGCGACATCATACAACCCATTGGCTACGTCATGGTAGGCTTGCCTCAGGCCTTGCTGTGAAGAAGAGCAAGCACCCTCAAGAGTAGTTATGGGTATTCCGGGCATACCTAATCGAGAAGTACACTGGTTAGGAACAGCCAACCCTCCAAACATACTGGCTCCGTAGGCAACCTGTATGTCCTTCCACTCCATATCAGCATACTTCAAAGCCTTGGTTATAGCCTCTGCCCCCAGCTCATAGATTTCTTTATAGGGTCGCCCTTTTTGTCCATCATACTTGTCAAACTTAACTAAACCCATACCGGCTATGGCTACTTCTCTCATTGAATCAAACTCCTTTCCCCCCTTATTCTTGAAGAAGAACAAAGCAATAGCCCAGAATCTCGTTGCCTTCAGCATCTTCCTGCATTACATCTATATCCAGCTCTACTTCCTGCCCAATTTTTAATCCTCCAGCCTCGGCACCCAATAATCGGGTCCATACTCTAACCCCTTCCGGTAGTTCCACATAGCCAAGATGAAACGGAACCGGTCCCTTATACCACTGTGGAGGGGGTAACATAACAGTTGTAAAGCTCCAGATTTTTCCCCTGCGGCTTATTTTAATGTCATTCATTGTCTGGTTCTGGCAGTTAACACAGACTGGATTTACAGGGAAGAAAACCTCTCCGCAATGGGGACACTTACTGCCAATCAATTGTGGTTTCTCATCGGGCGATATACGGGTACTCCATAAACCGTCCCGGCAGGGTATTTGTTTTTTACCATTCGTAGTCATCTTTTTCCTCCCTCTATATGCTCCTTTTGGGAAATAATCGCTTTTTCCCCAGTTTCGGCAGATAACTACCTGAAAATCAATCTTCCAGGGTAGATATATCTCCTATGTCCTTTCCCAGTTCCTGCGCCTTAAGCAGCCGGCGCATAATTTTGCCGCTACGGGTTTTGGGCAGCTTATCAACAAAATCAAGTTCTGATGGAGCAGCAATAGGCCCTAATACGTCCCGAACATGGTTGACAATCTCTTTTTTTAATTGTTCACTCAAACCCAACTCGCAAAGTAACAAAGCCCTTAATTGCCTCCCCTTTAATCGGGTCCGGTTTACCGATTACCGCCGCTTCTGCCACAGCAGCATGACTGACTAAAGCACTTTCCACATCAGCTGTACCTATCCGGTGGCCGGCAGGATTTAAAATGTCATCTGAACGGCCTAAAAACGTAATGTAACCGTCCTCATCCGTAGTAGCCAGATCGCCGGTGACATAGAATCCGGGAATAGCAGTCCAGTATTCTTCGTACCTTTTGTGATCTCCATAAACTGTTTTAAACATACTTGGCCAAGGTTTGCGCACCACAAATGTGCCGCCTTTATTAGCACCAACTTCTTTACCCTCATTATCTATCACAGCACCGTCAATCCCAATAGCTAAAATACCACATTTTCCAGGCTTTAACGGTTCACTCAAAGGAGAGCACACTAGCGGAGCGGCTGTCTCAGTCTGCCACATATTATCTGCCAGCCAAACCTTCCCTTGGCCGCAGATATGTTTGTATGCCCACCACCAAGCTTCCGGGTTGAGAGGCTCTCCCGCACAATTTATCTGGCGTAAAGTTGATAGGTCGTACTTCTTAGCCCATTCCTCCCCGAATTTCATCAACATTCTTAACAGAGTAGGAGCTGTAAACATTCGGGTAACTCCATACTTTTCGACAATACGATAAAAAGTACCCTGATCAGGATAATCGGGTGCTCCTTCCCTGATAATACTGGTTACCCCGAGACACAGTGGCGCATAGACAATATAGCTGTGGCCCACAATCCAGCCAATATCAGAGGTACACCAGTAAACATCTTTATGATTAAAATTGAAACATGCTTTCCCTAGATAAGAAGTACCAACCATATAGCCTCCATGAACAAATGCTGCCCCTTTAGGACTACCGGTTGTTCCAGATGTATAGAGAATAAAAAGCAAATCTTCCGCATCCATGACTTCTGCTTCACAGTGATGAGAAGCAGCGTTTAAAATCTCATCATAATCCACCTGGCCATCAAGCAGATCAACCTTTGGTTCCAGACGCCGGTGGACAATAACTTTCTCTACACACTCTACCCCTTCAATAGCTTGATCTACTATTTCCTTTAATGGTACTACCTTGCCCCTTCGGTAGCTGATGTCTGAGCAGATAACAGCTTTAGCTTTAGCATCCTCTATTCTACTTCTTACCGCACCATGGCCCAATCCGGCATAAACTACACTGTGAACTGCTCCAATTCTGGCACAAGCCAGCATGGCAATAATTCCTTCAGGAGTTAAAGGCATATAGATACAAACTCTATCTCCTTTTGCCACACCCAGGTCTTTGAGAGCATTAGCGAACTTTTTTACATCAAACAGCAATTGGTTATAGCTATAGGTTTTTTGGGTCCCGTCTTCCCCTTCCCATATAAAGGCTATTTTATTTTTTCGTTCTGAATCAACATGTTGATCCAAGCAATTATAGGTTATGTTCAGCCGGCCTCCCACAAACCATCTGGCATTAGGATAATCCCATTCCAAGACCTTATCCCACTCTTTGAACCAAGTAAAATCTTTGGCTATTTCACCCCAGAATTTCTCTGGATTTTCAATAGATTTCTTGCAACATCCTTCCATTCCTTAATATAGGCATCTTCTTCCATCATCTGCGCTGGGGAATTAATAATACTATCACCAGTTTCCAAAAAAGTCTCCAAAGCTTCGTTATTTTTAATAATCACTAGTCTAGACAACCTCCCATTTTATCTTGTAAGATGTCCTATTAATTTTGCACTGCTTTTTCCTTATCCCATGTGTTCACTGTGATGCCTGCCTGTTTTAGCTTATACTTTTCCACCCGTTCAGTCGGTGTTTTCGGCAAACTGTCCATAAATTCCACAAATCTAGGTACTGCAAAGTACGGCATCCTTTCGTTGCAATAGCTGATCAATTCCTCCGGTGTAAGAGTAGCACCAGGTTTAAGGACAACGCAAACCTTCACTTCATCCTCGCCAATCTCCGATGGAACTGCAATTGCTGCTGACTCCAGAATACTCGGATGAGAATTAATCGCCCTCTCCACTTCAAAAGAAGAAATGTTCTCCCCTCTTCTCCGGAGCGCATCTTTCTTCCGATCGACAAAATAGAAATATCCATCCTTATCTTTTTTTGCTAAATCTCCGGTATGGAACCAAAGATTGCGGAAAGATTCCAATGTTTTGTCAGGCATGTTATAATATCCCAGCATCATAACATATGATTCGCGTGGACGAAATACTATTTCTCCAATCTCTCCTAAGGGAACCTCGTTGTCATAGTCATCAACTAGCATTATCTCGTAAATATCCATAGGCTTCCCACAGGAACCTGACCTTCTGTCATTCACTCTAACGTGAATGGGAATTCCAATCTCAGTCATCCCAAACCCTTCTAAACATTTTATCCCGAATCTTTTTTCCATCTCCTCCATTACTTTTGGAGGGCAACCTGCCCCCAAAGCAATGCGGACTGGATTGTCTAAATCATTAGGTTTTGGAGGCTGTTTGGCCAAAATTGGCATAACCCCTCCAAGATAGTTGAACTGGGTAGCTCCATAGCGCCGGATGTCATCCCAGAAACGAGATGCGCTGAAGCGTTCAGCAAGGACCATCTGAGCTTCTGCTATCAATGCAGTTAGAGTAGTAAGGCATTGGGCATTAAAATGATAAAGCGGCATGAAGGTGTAGAAGATGTCTTCTTTCCCTCCCTCGCGGTATTCAATCATTTTTTCAGTACACAAAATCCAAAATTTGTGGGGGGATAAGGCGCCTTTGGAAAGACCCGTTGTCCCTGAGGTATAGATTATGCTTAAAGGGTCCCATGGATTGACCAAAACATCGACAAAATTCTCAGAGCTGTTGTTGAAGAGTTCCTCAAAGCTCATTGTGGGGATCTTGAATCCAGCAATTTCGTGTTTTGGGGTCTTTCCAAAAACCACCACTTTTTCTACCTTTTTTAAATCATCCTCGATCAGTTTGAGCCGATCCAGAAATTCCTGGGCAATCACAAGTATTTTAGAATCAGATTGGTCAACGATATGTCTTAAAAACTCACCCTTGTAAGCCGTATTCACCGGAACTTCGACCGCTCCGCACTTAGCCAGGCCAAACCAGATATACAAGTACTCCGGGCAGTTAGGTAGCATGATACTGACCTTATCTCCCTTAGTTATTCCCAGGTTTTTGAAAGCGTTAGCACATCGATTTGAGTAACGTCTTATTTCGTCATAACTGATTTTTTGATCTCTAAAAAAAAGAAATGTTTTATCACCGTTCCTCTTTGCCCTGTCATCGATCAGCTCTCCTAGCACCTGTGGCGTGTGCACTTTTTCCATTGTTACGCCTCCTCTTATTGTAAATCATTAGCGTTACATAAAAAATTTAAGACAATGTCAAGCTAAAAAATGTTAAATAATGGTTATCCCTTTATATCCTAAGTATGTTATATTTTTACAGTTACTTTTCCTCCCTGTGGCTAGCTGGTACATATTTTTCAAAGTCACTTTTCCTCGCAGCAGCGCGACGGACTGCAAGTGGGTCAATCTCTTCTTTTAGCTGCGATTCACCGGGCCATAAAACCAGGCAGTAAAAGAGCATTTACCGACTGGGCGAAGCAGACGACACT
>QZJM01000058.1 GCA_003605065.1 Dethiobacter sp. | reverse complement strand
TTGTAGTAGCCTCTTTGTGGGGTATAGGGAATTTGTTCCTTTGAACCATTGTTATAGAAAATATTTATAGTTCCACAGTCTCTGTCCTCAAGGTAGATCATTCCCTCAGTGCCAAATATTCTCAGGCCAACAAAGGGTGATTGTGCCTCTTTACCGGAACAAAAGAAAGAAAACTGTCCGGTTATTCCATTTTTAAAAAGTATATTTACATTAACCACAGCATAAGGGGAAAAGCTGGCCTCCTGAGGACGGCCAAAAGCCTGTAGCTTATCAACGGCGCCGAATATATGGCGCAGTGCTGCTAGATCATGGATTCCCATATCCAGAATGGCACCACCGGGAAAATCAGGATATTGTCGCCACTCCCTGGCAGGAAACTTATCCTTAATCATCTCCTCAGGAAAATTTACAACACGGTTATAGATGAAGTAGAAAACATCACCAACTATTTTATTGCGTATCATGTCTCTTATCATGTTGGTTTCATCGTTGTAACGGTAATTTTCCGCAATGAGCACCGGTACATTATATTTAGAGGGCAGATCCCGGTGCTTCCGGGCATCTTTGAGATTGCTTGCCGCAGGTTTTTCACAGATTATTCCAATGCCGCTTCCAGATATATTTTTGGCAATTTCAGCAGTTACCTCGTAATTAAGAGGAATGGGGACCATAATGTCATAAAGGTTTATGTCTTTCCTGTGAAACATGCCCCGATAGTCTTCATAAACATTTTCCTTACCCAGTTCCAGGATTTTAGCCCAGTGCAGGGCTTTTTCTCGATCAATGTCACAGAGGGCAACAATTCGATATTTATCAGCAAGCTCGTTAAAGGCTGGATAATGTAATTTTTCAAAAGCCATACCGGTACCAACAATGGCTACATTTAATATACTCAAGTTAGTCACCTCATTTTTTTTTAACTGTACTTTCTGCATCACAGGCAGATCGGTTTGAAGGGGAAATTAGTATGGGATAGAAAAAATTGCTGCCGCCAGGGTCTGTGGGCTGCTAACTAAATTAGTTATAGTAAAATCTTAAAGCTTAATTAGCTTTCCGCTACCCATTTTAACCTGATTTCTTTTCCCGGTTGTAAAGTGGGATGAAGGTAATCTTCTGCATCGTGACTCATTAAACGAACAATCCTTGCAGTAGTGGGTGAAAGTAACTCTACCTCTATAAAGCCTCTGCTAAACGGTATTTGCAGATAAGATGGTTTATATTCTTCAGCGCCTTTCATAACTATTTCCGGTGGTAAGGGGGTATACAAGATCAATTTAGCTCCCCCCCTTTTTGTGCTCACTAATCATTTCTTTAAGTTTTAGTACTGCTCTTGACAGTCCACCGACCTCGTCAATTAAACCTATATCGACAGCCTCATGTCCTACCAGGACCGTACCGATATCTCTCCCCAATTGACCGGTATTGAACATCAATTCTTTGAATTTCTCTCTGGTAATTCTGGAATGATTTACCACAAAATCGATTATTCTCTCCTGCATTTTATCAAGGTATTCAAATACCTGGCTTACGCCTACTACCAAGCCGGTTAACCTAATGGGGTGAATAGTCATAGTAGCAGTTTCGGCAATTAGAGAATAATCACAGCCGCAAGAAATAACAACGCCGATGGAGTGACCCCCTCCTAACACCAGCGAAACGGTAGGTTTAGAAAGGGTATTTATCATTTCAGCAATGGCCAATCCAGCTTCTACATCACCTCCGACGGTATTAAGTAGAATTAATGCTCCTTCAATATTAGGATTTTGCTCTACAGCTACTAATTGAGGAATTACGTGTTCATATTTGGTTGTTTTATTTTGGGGAGGCAGGACCATATGCCCTTCTATCTGTCCGATAATTGTTAAGGTGAAAATTTCATTATCCGGCTTAGGTAATGACATTACACCCAATTTTTCAATGTTTTTTTCTGTATTACATTCTTTTTCTTCCAGAGCGGGCTCTTCACATTGTTTTTTTTCTAATAGTTCTTTTGTTTGAGGAAGGTTTGGGGTAGTAAAATCTTTCAAATTAATCTGCTCCTTTCTAAAAAATATTTTTCCCCAAGCCTGGTTTTATTATCATAAAGTAATAAGCTGGTTTTCTTTATGATTAAGGTTCTATTTGCCAGTTTCTTTAGATAAAAATCATATAAAGTAATTTTAAAGGAAAGAAATCCCATGGCTTTAAAAAGCACAGCACTATTTATTTTAGCGGTTATGCTGTTACTGGGGGGAATTAAAAGTGTAAGTAAAAGTTTGCGGGAGATCACCGGAGGAGTGCTTCATAATCTTTTAATAGCGTATACTTCCACACCCTTAAGGGGTTTTCTTCTGGGAGCAATTTCAACCATATTTTTACAGAGCAGCAGCCTGGTGACTGTAATGGTAGTTGGTTTTATCAACGGTGGTTTTTTGACGCTGTCACAGGGTCTAAGTATTGTTATCGGAGCAAATTTGGGTACAACCATTACTTCTCAAATTTTTTCCATAGAAACCAGACAGTTGATTGTACCTCTTATTATGACAGGGTTTGTTATTTATATTTGTGAATTACTTTTAAAAAAAAATTTTGGGGGAAAGGTTTTCCTGGGAATAGCAGTAGTTTTAAGCGGCATGGAATTACTTGTGGTTACACTGGAGCCCTTATCAAAAACTGCCTTTTACCGGGAATTATATTTTTTTAGTAAAGGAACTCCATGGAAAGGTATTTTTACCGGTGCTTTATCAACTGCGCTAATACAAAGCAGCAGTGTAACCATAGGAATGGTTGTTTTACTTTCCAAAGAAAAAATGATAAACTTACCAGAGGCCCTGGCCATGATTTTGGGGGCGGATCTGGGGACCTGTGTTACGTCAATGCTGGCTTCACTGGGCACAATTTTACCAGCCAGGCAGGTTGCCTGGGGGCATCTTTTTTTTAATATGGCTTCGTTAATGATTGTTTTACCCTTCTGGCGGCATTTTTTGTCGCTAATCAGCCTTACTTCTCCTGAAATTTCACGACAGGTTGCCAATGCACATACCATCTACAACCTGCTGGGAGTGATTGTTTTTCTGCCTCTTGTTGACAAATTTGCTTATATGTTGGAATATGTTATCAAAGGCAAAGATGGCTGATAGTATTATGGAACTTATTACCAGGAAGTTACTTTCGAAAAGGGAGGAATCTTGTAATGAATTACTTAGAAGCGATTTTGCTCGGATTGTTACAGGGCCTGACCGAATTTTTGCCGGTAAGCAGTTCAGGACATCTTGTGCTAGCACAGTCCTTTCTTAATATAAAACAGCCCGGAGTAACTTTTGAAGTAATGGTACATTTTGGAACATTAATGTCTATAATCCGGGTTTTTCGTAAAGATCTTTGTTCCTTGTTCAGGAGTTTTAAGTCTAAAATGGAAGAAAGAAAGTTTTTGGTGCTTTTGATTATAGGAAGCATACCTACAGGGCTCATGGGAATTCTTTTACAATCTTTTTTTATAGGGATATTTGACAAGCCCCTGATAGTTGGATTTATGTTACTTATTACCGGTTTCATCGTTTTGGCTATTTCCAGGGTTAATATCAATACGAAAACTATTAAAAATATGAACATATGGGACGCTGTTGTGATCGGTATATTTCAGGGAATAGCTATTATTCCCGGTATTACACGTTCCGGTTCTACGATTCTGGGGGCGCTGTGTAGAGGATTAAACAGGGACACTGCTATCAGGTACTCTTTTTTGCTGGCTTTACCGGCAATTGCCGGAGCTACCATACTTGAGCTGAGAAATTTATTAAAGTTTGTTGAAAGTCCTGAATTTTTCTTTCCGAATGTTTTGGCTATGCTTACTGCTTTTTTCTCTGGAATTTTGGCCATAACCGTCTTTATTAATCTTCTAAAAAGAGGTAAGTTTCATTATATTGCTTATTATTGCTGGTTTTTGGGAATTTTAACGGTTCTTTATTCCTTTTCTTAACATATTTTAAAAGGTATTAAAGAAAAAATGTCGAAATATTAATACGAGGTGTAAAAATATTTAATGAATACCAAAAAAAGAATAAAAGGCAAAAATAATATAAAAAAGTTTACAAATGAAATAATGAATAGACAGATTAAAGCTCTTTTCCTAATGACCTTTGCAGTTTTTATTTTCGCCGGAATTCAATTCACAGCGCAAACCGGGTTCATCGGATTATTTTTAAATAGCGTCTTTAGAACGGTATTAGGAGAAGCTGCCCTGGCACTTCCATTTATGTTAGGAGTGATAGCATTAAGCTGCCTCTGGCCTCTTGAAATTGAAAATTTACAATATCGTTTTACAGGCCTTATAATTCTTTTTTGCTTGCTTTTAATAACCTTGCATTTAATGCGTTCCGAACTCTTTCTTCTCGTGGGAGGAGACATTTACCGCTTTATGTTTACCCTGGGATGGCAGCATCAAGGGGGAGGATTACTGGGAGCTGTTTTGACGATCATCCTTTTTTTCTTGTTTAGGGATATTGGCAGTTATATTGTAATTAGTGCGCTGGGTATCCTGGCTTTCTTGCTGATCACCAACAGCTTTTTGGTCGAAATCTCAGCAGGCATTTTAAGCTACACTAAAACTGTTTTGCAGTATTTCAGTCATTTTAGTCAAAATCTTTCTGGAAAAATCCCCCGGGGAAAAAATAAAGGGACATCTGCTGAAAGTTATACCATAAAGGAATATAATAACTTTGAAGCTAATATCTCAGAGGAGGAAAGAGAAGAAGAAAAGACCGTTAAAGACGTCTATCATAATAAAGAGATGTTAAACATCTTAACTCCTGAAGAGGATTTTAAAAAAAGCGTTAATTTGACTGCACATTCTATGGAAGATGATTCCAGGCCCCTGTCTCATTTTATTCAAGAAAGCAGACCCTTAGAGGATTACCATATTCCTCCTGTTGACATTTTAACGAGGGTTAACAAGTTACGTGATTATCAGCAACAGAAAGGAATCCAGGAAAGAGCCAGGATCCTGGAAAGTACTTTTGAAAGCTTTGGTGTGAATGTAAAAATAAAAGAGGTCCAGACAGGTCCGGCTGTTACACGTTTTGAAATTCAACCGGATACAGGTGTGAAAGTGAGCAAGATCTTAAGCCTGAGCGATGATCTGGCTCTGAATCTGGCTGCCCCCGATGTTCGTATCGAAGCGCCCATTCCCGGAAAAGCAGCCATAGGGATAGAGGTTCCCAATAAGATAATTTCTCTTGTTTATTTACGAGAGGTACTGGAAGATCCTTACTTCCAAACTTCTCCTTCCCCTCTTACCATTGGGCTTGGCAAAGACATTGCAGGTACCCCTGTTTTTGCCGATTTATTAAAAATGCCTCATCTTTTAATAGCTGGTTCAACTGGTTCCGGTAAAAGTGTTTGTATAAATACTATTATTTCCAGTATCCTTTTAAAAGCAGCTCCCTGGGTTGTAAAATTCCTGTTAATCGATCCCAAGCTGGTGGAATTGAGTATCTATAATGGTATCCCTCATCTTATTTCCCCGGTTATAATTGAATCCAAAAAAGCGGCGATGGCCTTGCGAAGCATGGTAAAGGAAATGGAAAGAAGATATGATCTTTTCGCCCAGCAGGGTGTAAGAGATATAAACAGGTATAACGAATGTTTTAAAAGCAATAATAATCATGATGATACCATAGAAAATCCCCTGCCGTATATCGTAGTAGTAATCGATGAACTGGCTGATTTAATGATGGTAGCTCCTTCGGAAGTAGAAGATTCCATTGTAAGGTTATCACAAATGTCCAGGGCGGCCGGGATACATCTTGTCGTTGCCACACAAAGACCATCTGTTGATATTATTACCGGACTAATTAAGGCTAACATTACCTCGCGTATCGCTTTTGCAGTATCTTCACAAATAGACTCCAGAACGATATTAGACATGGGGGGAGCTGAAAAGCTGCTGGGAAGGGGTGATATGCTTTATTATCCTATTGGTGTTCATAAACCACTCCGGGTACAGGGTGCATTTGTAAGCGAAAGAGATATATTTAAACTTGTGGAATACATAAAACAACAGGAGAGCCCTTTATACCAGCAATCGTTTTTTACTGAAGAAGCTGGTGAAGAATATCTTGAAGAAGAAAAAAGTGATCCTCTATTACCGGAGGCAGTTGATCTTATTATCCAAACAGGACATGCGTCTATCTCTCTTATCCAGAGGAGATTTAGAGTAGGATACACAAGGGCAGCACGGTTAATTGACGACCTGGAACGCCTTGGTATTGTGGGAAAATATGAAGGAAGTAAACCGCGTAAGGTTTTAATGACTATGGATCAGGCTTCAGCAAGCTTAAGAGATAAAATGAAAAAAAATGAAGCTTAAAAAGAAAGGAGGAAAAACTTGAAAGAAATAGGGAACCTGCTGCGAAAAGCCCGTGAAGAAAAAGGGATAAGCCTCGATGATATAAGCAAAGAAACAAAGATTCAAAAGAAATATTTGAATTCCCTGGAAGAAGGAGATTTTTCTCTGTTTCCCGGAAGAGTATATGTAAAAGGTGCCTTACGAAATTATGCAGAAGCCGTCGGACTTGATCCTGCAGAGTTTATTTCCCTTTACGAAGAATCTGTTAAACCTAAAAAGGTTTCTGAAGAAAAAAATCAGAGTAAAGAAGTGAAAGATAAAAAAACCTCACCTGTTATTGGAAAAGAAAAAAAACCACTACTTCCTGTTTCAGCGTTGGTTTGGATTATTCTACTGGCTATTATTGCCAGTGGAAGTATCTGGTACCGCTATCACCAGGTTTACAAAGGGGAGGTAAAAATTCCTTATTCAGGTGAGAAATATGTAGATGAAGAAGAAAACGACGAAAAACCGGTTGACAGCAAAGTTTTACCTGTTGATGAACCGCAAAACACGAAGAAACTGACGAAAATCTCCGGGGATAACCTTGAAATTTCTTTTCTATTAAGCGGTGTGGAACAAAAAGAAATTATTCTCACTTTTACTGGTAATTGCTGGACAAGGATTGAGCAGGACGGAAGACTTGTCGAGGAAAAAACCTACCGGTCCGGTGATTATAAAAACCTGGGAGACAGTACAGAGACCCGCTTGCGCCTGGGATACCCTCCGGCGGCCATGCTTAAGGTAAATGGATTTGAGGTTACAGATTTAAATCATTTAACCAATCCCATCAATATTATAATCAGAAAAGAAAGGTAGTTCCGGTTTTATATTAAGAATTAACTTGTTTTCAGAGGAACTAAAGGCCATTCACCATGTTAAAAAAACAGAAATTTAGTTTTATATCACTGGGTTGCGCTAAAAATTTGGTTGATTCTGAAGAAATAATCGGCAGTCTTATTAAAAAGGGCTATCAACTGGAGCCGGAAATTAAAAATTCCGAGCTCGTTTTTATCAATACCTGTGCTTTTTTGCATGAAGCTCGCCTGGAAGCACTGCGTACCATAAAAGAAACTGGTGAAATTAAAAAATCCGGGAAAAGCAAACTACAAAAGATTGTGGTCGTAGGTTGTCTTGTTCAATATTTTAGCGGAGAAAAAATTAAAAAAATGGTTCCAGAAGTTGACCTGCTTGTTCCTATTAAAGACTATGTGAATATACCTTTTCTTATAGAAAAGCAAACTTCTGGTCGTAACAGTTCAGGCAAGCCTCTTGTCCAACCTGTAAAAAGCCGCTTTTTAAGCACCTCCCCCCATAGCGTTTATATTAAAATTGCAGAAGGCTGTAATAATCGATGTTCCTACTGTTTAATCCCTTTTTTAAGGGGTGAACTACACAGTAAAAAAATTGAAGACATACTATCAGAGGTGTATACTGTGCAAAAACTCGGTGCCGGAGAAATTACTTTAATTGCACAGGACACCACAGCTTATGGCCTCGACTTGTACGGGAAACTTATGCTGGGAGAGTTATTGCAGAGCTTATGCAAAGTGGACGGGATTAAGTGGATCAGGCTTTTATATACACACCCGGCCCATATTACAGACGATCTGCTGAAAATAATACAAAAGGAACCCGGGATTTGTAAATATCTTGATATCCCTATCCAGCATATAAATAATAAAGTCCTTAACCTTATGGGGAGAAAAACCAGCAAAGAAGATATTATCTCTTTATACACTAAAATACGTGAAATGATACCAGGAGTAGTAATGCGCACGACCGTTATGGTTGGTTTCCCTGGTGAAGGGGAACAAGAGTTTGCCGAGCTTCTTACATTTTTGCAAAAATACCCTTTTGAGAGGCTGGGCGCTTTTGTTTTTTCACCGGAAAGGGGGACTACAGCTTTTAAAATGCAAGACAGGGTTAATAATGAAACAGCGAGGCAAAGGTTAAATCAAATCATGAATCAGCAAAAGAAAATTTCCCTGAGTTTTAACAGAGCTTTACTCGGCAAGGAAGTTGAAGTTTTAGTTGATTCTTATAACCAGAAGAGCAATAAAGCTTATGGAAGACTGGCTTCCCAGGCTTCGGAGGTAGATGGAAAAGTTATCATAACCGGGGTCCATGGAGTCAAGTCCGGAGATTTAATCAACGTAAAAATTTCCGGGACGGGATCATATGATTTAATTGGGGAGCATATTTTCCAGTGAATATGGCAAATAAGATAACTGTGATTTGTGAAAAAACCCTGAGATAAAAAAGAAAGGGTTTTTTTATTGCTTTTACAATAGTCTATTTGTTATAATGTATTATATAAATAATTTATGTAAACTAATGGGGCTGGTACTGGTGCACTTTAATTTAAAATGGCCTGTTGTTGTCCTGGCGTTTTTGCTTACATTTACTTCAATTTATGCGGTTAATTACTGGCGCCAGCAACGTTTAATCAAAGAACCATTAAAGGAAGCACTTTTGGAAATTGAGGCAGTAAAAGATGTAGACATAAAAAGTAAAAGCAAGCAAAATACAGAAATCTCTATAACATTAAACAAAGTAGGAGATCTTTACAAAACATATCAAAATATTGAAGAGGTTTTACTTTTAACCTATGCCGGTAATTCTTTTCAAATCACCTTAATAGACCAAAGAGATACCTACCTGGAATCACTTTATGGAAAAATACATTTTGCCTTAATGGAAGGAGAAAGATTGGGAAATTACACTAAAATGAGCCACGAGATCTTCCAGTTGCTTGAGCAGGAACAGGACCTGGAATATTACCGGCTCTGGGTGGATCAAAAAAGGATATACGTGCAATTGTCTGCAAAGGATAATTATCTTTACGAAGTTATTCCCTTAACTTTCTCAACGGAGGTAAGTAATGCTTAAGGAAGTTGGAGTAGGGGTTGTCCTGGGAGTAATAATCAGCCTGATCTGGTTAGGTTTTAATATTTATCCCGTATTGTTTTTGCTGGGTATTTTTTTTCTTTTATTTAAAGTACTGGATGTAAGAGGCGGTTTAAAGGAATTTACTCCTTTAAAAAATAATAAACATAAGATAAAGACAAAGATATCATTTGATGATATCGGCGGTCAAAATACGGCCAAAAAAGAACTGCTGGAGGCCATGGAATTTATTAAGATTCCGGAGAAGATTAGCGTGATGGGGATAAGGCCTTTAAAAGGAATTCTCCTGGTTGGTCCTCCGGGAACAGGGAAAACACTCCTGGCTAAAGCGGCAGCTTCTTATACGGATTCTGTATTTTTAGCGGCAGCAGGCAGTGAGTTTATTGAAATGTATGCAGGTGTGGGAGCGCAAAGGGTCAGGCAGCTTTTCCAACAGGCCCGAAACACAGCTAAAAAAAAGAATAAACTGAGTGCCATTATTTTTGTAGATGAGATAGAGATCCTGGGTTCAAAAAGAGGAACTCACAGTTCTCACCATGAATATGACCAGACCTTAAACCAACTCCTGGTGGAAATGGACGGTCTCAGCCTCGATGATGAAATTCGCATACTGTTGATCGGGGCTACCAACAGATCTGACCTTTTAGATAGCGCTTTATTACGTCCAGGGCGCTTCGATCGTATCGTTCAAGTTGATCTTCCCGACATGGAAGGAAGACTGCAGATCTTAAAACTTCATACTCGAAATAAGCCGCTTGCCAGGGATGTTAAATTAAATAATATTGCTGCTGAAACTTTCGGTTTTTCCGGAGCTCACCTGGAAAGCCTGGCAAACGAGGCAGCTATAGCGGCTTTTCGTGAGAAATGTAATCGCCTGGGAAAAAGACATTTTTATGAAGCCATTGACAAAGTAATAATGGGAGAAAAGCTCGAAAAACGACCGGAGGAGGAGGAATGCAGGCGCATTGCCATCCATGAAATAGGCCATGCTCTTGTAAGTGAATCCCTTAAACCGCATTCTATTTCTGCAATTACGATTATACCTCGGGGAAAGGCAATGGGGTATATCCGGCAGAAGCCTGAAAAGGATAGTTATATTTACACCAAGGAATACCTGGAAGGGCAAATTGCCATTTTACTGGGAGGTGCGCTAAGCGAAGAAGAGCTTCTTGGCAGCCGCAGTACCGGTGCAGCAAATGATTTTCAACAGGCCATCGAACTGGCGAAAAAAATAATAAATTCAGGTATGTCTTCCCTGGGTGTTGTAAGCAGCAGTGATCTTCCCAGCGGTCTTCTTCATGAAAACTTAAAAGAAATTCTTAACATCCAGGAAGAAAAGGTTCGGGGCTTAATTAAAGATTGTAAAAATATAATTGAAAAGGCGGCCGCTTATTTACTGGAAAAAGAAAGAATTAACGGCGACTATTTGCGTGAACTTCTCAAAATGGAGAAGAAAAATGAACTTAAACAAAAAGTTATTTGATAAAACTAAAAAAATTGTTTTTAGTTTGTTATTTATGATCCTGGTAATACAATTCCTGAGCCCGGCAAATTTTTCTGCCGGGGCTTTTGAGTTTGAGGCGAGTTTAAAATTTATGGGTAGCGGCCGGACATTTATTCATTTTCCTCCACTCGGGAAAATCATTGCTCCTACGCATATTCCACCTCTTGATTTTCATCTTACCCTTAAAAACATTAACCTGGAAGAAATGTCGGAATTTATTGGAAACTTCTCCCAAACAGGTTTCTGGCCGGAAAAGATTATTCGGGAAATAAAAATAAATATTATTAAATATATAACTTCTCTTTTACTTCTAGCTTTCTTTTTGGGTATGGCGAGTATACTTTTATGGACGCGCCATAATATTAATAAAAAAGAGATGTTCTGGGCCGGATTGGTAAATATTTTGGTATTGTTGTTTTTTCTAACAGTGGCGCTACTTTCTTTTAATATGACAGCATTTTCTAGGGCTGAATATGAAGGGATCCTGGAAGCTGCTCCCTGGGTTTTAAGTACCCTGCAGGAAGGAATAGGTGTCATCGAAAATATCGGCATACAGTTTATGGAGGTAGTTGAAAATATATCTTTTTTACATAAAGAAATTGAAAAAAATAATCCACTGGTTGAAAATAAAGATACTAAAAGGATTCTCCATGTTTCAGATATTCATAATAACCCTGCTGCTTTTGACTTTATTCAGCGTATTGTGGAAACCTTTGACGTGGAAATGATTATTGATACGGGAGATCTGGTAGATTATGGAACGTTACTGGAAATGGAATTATTTTCACAATTTTTTACCAATATTGATATTCCTTATATTTTTATTCCGGGAAATCATGAATCCCCTTTGGTAGTAGAGCAGCTTAAAAAAATTAAAAATGTAACCGTCCTGGAGGAAGGCATAATTGAAATAGCAGGTCTTAACATAGCTGGTATTGCTGATCCCGCATCATATTCGACAGCTATGGTTGTAGCAGATGACACTGCCATGGAAAACACAGCAAAGAAATTGCACGAAATTGTTAACGGGGCTGAAAGGGCCGATATAATTGCTGCCCATAATCCTGAATTTTTTAAATATCTCCGTAACAATAATTATATACTTCTAGGAGGGCATCAGCATAAACCCTATATTAAAAAAGGAGAAAACTATATCGAAATAAATGCCGGAACTACAGGAGCTTCGGGTATCAGAGGATTAAAAAACCTGGATATTAATTTCAGCCTTATTTTGCTGAATTTTCGATATTCAGAGGCAGAAGGCGTTTTTTTTCCTTTTAGTGCGGATTTAATTAAAGTAACGCAATTTCCTTTGAATTTCAGTTTTGAACGCTTCATTTTTCAGAATTAATTACTTTTATGGGAATGCAGGAACATATTACTTGTGGATAAAATTTATTTAATAAAAAGTACACTGCGACCAACCGGTTCTCTTTATAAACCCCTGCGAGAAATTTTGTTGGAAAATAAGTAAAGAAGGCAGGAATTTTCCTTTGGATAAAGAATAACTTAGAAGAAAGCAAACAGGTGTTTTATACCGGTTAAGGAGGCAGTTACATAATAAAATGGAAAAGAAGAAAGCATTAGAAATGGCCGTACTGCAAATAGAAAAGCAATTTGGGAAAGGTTCCATTATGAAACTTGGTTCTGAAATCAGGGCTAATATCAGTGTGATCCCCACGGGGGCGTTATCACTGGATATTGCGCTGGGAGTTGGAGGCCTGCCCAGGGGGAGGATTATTGAAATTTTTGGTCCTGAATCTTCCGGAAAAACTACAGTAGCTTTACATGTAATTTCTGAAGCGCAGAAGACAGGAGGTTTTGCAGCATTTATAGATGCTGAGCACGCCCTCGATCCGGTTTATGCCAAAAAGCTGGGTGTTAATATTGATGAACTGCTGGTTTCCCAACCCGATACAGGTGAGCAGGCTCTGGAAATCGCTGAGGCACTGGTTCGCAGTGGAGCAATTGATGTTCTGGTTATTGATTCCGTGGCTGCCCTGGTTCCCCGTGCTGAGATTGAGGGAGAGATGGGAGATATGCATGTAGGCTTACAGGCGCGTCTTATGTCTCAGGCCATGAGAAAATTATCCGGAGCTATCAGTAAATCGCAAACAACAGCGCTCTTTATAAATCAAATCCGGGAAAAAGTAGGTATTATGTTTGGCAATCCTGAAGTTACACCCGGTGGCAGGGCGTTAAAGTTTTATGCCTCCGTAAGGCTTGATGTACGGAAGCTGGAAACTTTAAAACAGGGTAATGATATGATCGGCAACCGGACCAGGGCCAAGGTTGTGAAAAACAAAGTAGCTCCGCCTTTCAGACAAGCAGATTTTGATATTATTTACGGGGAAGGTATTTCCAGGGAAGGATGCATTCTTGATCTGGCCATTGAAAAAGAGATTATCAAAAAAAGTGGAACATGGTATTCCTATAAAGAAGAAAAAGTAGGGCAGGGAAGAGATAATGCCAAAGAGTTTTTAAAGGAAAACAAGGAAATATTTAATGAAATAGAGAAACAAATTCGCCAGGCATACAACCTTTTAGACGCCAAAAAAGAAGAAGAGAAACAGGGCAGCAATCTTAATTAAATTATTATTAAATTAACATTATTTAAAAAACTTTTCTTACTTGACATAACCCTATAAAGAGGATAAAATTGTTTCAAGAAACAGTAAAAACCGGTGTTCTTAAAATAGATGTGACCATTGAGTGATGCCATAGCTACCAGCGGCATTTTAGATAAATCCTTTGGTAAGTAAAAGTGCAGATCATTCTGATCATTCTTCAAAAGGGAGAAGATGGTCATTCTATTTTAAGCTGTGAAACTACACAGCTTATTATTTTTGTTACTTTAAGAAACTAAAACAGCAGGAGGTGGGAATTTTATTGCAATATTTAGCAGTTGTTACAGGAATAATTGGCATATTACTAGGTCTTGGCGCCGGATACTTTATTCGTAAATATTTTGCTGAGGCCAAAACTGCATCTGCTGAAGAAGCGGCAGAAAAAATTTTAAAAGAAGCTGAAGAAAAGATCCAAACATTAAAGAAAGAAAAAGTATTAGAAGCTAAAGAAGAAGTTCACAGGTTAAGAAATGAATTTGAAAAAGAAATAAAGGAACGGCGTTTAGAAGTTCAACGTTTGGAAAGGCGTATTCTACAAAAAGAAGAATCGCTGGATAAAAAGACATCTCAATTAGAAAAGAGAGATGATGAGCTAAAAAAACGTGAGGAAGAAAATACTCTTATTCGTGATAAATTAACAGAGACCTATAAACAACAGCTTTTAGAGCTTGAAAGAATTTCCGGGTTATCAACGGAAGAAGCAAAAGAAATTATTTTGAAAAGAGTAAAAGATGAGATGCAGCACGAAACTGCCCAAATGATTAAGGATGTTGAGCAGCAGGCTAAAGGAGAAGCAGAAAAAAGGGCGAGAGAGATTATTACGCAGGCCATACAACGCTGTGCGGCTGATCATGTCTCCGAGTCCACAGTTTCTGTGGTGAACTTGCCTAATGATGAAATGAAGGGACGTATTATAGGCAGGGAAGGAAGAAATATACGAACCTTAGAAACACTGACAGGTATTGATTTAATTATCGACGATACACCGGAGGCCGTAATTTTATCCGGTTTTGATCCTATTCGCAGAGAAGTAGCACGCATAGCTCTGGAAAAATTAATTGTTGATGGTCGTATACATCCTGCCCGTATTGAAGAAATGGTGGAAAAAGCCCGCCATGAAGTTGAGGCTCAAATACGGGAAGAAGGAGAACAGGCTACCTTTGAAATAGGTGTACATGGACTTCATCCAGAGCTGGTGAGAATGCTAGGCAGATTAAAATTTCGTACTAGCTATGGTCAGAATGTACTTAAACATTCTCTGGAAGTTGCACATCTTGCTGGTATCATAGCTTCTGAGCTTAGTCTGGATGTTAAATTTGCCAAAAGGGCAGGATTGCTTCATGATATAGGCAAAGCCCTGGATCATGAAATTGAAGGGCCCCATGTTATAAATGGAGCGGAACTGGCTAAAAAATATCGTGAATCCCTTGAAATAGCTAATGCGATTGCAGCTCATCATGGTGATGTTGAACCTCAATCCCTGGAGGCAGTACTAATACAAGCTGCTGATGCAATTTCTGCAGCAAGGCCCGGAGCGAGACGTGAAACACTTGAATCTTATATCAAGCGCCTGGAGAAACTGGAGGAAATAGCAGACTCCTTTGAAGGAGTGGAAAAGGCATACGCTATACAGGCAGGACGGGAAATACGTATCATGGTAAAACCGGATAAAATAGATGATTTAACGGCGATAAAAGTGGCGAGGGATATTACAAAAAAAATTGAGAAAGAGCTGGAATATCCCGGTCAGATCAAAGTTACAGTTATCAGAGAAACCAGAGCCGTAGAATACGCCAGGTAATACTATAATAATATGGTAAATAGTGCCGTAAGGCACTTTTTTCTTTTCTTAGAAGGAATTCATAAAGTTATTATGGAATATTAAAATCTATTCATTCTTTTATAGATTGGGGTAAGATGTTTTTAGATTTCTGCAGTTCATACACCAAATGTGTAAATGCTGAGGTCAGGAGTGATATTTATGAATCCCAAACAGAATTCAGAGGAATTATCCAATGTTGATTTATTAATTTTTTTACTTGTTCGCTTTCCCCATATATTTACAATAAATTATAATTTGGTTGAAGCTAAATTAAAACTGTCCTTTATGTTAAAAATAAATATTAACTACGAAATATACAAAAAATTTAAAAAAGTATTCTATGAAAGCGTTCAAGCATATTGTGAACTCTCTAAATTAGAAAGTATTCCTAAAATTAACAGAAAAATTACTAAATCATGGACACTATTACAGGTTACTTTCAATAAGAAAAGTATCACTGTGGAAGAAATAAACCTTGTCAGCAATTTAATTTTAAGTGAATTTAAACATAATGTTATTATAGATACACGTAATGACGGTTATTTGGAAATTAAAAAAACTGATAAAGATGATTTGATCGAATACCTGTTGTCCAGAAAAAAAGAAAATGAAGAAAATTTACTTGCTTTTCGTGAAGCCGGAAAAGTTTATGTTTTTGATAAATAATTAAGGTGGGGAAAATTTGCATATTTTATTTTTGGGGGATATTGTCGGAAGTCCTGGCAGGAAAGTTGTAAAAAATTTTTTGCCGGAATTGAGGGAAATTTATAAAATAGATCTGGTCATAGCAAACGGTGAAAATGCTGCCGGTGGCAGAGGAATAACTCCACCTGTAATGAATGAACTGTTTAACAGTAAAGTAGATATTATTACCACAGGTAATCATATTTGGGACAGGAAGGAAATATTAGGAGTTATTAATGAAGAAACCAGATTAATAAGACCGGCTAACATGTCCCTGCATGCCCCGGGAAAAGGCGTGGCTCTCGTTCCGTGCGGTGATTATTTCATTGGTGTACTGAACATTATGGGCCGTATTTTTATGCCCCCTGTTGATTGTCCTTTTCAGGTTGCTGCACGGGAAATTGCCCTGTTACAGAAAGTTACGCCAAATATAATTGTAGATTTCCATGCCGAAGCTACCTCAGAAAAACTGGCTATGGGATGGTTCCTGAAAAAAAAGGTCAGTGCCATTATCGGTACTCATACCCATATACAGACTGCCGATGAAAGAATCTATATGGGAAAAACAGCCTATATTAGTGATGCGGGCATGGTAGGTCCCTATAATTCCATTTTAGGTTTAGATCCGGATTTAGTTTTAGATAGATTTTTAAAAGGCTTACCGATAAACTGGCAATTGGCCAGCGGTGAATGTATTTTAAACGGCATTTATCTCCATATCAACCCGTTAAATGGTAAAGCTTTGGAAATTAAGAGAATAGTTAAGAAATATAATATTTAAAAGAATATAAAAATTTTTTTAAATTAAGTGAAGGAAATATTTAAATACTGGAGAATATAATAAACAAAGCAACTATAAAGTAAATAATTTGTCTAAAGGAGGTACCAATTAAATAATGGAAGTATTAAAAGTTTCAGCAAAATCCAACCCCAATTCCGTTGCCGGGGCTCTAGCCGGAGTTTTACGGGAAAGAGGCGGAGCAGAAATCCAGGCAATTGGAGCGGGGGCCATAAACCAGGCTGTAAAAGCAGTAGCTATAGCAAGAGGATTTGTTGCTCCTAGTGGCATGGATTTGATTTGTATCCCTGCTTTTACAGACATTCAAATCGATGGAGAAGAAAGAACGGCTATAAAATTAATTATTGAACCACGTTAAAAAATTTTTTTAAAGATATTTCTTAATTTTATATAAAATACACCTCTTTTTAAAAAAGGTGTGTTTTTTTATGTCTGGGACATTAATGTGATAATATATTAAATAATGGTTTAGGAGGAATTTATTTGGATATTTTTAAAAAAGAAGAAGGCCAGCTTGTTAAATTTAATGAGGGGATTATAGATGCCCATTGCGATACTGTTCACTACTTTACACAAGAAAAAGGATTCTATCGTTTTTCTCAAAAAAACATCTCGGCCCAGGTAGATCTGCCCAGAATGCAAGCAGGGAATATTAAGGTGCAATTCTTCGCCCTTTATATTGAACCAGAGTATAAACCCTGTCATGCCTTAAAAAGATGTTTGCAGTTGCTGGATTATTTTTATCGTACAATGGAAACCTGTCATGACAGGTTAGAAGTTGTATGCAGTTCTAGTGACTTAATGCGCGTAAATAGTGAGGGGAAAATTGCTGCAGTTCTTACGGTAGAAGGAGGGGAAGCTCTGGAAGGCGATCTGGGAGTTTTAAGAGCGCTTTATCGCCTGGGGGTAAGAGGATTAGGTCTGACCTGGAATCAGAGAAATCAGATCGCTGACGGGGTCTGGGAGAGAGAAGCAGGCGGGGGTCTGACGAGATTTGGAAAGAAAGTAATTAAAGAGATGAACGATATGGGAATGATTATTGACCTGGCCCATATGGCGGAGAAAAGTTTTGATGATGTTTTATTGTTAACTACTCAACCGGTAGTTGTTTCCCATGCTAATGCCAGGGCGATTTGCGATCACCCTCGCAACTTAACAGATGACCAGCTTAAATTGCTGCAGAAGAATGGAGGCGTTATAGGATTATCGTTTTATCCTGATTTTATTTTTTTTGTAAACCCTGATCTGGAAAAGTTGCTGGATCACTTTGAACATATTGCGGAAATTGCCGGTATTGATCATCTGGGTATTGGATCAGATTTTGACGGTATGGAAGGAAAATATTTACAAGGCTTGGATGATGTTTCATTTCTCCATTTTCTTATCCAGGGTCTTTTGTCAAGAGGCTTTAAAAAAGAAGATGTCAGTAAAATACTATGGGGAAATTTTTTACGGGTTATAAACAAGGTGTGGAAACAGTAAACTAAAAAAAGCCTGCCCGGGGAGAAATTTACAAGTACGTTAACTATTTTTATTTTTGTTCGGACATGGAATGAGTAAAAGAATTTTAAGATTACAGGCAAGCGTTATGGAGGTTAAAAATGGTACCAAGATGCGTGGATTTACATATCCATACCACCTTTTCAGATGGACTTTTAAATCCCTGCCAGGTCGTAGCAGAAGCTAACAAAAAAGGTATGGCTGCTATTGGTATTACCGATCATGATACCATGCGGGGAGTAGCTTGTGCAGAAACTGCAGGTAAAAAGTATGGGTTGGAAATAATACCCGGAGTCGAGCTCAGTACCAGTTATGAGGATAAGGAACCGCATCTTCTGGGTTATTATTGTGATCCTGAAAATCCCCAGCTCCATAAAATACTTAAGGATGTCAGTACAAGCCGGCATGAAAGAATGGTAAAAATGGTTGATAAATTAAAGAATCTGGGTATTGATATACAAATTGAAGAAGTACTCGAAAAAGCCAGGGGTGATATGCTGGGCAGGCCTCATTTAGCTCTGGTTATTTGCCAGAAAGGCTATTGCAGAACACCGGCAGAGGTATTTGCTAAATATATAGGGAACAACTGTCCGGCCTATGTAGAGCGTTACAGATTAAGTCTTCAAGAGGCTTTAAATTTAGTCCGCGGAGCGGGAGGCATTCCGGTTTTGGCACATCCAGGCCTTTATAAAGCAGATGAGTTAATTCCTTCCATGGTGAGGATGGGGCTTTTGGGAATTGAAGCGTTTCATCCCGAGCACCGCATCATTGATCGTTGCCGGTATTTAAAAATGGCCGGGAAGTATAATCTTTTAATCACCGGTGGATCAGATTACCATGGGAAGGATATGGGTTCGTCGGGCTTTATTGGTACTGTAAGGTTGGATTATAAATATCTGGATAAATTAAAAGAGCTAAAGAGTGTTTTATTTAAATGATTTAAATTCTAGAAAAAAAGGGTTTTAAAGAATTAATAAAGAATAGCTTACAGGCATGAACGGTGGTTCCTATTTCATTCTTTTACCCGTAAGGAAGTGGGGGTTAACAAAAAATGTCATCTGAGAAAAGCAGGACAACTATAGAACGGGTAAAAATAAATGAAGCCTGGTGTAAAGGCTGCGGGATTTGTGTGGAATACTGTCCTAAAAAGGTGTTTGAAATGAGAGAAGGAAAATCCGCAGCCGTGAGACCGGAAAACTGTGCTCTTTGTGGTTTATGCCAGCTCCGCTGCCCCGATTTTGCCATCGAGTTAGAGGAAAAAGATAATGATTAGGAAACTAATGCAGGGGAATGAGGCCTGCGCTGAAGGAGCAATGAAGGCAGGAGTAGATTTTTTTGCCGGTTATCCCATTACACCGTCAACGGAAATTGCCGAAATATTATCCAGGAGGCTCCCCCAGGCCGGAGGCAAATTTATCCAAATGGAAGATGAGATTGCCTCCATATCCGCTATAATAGGGGCTTCTTTAACCGGTTTCAAGACCTTAACAGCAACAAGCGGACCAGGTTTTAGTTTAAAACAGGAGAGTATTGGATTTGCCATTATGACGGAAATCCCCTGTGTAATCATAAATGTACAGCGTTTAGGCCCCAGTACCGGAGCTCCAACACTTACCTCACAGGGAGATGTTATGCAAGCCCGGTGGGGAACCCATGGTGAGCATACGATTATAACCCTTTGCCCCGCTTCAGTGGAGGAAGTATATTACCTGACCATTATGGCTTTTAATTTTTCTGAGAGATTCAGGACACCGGTCATCCTGCTTTTAGATGAAACTATCGGACATCTAAGAGAGAGTATTGACCTGGAAAAATACGATCATATAAAAATTCTAAATAGGCAGAAACCCTGGGTATCACCGGATAAATATCTTCCCTATGCAACGGAAGCGGGTGAACCGCCACCTATGGCTCCTTTTGGGGAGGGATACCGGTATCATGTTACCGGTTTGGTCCATGACGAAAGCGGTTTTCCCTGTACCGGCAACCATGCAGCTATTGACAAACTTCTCAAGAGGTTAAATAATAAAATAATAGCTTACCTCGATGAAATAACACTGTATCAGGAAGTTAAAACAGAGGATGCGGAACATCTGGTTATCGCTTATGGGGCCGCGGCACGTTCCGCAGCCAGTGCTGTTGCCCTTCTGAGAAGAGAAGGTGTCAGAGCCGGTTTACTTCAACTGCAGACGATCTGGCCTTTTCCGGAAAAATTGATTTATCAAAAATCCCTGGGTAAAAAAACTGTCCTTGTTCCGGAAATGAACCTTGGACAATATGCCGGAGAGATAAAAAAAGTCCTGAAAGATAAAACTTTGTTAGTACCAATATCCCAGATTGACGGTCAACTCTTGCAGCCCCGCAAAATTATGGCCCATTTAAAGGGAGAAGAAAAACATGCCTAAGTTATTTAATGTTAAAAAATACTTGCGTATGGATAAAATGCCTCATATCTGGTGTCCCGGATGCGGTAACGGGATGGTTATGAGTGCATTTTTACGAGCTGTAGACACGCTGCAGCTAAATCCTGATAAAGTTGTTGTTATAAGCGGGATCGGTTGTTCTTCCAGAATAACCGGTTATCTAGATTTTAATACCCTTCATACAACTCACGGCCGTCCTCTGGCTTTTGCGACGGGAATCAAACTGGCTAATCCTGCCCTGGAAGTTATTGTTATTACGGGGGATGGTGATGCCACGGCAATAGGTGGTAATCATTTCCTGCATACCTGCCGGAGAAATGTAAATATAACCCTTATTGTTATCAATAACCGTATTTATGGTATGACCGGCGGTCAGTATTCTCCCCTGACACCTAAAGGAGAAAATGCCGCAACTGCGCCGTACGGCAATATCGAACCGGAATTAGATATGTGCAAGGTAGCAGAGGCGGCCGGCGCTACTCTCGTAGCCAGGGGAGGAACCTCTCAACCTGTTTTGTTAGAAGATTTGATTATAAAAGCAATAGAAAACAGGGGGTTTTCTCTGGTAGAAGTTCTCTCCCAGTGCCCGGTTTATTACGGGCGTTTGAATAAAAAGGGAAATGTGGTGGAAATGCTCAAGTGGCAAAAAGAAAATACTGTTTCCGTGAAAGATGTTAACAAACTAGCCCCTGGTGCACTCAAGGGTAAAGTTTTAACCGGTGTACTTGCTGCTCATTACCGTCCCGAATATACCGAGGAATATGAGAAGATTATCAAAATAGCCCAGGGGAAATGATAATGATTAAATCGGTCGAGCAGCGTTATGATATCAGGCTTAGCGGCACAGGGGGACAGGGCCTTATTTTAGTCGGGATAATCCTGGCAGAAGCGGCTAACCTGGAAGGAAAATATGTAGTCCAGACTCAGAGTTATGGACCGGAAGCAAGGGGAGGTGCCAGCCGGGCGGAAGTAATAATCAGTAATAGCCCTATAGGTTTTTTAATGGTTGAAGAAGCCGATATATTTTTAGCCTTATCACCGGAGGCCTATACGAAATACTGCTACCGTGTTAAACCCAGAGGGATTATCGTTGTGGACGAACAAGTTAATCCGAAGTTATATCTAACAAAAGTAAATGTTTTCCCGATAATTAGAACGGCCAGGGAAGATCTCGGCAGTGAAATAGCGGCTAATATAGTAGCTTTGGGGGTTATTACAGTTATAAGCGGAATTTTAAACATTTCCAGTGTGGAAAAGGCATTAATGGCCAGAGTACCGCCCCATACGATAGATTTAAACCTAAAGGCCTTACATAAAGGCTGTGCGCTAGGAATGGAACGTGTGAAATCAGAGGAGGTGGAGAAGTTATAAATTTTTTTTTATAAAATTATAGAAAAATGGGGGAGGGTTAGGTAATGCATAACCTTAGCTATGGTTTAGAAATGATGGCAATCGGGCTTTTAATAGTTATGACATCACTTCTGCTGCTGGCTCTTGTTTTATTAGCTTTTAACAAGATATTTTATTATAAATCCAACAACAAAATACAGGCCAAAAGCACTGCCAACAATACTGTTCAAACGGGCCGTTCAGGTGTTCAAGCACGGCCTCAGGCAGCACCGGAAATAGTCTGTACTACAAGTGATACAGCACAGACGGCTGTTAGAGCGGAAATAATTGCCGCCTCCATGGGAGCGCTTTTGTTTGCTCTGGATAAACAGAACTCCTTTGCGATTGGAAATAACACACCCGAACCGGCAACAAACATGTGGGCTCAGGCCGGCAGGACAAGAGTATTAAATTTAAGACAAGACTTTGTATTATTAAGAAGGGGGAAGTTCAGATGAAAAAATATAGAGTTTATGTTAATGGTGAACCGTTCGAAGTTATGGTGGAAGAAGTAGGGGGTTCCGCAACCTCATTTTCACCAGTTGTTACACCCATAACGCCGCAAACCGCAACACCTAAAGCACAGGATACACCGGCAGCTTCTCCTGGCGCCCCCAGAGAAAAAGCTGGACCGGCAGCTGGAGGCGGTGCTCAGGTTACTGCGCCCATGCCCGGTTCTGTCCTGGATGTTAAAGTCAAAGAAGGCGACAGCGTTAAAGAAGGAGATACATTACTGATCCTGGAAGCGATGAAAATGGAAAACGAAGTAACTGCTCCTGCTTCGGGCGTTGTTAAATCAATCCATGTAACAAGCGGTGCAACCATAAATACCGGGGATCTTATGCTGGTCATTGAATAAGTCAGGGAGGGGTAAAAAATGCTTGTAAAGCTAGGGGAATTTATACTTTCAACAGGATTTGCTAACCTGACCATTCCTCAGCTAATTATGATTATTATTGCGCTTTTTCTTCTGTACCTTGGTATTGCCAAAAAATATGAGCCTTTACTAATGGTACCTATTAGTTTTGGAATGCTGCTGGTTAATTTGCCACTGGGGTCACTGATGACTCCTCCCGCTGATGGACAAGTAGGGGGATTGCTTTATTATCTTTACCAGGGTATTGAACTGGGGATCTACCCACCTTTAATTTTTTTAGGGATAGGTGCATTAACGGATTTCGGTCCTTTGATTTCCAATCCAATGACACTGCTGCTGGGAGCAGCAGCACAGCTTGGCATCTTTGTTACATTTATCGGTGCTTTGCTGCTGGGATTTACACCGCAGGAGTCCGGCTCCATAGGTATTATCGGCGGTGCTGATGGGCCCACGGCTATTTTTCTCACTTCCAAAATGGCTCCCCATCTTCTAGGAGCCATCGCTATTGCCGCTTATTCTTATATGGCTCTTGTTCCCATCATCCAGCCTCCGATTATGAAATTATTAACTACTAAAAAAGAGAGAAGCATAGTTATGCAGCAATTAAGACCGGTTTCTAAAACAGAACGCATCCTGTTCCCCATTGTTGTGATAATTTTAACCGGCCTTTTTTTACCTGCTGCCATATCTCTTTTAGGAATGCTGATGTTCGGGAACCTGTTGAGAGAATGCGGGGTAGCAGATCGCCTGAGCAAAACGGCGCAGAATGAATTAAACAATATAGTTGTCATTTTTCTGGGCGTAACGGTGGGAGCCAAAGCCAGTGCTGCTTATTTCCTGACACCGCAGACCCTGTTAATAATCGGGTTGGGGTTACTGGCTTTTGCCTTTGGAACCGCCGGCGGTGTTATTATGGGCAAAATTATGTGCAAGCTGACCGGAGGCAAGATAAATCCTTTAATCGGTTCGGCGGGAGTTTCGGCGGTTCCCATGGCTGCCAGGGTATCCCAGGTAGTTGGTAAGGAAGCCAATGCGAATAATTACCTGTTAATGCATGCCATGGGCCCCAATGTAGCCGGAGTTATCGGCTCTGCCATAGTAGCCGGTGTTTTCCTGTCATTGCTTTAGATTTAGTTTGTTATTCATAACAGGACTGCATCAAAATGTTTTTCTATGTTAATATCAAAAAATTCCCTGCGAGACAACTCACAGGGAATTTTTTTTATGCATAGTTATTAAAAAGTATACATAAACATATGGTGTATTATTTTATAAAAAGTGATGGTGTTATGACCATAATAAAGTCAAAATTAGTAAAGGTCCTATTAGCAGTATTATTAGTAATCGCTTCTTTGTTGGTTATTTCCGAAAATATATACTTTAAAAAACGGGCTCCACTGGGAATTTATATTGGGCCAAATTATGTAGGCGGTAAAACCTATGAGAAAATAGAAACACTTCTGGAAGAAATAAAAACTGAATTGGGAAAAAAAGAAATAAATTTGTATATTTCCGGTGAAGATATGCCTTTAAACTTTTCTCTGGAGGAAATGGGCATAACACTTCAAAAAGAAAGGATCATGGAAGAAATAATCTGCCTGAATACCCCCTTTGATTATAGGGAAAGGATCAGGATTTATCGTGGAGGAGCGAATATTCCAGGGTGTTTTACAGTAAAGGATGAAAGATTCTTTTCTGTTTTATCGCCGGTTAAAGAAGAAAGATACAAGCCCCCGCAAAGCGCGCTGATCTGGGCAGAAGAAGGAAAGTTAAAATTAAGGCCGCATAAAAGAGGAACGGATTTACAATTAGAACAAATACACAAAAAAGTAATGCAGGAGCTAGCTAATTGGCCTTCTTTCCCTTTGACTATTCAACTTGAGATGGAATACCTACCTCCGGAAATGTCCATTTCCCATATCCTGGACAGAGGAATAAAAAGTGAAATAGCAGCGGCCAGTACATATTTTAGCACCACCTCGACAAACAGGTCTCATAACATAATTCTTGCTGCTAACAAACTGGATAATCTCCTTCTTGCACCGGAAGATATTTTTTCATTTAATCAAATTATCGGCGAAGCCAGCCTGGAAGACGGTTATAAAGAAGCACCCGTTATAGTTAATGATCGCCTCATAATGGGGCCAGGGGGGGGTATCTGCCAGGTATCTTCCACCATATATAATGCTGCGCTACGAGCAGGATTGAGTATTGAGGAACGTCACAATCACGGACTCCCTGTAGGCTATCTTCCCCCGGGATATGATGCTACCGTTGCATTTAATTACAAGGATTTAAAATTTACGAATAATGCCCCTTGCTACATTTTAATTCATACGCAGGTACTGGATAATGAATTAAAAGCTATATTTTTTGGTGATCCCTCCAAAATTCGAAAAGTAAAAATCAGAACAAAAAGTTTACAAATTATCGACCCACCGGTACACTACCGGAAAGTAGAAGACAAACCTTCTTCTTACCGTAATTTAATCCAGGAAGGCAAACCGGGATACACAGCAGAAACGATACGCATATTTTATGAAAATGAGAAAGAAGTGTTCCGGGAACACCTGGGAAAAAATTACTATGCTCCTACTCCGGAAATTTATGCTGTAGGAATACTTCCGGACAATGAAAATGACGCAGGAATTGAAAGGTAAGATATACCGGGTATCTTTAGTAATAATTTTAGTTATAATAAACAGCAAAAATAACAGGGGTGTATTCTTATGTCCTTTTGGGAACAAATATTTTTAAGTACACCGGAATTACATATCCTCGGATTTTTAGTACGGGGGATTTTTGCTTTCATATTTCTTATGATTGTAGTCAGGTTAATGGGTCCGGTAGAAATCGGGGAGATTACGGCCATAGACTTCGTCGTAGCTATTACCATCGGAAGTATTGCTGCCGCAGCCCTGGTAGATAGCGAGGTGCATTTTGGTTCCAGCCTTTTAAATATGGGCTTATGGGCCTTTCTTTCTATTTCCTTAAATTTAGCAGGAATAAGATTTCCCAATGTCAGGCGAATATTAGTCGGTGGACCCCTGGTGCTTATCAAAAATGGTAAGATCCAGGAAAAGAATCTCTTCCGAGCGAAGCTGAATTTTGATGACTTGATGTCAGCGTTACGTTTACAAGGGGTTGCGCTCCTTGAAGATGTAGAATTTGCTGTCCTTGAACCAAGAGGGGAAATAAGCGTCATCAAAAAAAGCCAAAAACAAAGCATTACACCGGAAGATTTAAAGATGGTAGTTCAGCACCAGGGCTTTCCTTCCGTAGTAGTCCTACACGGAAAAATAATGCAAAGAAACCTGCATCACAGGGGATATACTGAAAATTGGCTCAAGGATAAGCTCAACGAGATGGGAGTGGAAGATCCTGAAACTGTTTCCCTGGCCCAACTTGATACCAATGGAAAGCTGTATGTGGATCTTTATGATGACAAGCAGCCCAGGCCGCAATCCACCAGGGAAAAGGAGTTAGTCATAAAGTTAGAAAAGATTAATGCTCAACTGGAGAGCTTTGCTCTGGAAACAGAAAATAAAGAGATGAAGAATATCTACCAGGAATACGCTGAACATACCGTAAAAATTCTTTCTGCCTTAAAACCAATAATTCTTAAGGCCGAAGAAATACAAGATTAAAGCGTAATGAAGGATTTTGCTGGGAAAAAAAGAAATAAATATTTATAAAGGAAACAAAGATGAGGTGTTAAGTAAATGACAGATATAAGGGTAAGATTTGCTCCCAGCCCTACCGGGGAATTACACATTGGCGGGGCCAGGACAGCGCTTTTTAACTGGCTTTTTGCCAGAAACCGGGGAGGAAAGATGGTTTTAAGAATCGATGATACGGACAAGCAGCGCTCCTCTCCGGAGTTTTTAAATTCGATTATAACTTCCATGAAATGGTTGGGCCTGGATTGGGACGAAGGTCCAGAAAGGGGAGGGGATTATGGACCATATCTTCAATCGGAACGCCTGGATCTTCACAGGGCCGAAGCTCAAAAGCTTGTAAATGAAGGAAAGGCTTATTACTGTTTTTGTACTGCAGAAGAACTGACGGCAGAAAAGGAAAATAAACGCCTACAAGGGCTACCGCCACGCTACAGTGGGAAATGCCGGTATTTATCTTTGGAAGAAAGCGAAGATAAAAAGGCTGCTAACAGCTTTGTAATCCGACTTCTGGTACCGGAGGAAGGGGAAACAGTTGTTGAAGATCTTATCAGGGGCCCGGTTGTTTTTGAAAATAAAATATTTGACGATTTTATAATCATGAAGTCCGATGGTTTACCGACTTATAATTTTGCTTCGGTTATCGATGATTATAAAATGGAAATTACCCACGTTATCAGGGCGGAAGAGCACCTTTCCAATACTCCCCGTCAACAGATCATTGCCCGGCAGCTGGAGTATAAATTGCCTCTTTATGCCCACGTCCCGATGATACTCGCTCCAGACCACAGCAAACTAAGCAAAAGGCACGGGGCGACGTCGGTACAGGAGTATAGAGAAATGGGGATATTGCCGGAAGCTTTGATAAATTACCTGGCTCTTTTGGGTTGGTCTCCGGGTGAAGACAGGGAAATAATGAATATTGACGAAATAATTGATTCTTTTTCCCTGGAAAAGGTGAGTAAAAACCCTGCCATCTATGACCTTAAAAAACTAATCTGGCTTAATGGTCATTATTTAAGAACAATAGATTTGCGAACAGTTGTCCAAAGGGTTTTACCTTTTTTTAAAGATAACGAACACCTAAGTAAAACAATGAATTCTTACCAGGAAGTTTTTTTAAACGAAACCATGGAAAAGGTTGTGGATCTTGTAAGGGATAGAGTAAAAACTCTTCGCGAAGTTGTTGAAGCTTCTGATTATTTCTTCCAGGATGATTTTTCTTATGACGAAAAAGGAGTGGAAAAACATTTTCGTAAAAAAAGTACCGGCGATATTTTAAACCAAATTTTTAATACGCTGGAGACTGTAGAACCTTTTCAGGCATCACGGATAAAGGAAGAATTGGAGAAATTAAGCCAGAGGTTAAATGTTCCCTTAGCACAAATCAATCTTCCTACCAGGCTGGCTATTACTGGCCGTACCATGGGGCCCGAACTATTTGATATTATTTCTTTCCTGGGACGAGATAGAGTCCTGGAAAGATTAAAAAGGGCCAAAGAACTATTTACCTTTGCATGATCTCTAGGATAATTTACCGGCTTTTACCTGGATAACTTTATAATATGAGCTCAGCATTTTATTAACTAAAAGATTGGAGGAAAACCTGATGGCATTTATCTTTCCTCTTTTACCCATTTTTTTAATCAAATCTTCATTCTCCAGCAGGTATGTTAACCTGGCGATAAAATCCTGTAAATTATGAACGAGGAACCCATCCTTGCCATTAAAAATAATATCTGATAAACAAGGTGAATACAGACTTACGACCGGCAAACCGGAGGCTTTGGCTTCACCGACTACCAGTCCCTGTGTTTCTGTTTGGGAGGCAAAAGTGAAAATATCTGCTCCGGCGTAACATTTTATAAGTTCTTCGTTATCAACTTTCCCGGTAAATAGGACATACTGGTTAATATTTTTTTGACGGCAGAGTAATTTTAAGTTCGATTCCTCCGGACCTGTTCCCACGATCACAAGCCTGACATAAGGTAATTTTTTAATAATGCGTTCCAGGGCATCTAATAAAAAAGGGATGTTTTTTTCCTTACCCAACCGGCCTACGTATAATAAAATTCTTTCTTCTGTTCCTAAATTGAATTTGTTTCGCAACCATTGCTGATCCTTGTTATTAGAAAAATAAGTATCCTGGAGACCCGTGGGAATAACATCTACAGGACTGGAAATGCCGCTTCTTTCTAGAAGTTTTTTAACGAATAAAGAAGGAGCGATAATTAAATCACATCTGTTACAAAAATGCTTATTCCAGTACTTTATCATGGTGAAACTGATATTTCTTCCCAGGGGGAGGTAATGGGAGTAGCGGTGATATAAGGTATGGTAGGTAAAAACCAGTGGCAAGTTTAATAGTTTTGATGTTAAAGTACCCAGCGAGCCTAAAAGAAAAGGAGTATGGACATGGATAAGATCGAGCTTAAGGTTTTGCACTAAAGCAGGCAACCGGGGAGAAATAGGAATAGGGAGGTAAAAACCCGGTTGGGTGGGTGCCGGCAAAGAAAAATAACGATATACCTTTTCTTCTTTAGGTGCCAAGGGATAGTTTGGGGCAAAAATAAAGGCTTCATGACCTGTATTTTCTAATGCACCCGTTAAAATATCTATGGAGCGTACAACACCGCTTATATATGGAAAATAACTATCTGTAAATATCCCTATTTTTAATTTGTCGTGTTGTTTAGTTAAAGTAGCCACAATTTTATTATTCCCTTTCCAGGCATCTTACATTATAAATCTGCAGTATAAACTCAAAATTAGAAACCATACTCTTATTGGTTAGGTTACATTTAAGGAGGAGAGGGGTTAGTTATACCAGAAACGCCAGAAAATTTCTTCAGTTTCTTCTTGAACTTCTTGAAGGCGCTGGTAATCCCGATTTGATAATTTATAAATTTCCTTGGCGTTTTCTGTTTCTAAAACTTCCCGAACAGGAAGCACTGTATATTTCCACTTTCCTTCTTGTAGAAATTTGTGTACCCAGGTAGGTATTATTTCTAAAAGTGTTACCTGAGAAGTATTCAGGGCGGGATTTAGCTGGAGCTTAAGATAGACAATAACCCCGCTATCACTATAGCGCCACCTTTGGTTGGAAATAAAATTTCCCAGAGAATAAAGACACAAACCCTCACCTTTTTCTGTTTTAATTATCTCCGCTGGCTGAATAACGTGGGGATGGCCGCCGATAATAATATCTGCACCCATGTCTACAAGTTTTCTGGCAAGTTCTTTTTGATAACTTGAAGGTAAGCGCTGGTATTCCTCGCCCCAGTGCAGTGCTACTACTACTAGATCAGCCTCTTGGATTTGTTTTGCCCTGATTATGTCCTCCTCGATTAACTGTTCATCGATCAGGGAAACCAGGTATTCTTTCCCGGAAGGTAAGGGGATACCGTTTGTTCCATAGGTATAAGCAAAGAATGCTACCTTAATACCGTTTTGGGAAAGCATAAAACCCCTTTCTCTCTCTTCCTGGTTGCGGGCAGTACCTACGAAACCCGAACACTCCTCTTCAAGATAATTAATAGTATTAATAACGCCTTTTTCTCCCCGATCCATGGAATGATTATTAGCTGTAAACAATAAATGGAAACCACTTTCTCTCAAGGCAGTAATTAATTCCGGAGGAGAATTAAAAAACGGGTAACCACTGTAACCAAATTCCCTGCCGGCAATGGTTGTTTCCAAATTGCCTGCAGCAAAGTCAGCTTTATGCAAATAAGATGTTATATAAGAAAAGCAGTCCTTAAAGTGATACGCACCTTCATTTTCAAGATAAGCACTGGTAAGCTGGGGACTATGGACCATAATATCACCTACTACGGCGAGAACAATACTTTTGTTGTAAATACCCTCCAAAATAGCATAATTTAAGAAAGATTCTTTTTCTAATAAGTTAAGGTCATTTTCACTTAAAGAATTAAAGGAATTTTCTCCGTTTTGAATTATTACCTTTATCTCATTACAGGAAGTAATATAAAAAAGGGAAAAACTCAATAACGCGATAATAAAAGCAAATAAAAGACTTTTTTTCATGGTTACCTAAGTCCTGCCTAGAATTTTAACTTTAGTTTAGCATAAATTATGGTTAAAATATATATGACAAGCTAGGTATTGCTTTTCCCGAATTTAATAAACTTAAATTTAAAGTAAAACGTTTTACTGGGGAAAAGTTCTTTTTATGATGCATCCCGAATATTTTTTAAATAAGCGCTTAAAATCAGGGAGGTAGAAAAAAATGGAAGAATTTAGTATTTATGGTATGGCCCTGGTACCGGTGATTCTGGCAATGGTGGAGCTGCTAAAAAGAGTAGGTATACCCAAAAAATTTTCTCCTATTACGGCATTAATACTGGGAATTCTCTCCGGATTTTATTACCTGGCACCCGGTGAACCCCAAAAAGCTATTTTTTTGGGTTTGATTTCCGGTCTTTCCGCCATAGGCCTATGGTCCGGTACAAAAAACACTCTTGAAGAATTAAGTAACAACTCCAATAATAAGTTACTTAGAATTAATGCTGTAAAAAACAGCGCCAGGAGTGCACGTAAACTAAAGTGGAAAAAGACCATACCAGGGATTAAAGAAAGCAAACGCACAGTTAAAAAATGATGTATACAATAAAGTTAACATAATATATATTATCGGACTATATTTTTTCCAGGGGGTCTTATCTTAAGCTATAAATATTTGCCTTAAGGGGTTGACAGAAAGGATAAAAATGTATAAGCTATATCTTAAATTGACTAAAGTTAAATACGATGAACAGGACCAGTAGGAAAGGCATGAAGTGCCCAGAGAGTTGCCGTTTGCTGAAAGAGCAACCTCTTCTACTTTCTGAAACTCCCCTGTGAGAAGCTGACTGAACCCCTTGGTGAGAGTAAGTCTGGACGGGTCTTTGCCGTTAAAAGAAGGACACTTAGAGAGGACAGGATATTTATGCCTGTCAAATAGAGTGGTACCGCGGAGGGCTTGACCTTTCGTCTCTAATTTATGCTGGGACGAAAGGTCTTTTAATTATTAAAAAGAGGTGATTACTTTAAAATGAGTAACAGAATTTTTATCTTCGATAGCACTTTAAGAGATGGAGAACAAACACCGGGAGCAAAGCTAAATGCCCAGGAAAAACTGGAAATCGCCCGCCAGCTTGCCCGCTTAGGAGTTGATGTTATTGAAGCAGGGTTTCCTGTCTCTTCTCCCGGTGATTTCCGTGCCGTTCAACAAATATCCAGGTTGGTTAAAGGTCCGGTTATAGCAGCTCTTGCCAGGACTGTTAAGGAAGATATCGACTGTGCCTGGAATTCCGTTAAAGATGCGGAAAAGCCTCGTATCCATGTTTTCCTGGCCGCTTCAGATATTCATATGGAAAAAAAGCTGCGTAAAGACCCTGAAACATGTTTGAAAGAAGCTGTTCAGGCTGTAAAATATGCCAAAAGTTTCACTGAAGATGTGGAATACTCTCTGGAAGATGCCACCCGGGCACGGGAAGATTATATTTTAAGAGTTGTGGAGGCTGTTATTGATGCCGGCGCTTCCGTAGTTAATATTCCTGATACGGTAGGCTACGCTGTTCCGGAGGAATTTGGCAGATTAATCAGGAAGATTAAAACAGAAGTTCCCAATGTCGATAAAGCCACTATCAGCGTGCACTGTCACAATGACCTGGGATTGGCAGTTGTTAATTCAATGTTCGCAGTGCAAAACGGTGCCAGGCAGGTGGAATGCAATGTTAACGGTATCGGTGAAAGGGCAGGAAACGCAGCCCTGGAAGAGATTGTCCTCTCTACGATTATAAGGAAAGATCTGTTTCCATTTGAAACAGGAATTAATCTAAAGGAAATTTATCGCACCAGCCGCATGGTGAGCAAGCTCACAGGTATACCGATTCCCGTAAATAAAGCAATTATCGGTATAAACGCCTTTGCACACTCTTCGGGTATACATCAGGATGGGGTATTAAAAGACAAAAGAACCTATGAAATAATAAACGCTGACCTGATAGGCGGGCAGGCAGCACAAATGATCCTTACTGCCCGTTCAGGGCGCCATGCGGTACGTCATCAACTAGAAAGCATAAATTACCAGCTTAATGATGAGGAGTTTCAAAATTTTTATCATCGTTTTCTGGAACTGGCAGATAAAAAGAAAGAAGTGTACAATGAAGACCTGGAAGCATTACTCATTGATATTTCCTTTGCAGAGCCTACGTACGAACTGGAATACCTGCAAACAGTAAGCGGTACCAGAACTATACCGGCGGCAGTGGTACGCCTGCGTAAAGGTGAAGAAACTTTTGAAGAGGTTTCCAGCGGGGCAGGCCCTATTGATGCGGCATATAAAGCGGTTGACAAGATCACAAATATTATTACCCGCCTGGATAACTATAACTTGCGTGCTGTTACCCATGGAATGGACGCCCTTGGAGAGGTTTCCATCAAGATAACCCATAAGGATAAGAATATAATCGGACGCGGTGTCAGTACGGATATTGTGGAAGCCAGTGTAAAAGCTTATCTTGACAGTATAAACAAGCTCATTAACATGATGGCGCATGTCAACAACAATAACAACAAAATAAAAAGGTAAAAAATATACAAAAAGACATTCTCTCCGAACCGTTGTTTGCTAAAAACATCTTTATATGTTATAATTTATCCAACATTATATCGTAATAAGGAGTTGATTTTTTTGAAAAAATTAACTTCACGGCAGAGAGAAATATTGAATTTTATAAATGAAGAAGTTATGCATAAAAACTACCCTCCTTCTGTTCGGGAGATTTGCCAGGCACTGGGCCTTAGCTCCAGTTCGACGGTACATGCACATTTAAAGGCACTAGAAAAAAAAGGATATATTAAAAGGGATCCTACCAAGCCCCGTGCCATTGAAATTTTGGACGCTTCTATAAACCCCAAACAAAAAAGGAGATCCCGGCTTGTTCCCCTCCTTGGTCAGGTAACCGCCGGGATCCCTGTATTAGCTGAAGAAAATATTGAAAGTTACCTTGCTCTCCCCGAGGAAATGGTTAAGGGTGACCATCTTTTTTTACTGCGTGTCAAAGGTGACAGCATGAGGGAAGCTGGCATTCTCGAAGGGGATCTGGTTATTGTCAGGCAGCAGCCTGCTGCAGAAAATGGTGAAATTGTTGTTGTCCTGATGGGAGATGAAGCTACGGTAAAACGTTTTTTCCGGGAAACAGACTACATTCGCCTTCAACCGGAAAACCCAGACTACGAACCAATAATTACGAAGGACAATATCCGTATATTAGGCAAGGTAATCGGACTGCTAAGAATTTTTGATTGATGTTAATATACCTTCAGATATCGTTCCAGTTCCCACGGGTGAACCTTCATAAGGTACTCTTTCCATTCGATTAATTTGGCCTCGTAATAGCGATTGAAGATATGCTCTCCCAGGGTGTCTTTAATTACCTCGTCTCTGTCCATCTCTTCCAGGGCCGCGCCCAGATGTAAAGGAAGAACGTCTATGCCTCTTTCCCGTAATTCTTGTTCATTTAGCTCGAAAATATTGTAGTTTACCGGTTTTGGCGGCTCGATTTGTCTTTTTATCCCATCCAGACCTGCCCTCAGCATAACGGCCAGGGCCAGGTAAGGATTGCAGGAAGGATCAGGAGAGCGCAGCTCCACGCGGGTCCCCATCCCTCTCCTTGCCGGAATTCTGATCAACGGGCTGCGATTTCTTTCTGACCAGGCGATGTAAACAGGGGCTTCGTATCCTGGTACCAGGCGTTTATAGGAATTTACGAGGGGATTGGTTATGGCTGTAAAGCCTTTGGCATGGCTCATCAGGCCTCCGATATAATAGTGCGCTGTTTTGCTCAATTGAGACGGTGCCTCGGGATCATAAAAAGCATTTTTGTCACCGCTCAATAAAGACTGGTTGGTATGCATACCGGAACCATTAATCCCAAAAATCGGTTTCGGGATAAAGGTAGCATGAAGGTTGTGACTCAATGCAATGGTCCTAACCACAAATCTGAAAGTGGCAATATTGTCTGCTGTAGTTAAAGCGTCTGCATATTTAAATGAAATCTCATGTTGTCCCGGTGACACTTCATGATGTGAGGTTTCGATCTCAAAGCCCATTTTCTGAAGGTTCAAGATTATATCCCGGCGGGCGTTTTCTCCTTTGTCCACAGGAGTTAAATCAAAATACCCCCCCTGATCATGTGTAATAGTTGTCGCCTCGCCGTTTTCATTTTTCAAGAAAAGAAAGAACTCCAGTTCCGGTCCTGCATACATAGTAAAACCCATGCTGTCGGCCTCTTTTATGACTCTTTGCAAAATGCTGCGGGGACACCCTTCAAAAGGGGTATTGTCTGATTTGTAAACATCACAAATTAGCCTTGCCGTGGCCCCTTCCCCCGTCCTCCAGGGAAAAACGGCAAAGGTATTGGGATCGGGTTTAAGAAGCATGTCGGATTCCTCAATACGAACAAATCCCTCAATAGAGGAGCCGTCGAAAGCTACCTCCCCTTCCAGGGCTTTTTCCAACTGAGGAACGGGTATGGCCACGTTTTTTGTAATGCCAAAGATATCGGAAAATTGCAATCTAATAAACGCAATATGTTGGTCTTTAACAAAATACAGGATATCGTCCGGTGAATATTTCTTCATTTAAAAACCTCTCCCATTTTTTTTATGACCCTATTTATTATAACATCACACTTTTCTCCAAGTAAACAGGAGGCCGACCTTTCGGTGTAAAATTGCTTTTTAATCCAGTATTGCTTCGAGAATTGAGGCCAGACCCAGGATTACATGGTAATAGCTAAGACCTCCCTGAATATAGACGGTAAAAGGCTCACGCAGCGGAGCATCAGCGCTGAATTCACCGGAAGCACCCTGGACAAATGTTCCGGCAGCCATAAAAATAGGATCTGTATAGCCGGCAGTAGTCCCGGCTACAGGTATCAGGTGAGAATTTACAGGTGAAGAACCCTGCACGGCGAGACAAATTTTCTCCAGTTCCTCTTTGTTCTTAAGGCGTACCGATTGTACAATGTCTCCCCTTTCTGCATCAAAACGAGGTTCCACATTAAATCCCATCGTTTCTAAGGCGGCAGCAAGGGTTACCATCCCTTTTAATGCTTCCCCGGTAAGTTGTGGAGCCATGAATAGACCCTGATAAAAGAGTCTTTTGTTATAAACAAATGCTCCTAATTCTTTTCCCAGACCGGGAGCAGATACAGACTGGCTGATTTTATCTATATATTTCTTTTTGCCTACCACATAACCTCCTGCAGGGGCTAACCCTCCCCCCGGGTTTTTTATTAATGAACCAGCTATTAAATCGGCACCGGCTTCCAGAGGTTCCTTCTTTTCCACAAATTCTCCATAACAGTTATCAACAAAAATAGCAGCTTCGGAATTAAAAGAGCGGATTTTTTGAACCAATTTCTCTATTCTTTTTACCGTTAAAGAAGAACGGTAAGGATTATAACCCCTGGAACGCTGGATAAAGACTACTCTGGTAGGCTCCTGGAGCATTTCTCGGGAAATTTCCTCTCCAGAGTGCTCAAAATCTTCCAGGTTGAGGTTACCGTAAGATATGCCCCAATCTTTAAGACTGCCTTCGTTTAATGCAGAGTTGTTTCCACTGATAGCGCGGTAAAGGGTATCATAAGGTTGTCCTGTAACAGATACAAGGCGATCCCCTGGTCTTAGCAAACCCCTGAAACAACTAAAAATGGTGTGTGTTCCCGAAACAAAATGAGGCCGGACAATGGCATCTTCACCTTTAAATATGAGGGCAAAGAGTGTTTCTAATTTATCTCTCCCAAGATCGTGATAACCATATCCCTCGCTGGAATTGAAACAATCATCGTCTACCTTAACTTCCTGAAAAGATTTCAGGACTTTAGCTTGGTTAAACAAGCAGGTGGCAGCAATTTCACGGTGTTGTTCAGCTGCCATAATTTCTGCTTTTTTAATTAACTCTGCGATTTCAGGTCTGATTTGCATTAGCTGCCACCATTTCACAGCAAATATTCACTCCCCGTCCTCAACTTGAATCGCTTCTTGAAAACACCTCTTCAACAGTTTCCTCATAGATTTTAACATACTGCCTGTAGTAAAACAATTAAAAAGACACTTGCTTTTTCAAGTGCCTTTATGTCGTTATTTACAGTAAAGTGAGCGTAAAAAGTAGTGGTCTTTAAGAAATTTCCTGTTCTGCAGGCATAAGGTTAACAGTTATATTCCGGAATGGGATAATGGTTGAAACAGCATGTTTGTATACAAGCTGCTGTTTTCCATCCACATCCAGAAGTACGGTAAAACTATCAAAGCTGCGAATGTTGCCTTTGATCTGATAGCCGTTAACTAAAAATATCGTGGCCAAGACATTCTCTTTGCGAAGTTGGTTCAAAAAGTTATCCTGAAGATTAAAGGAACCTTTCGACATTGATATCGCCTCCTTTTCTTTTGTTTACTTTATTCGGTAAAAGATATCAATATCCTTCTACCCTGGAACAAATATTATCTAAAATTGGATCTAGTTCTGTGTTATTTGGCTCACGTTCATACCAGTTAATTCTTTGCTCTGCACGAAACCATGTCAACTGTCTTTTAGCATACCGCCTTGTATCCCTTTTAAACATAGTTAGAGCAGTTTCCCAGTCCCATTTTCCTTCCAGATAACCTGTTAAATGAGAGTAGCCAAGAGATTGCATGGCTTTTAAATTGCTTTTATACCCTCTTTCCAGAAGTCCTTGTACTTCTTGCAGGAAGCCTCTTTCTATCATCAGGTCTACTCTTTCATTAATTCGTTCATAGAGATATTTTTTTTCCATGGTTATACCGACCATAATAAGCTGATAGTTGCTTTGCTTTTTTTTGGTAAGTTCCCATTGAATGGATATAGGTTTCCCCGTCAAATAAAAAAATTCCAGAGCTCTTATTATTCTCCTTGAATCATTGGGATGTACCCTTTTCGCTGTAACGGGATCAATTTGTTCCAGCCTCCGGTAAAGGTTTTCTTTCCCTCTCGACTCCAGTTCCTCCTGCAGCTGCTTCCTTAGCAGCGGATTTGCTTTATCGCTGCTGAAGTTGTACTCCTCCAGTACCGCTTTGATGTACAGGCCAGTACCACCCGTTAATATGGGAAGTTTACCCCTGTTATAAACCTCACGAATACACCTTTGTGCCCTTCCCTGATAGTCATAAACAGTAAAATTTACATCCGGATCCACTATATCAATCAGATGATGGCAGATTCCCTGCCTCTCTTCCATTGTCGGCTTGGCTGTTCCAATATCCATATACCGGTAAACCTGAACTGAATCAGCCGAGATTATCTCACCTGTTAACTTATGGGCCAGTGCAATGGCAATTTCTGTTTTACCAACCGCTGTTGGCCCCACAATGGTAAGAAGAGGTATCAATTCCTCCTTTTGTAACTCTACCTGGCCTGCCATGCTTAACCCCGCCTTTTAAAGTGCTTTTCAAGTTCATTCTTTTCAATTTTAATCATAACAGGCCTTCCATGCGGGCAAAAAAAAGGATTTTCACATTTTTCGAGCTGCGTTAAAAGGGACTTGATTTCTTCTATGCTTAAGTTATTATTTGCTTTAATGGCTGCTTTACAGGAAAGCCTTAACAGGGTTTCTTTTTGAAATTCCTTATCTGTCAATGACAGGGTGGATAGTTCTTCCAAAATGTCCATTAGCATTTCTGTGGTAAAAATGTCTTTTAGAAAAAACGGCACGGTTCTTATAATAAACGTATTATTACCAAATTGCTCCATTTCTAACCCTATGTCTTTCAAAAGATCCATTTTATCTCTTATCGCTTCTGCCACAAGCAGGGGGAGCTCCAGGGGAAGGGGTAGAATTACCTGCGCATGTATTTCTTTTTCTCTTTCTTTCTGTCGAATTTTCTCCCATAAAATCCTTTCGTGCGCCGCATGTTGATCTACAAAGATCAGCTTATCCCCCTCCTGAATAATGATGTACGTAGCGAAAACTTGTCCTGATATGGGACCGTTAAATAACCTTTCCGTAAAAAGTTCTGTCCTTAAATAACTGCCGCTTTTAGTCCTTGATTTTTCATCTTCCCAGGCAAAGTGTTTTTCGTTAACCTCTCTCTTTAAATCACTTTCAGGGTAATGATTATATTTAGTGGTTTCTTTGATAAAAAGATCTTTTTTAAATTCCTGCTTTTCCCTTAAGAGTAAGGAGTTATTTTCATTTTGTAAATCTTTGTCCTGAAGCCTGGAGACAAAATAACCCGGAGAAAAAGCCTTTTTGAGGCTTTGTTCTAAAAAAGTACGTAACAGCTCTTCTTGATGGAAGCGCACTTCTATCTTGGAGGGATGTATATTTATATCGAGATTTTCCGGGGGAAGGGAAAGATAAAGAAATGCCGCAGGGTATCTTTTGGAGGTTATAATACTGGCAAAACTCCTGTCCAGAGCACTTTTGACAAGCTGGCTGCGCACGTATCGTCCATTTATATATAATATCTGATAATTTCTACTGTTACGGGAAAAAGAGGGGTTGCTGACATACCCCCTTAAATTTAGTTCTCCCGATTTAAAGTTTAGAGATACGAGTTCCCGGGTAAGCTCATTGCCGAAAACTTTCAAAATAACATTCAACAGATTTCCGTCGCCGGGTGTTTCCATTAAAACATCGTTTTCTTTTATTAATGAAAAAGAAATATCCGGCCTGGAAAGAGCCAGCAGGTGAATAATTTTGGAAAACCTTGCTGTTTCGGAAGGGACCCCTTTTAAAAATTTAAGCCTTGCCGGTGTATTATAGAAAAGATCCTCTATTGTTACCCTGGTTCCTACGGGGAAACCCACTTCTCTATATTCCTTTTCTTTTCCCCCTTCTAAAAAGATATATCTTCCCGTTGCTTCGTTTTGGTGACGGCTGGTGATCGACATTCTGGATACAGAAGCAATACTGGGTAAGGCTTCACCACGAAAACCGAGAGTACGAATCTTTTGCAGGTCTTCCAGAGAGCTTATTTTACTGGTAGCATGTCTCTCCAGTGCCAGGCGGATCTCTTCCCGGGGTATCCCGGCTCCATCATCAATAACGGTAATTTCTTTAAGCCCACCCCTTTTAAAAAAAACTTTAATACGTTTTGCACCGGCATCGAGGGAATTTTCCACAAGCTCTTTTACAACGGAAGATGGATTTTCCACTATTTCTCCTGCAGCTATTTGCTCGGAAGTTCTGGGATCCAGTTTACGAATATGCATTTTTCACCTTTCCTTTTCCTTAAGGGATTTCTCTATGGAAAGTAACCGCGATTGCAGTGAAAAAAGTATGTTAAGCGCTTCAAGAGGTGTTATGTTAACAACATTTAGCTCTTTTATTTCTTGAAGAACTTTTAGTTCCTTTTTATTTAAGGCGTCATTTTTATTTTGGAGGGCTGGCAGAAAAGAAAGCTGGCCCTCAAAGCTTTGAATATTTAGAAAAAGAGGGTTGTTAGGAAAATCATTTTCGGCAGCAGGATAATTTCCGTCTTTTTTCAAAGCCGTAGTTTCGAGATTTTCAAGGACCTGAGAAGCCCTGTGGATAATTTTAAAAGGTAAACCGGCCAGCCTGGCAACATTTACACCATAACTTTTGTCTGCCTTTCCGGGCACAATTTGTCTCAGGAAAATGATCTCCTCTCCTTTTTCTTTAACGGAGACGGTGAAATTTTTTATTCCGGGAAGCCTGTCCTCTAAAGCAGTCAGTTCGTGATAATGAGTCGAAAAAAGCACTTTCGTTTGGAGGTCGTTGTGGAGATATTCAAGGATTGCCTGGGCCAGGCTCATCCCATCATAAGTGCTTGTTCCACGGCCTATTTCATCCAGGATTACCAGGCTATGTGGAGTAGCATCCCGTAGAATGGAAGCTGTTTCCTCCATTTCCACCATGAATGTGCTCCTTCCACTACTTAAATCGTCGCTTGCCCCCACCCGGGCAAATATATGCTCTACGGGGGAAAAGCTCATATCTTCAGCGGGCACAAAACTGCCCATCTGGGCCATAAGGAGAAGTAACGCTATGCTGCGGCAGTAAGTACTTTTGCCGGCCATGTTGGGTCCGGTAATAATTAAAATTCTCTGTTTATCTCCATCCCAAAAAACATCGTTGGGAATAAAGAGCTCCTCCTGAACACGTTCCACAACAGGGTGGCGCCCGCCTGTAATGCTAATGATGTTATCAGAAGAGAAGCGGGGTTTTATGTATCCATAAGCAGAAGCAAGATCAGCCAGGGAGAACAGGCAATCGAGGTTTGCCAGCACATGTCCGGCTGTTTGTAAAAGTATGGTATATTGGACAATGTTTAATCGTAGCTTTTCAAAAAGTTCGTATTCCAGTTGGGCCAGCTTTTCTTCAGCATTAAGAATAAGGAATTCCTTCTCTTTCAATTCTTCCGTAAAAAATCGCTCGCAGTTAACCAAAGTCTGTTTTCTTCTATAATCGGCGGGTACCAATTCCAGGTTGGCCTTGGTTATTTCGAAATAGTAGCCAAAAACTTTGTTAAAACCTATTTTTAAAGATTTAATGCCGGTGCGCTCTTTTTCTTTTTTTTCCATCTCCAGCAACCAGAGTTTGCTGTTTTGGGATACCTGTCTCAATTCGTCTATTTCGTTACAATACCCTTCTTTAAAAATACCCCCTTCTTTTAAGGAAAAAGGGGCATCATCTTTAATGGCAGCGTCCAGTTCTTTAACAAGTTGAGATAAATCGGGAATCTGCTTGCTTAGCTGCTGCAGCAACCTTGCCTGACAATCTTCTAACAAAAGTGTTATCTGTGGCAGCAACACGAGTGTTTTTTTCAAGGCCAGCATGTCCCTGGGATTAACGAGACCCATATTGATTCTCCCGCTTAGCCGTTCCAAATCGTAGCTCTGTTTTAAAATTCCGGCCAGGTCATCTTTTAAAAGCTGCTTTTCTTTAAGTTCTCCCACAGTTTCCCAGCGCAGTTCCATGGATTCTCTTTCCAACAAGGGTTTTTCCAGCCACTTTCTTAAAAGCCTTGCGCCCATTGCTGTATTCGTTCTGTCAAGTAAGCCCAGCAGTGCGTTCTTTTTTTCCCTGGAACGTATAGTTTCAAAAATCTCCAAATTACGCGCAGTAACAGCATCAAGAGAGAGTGAATCTAGATGCCGGTAAAATTTAATATCGCTAATATGAGCTAGGAGCCTGCCCGAAAATCCTACTTAATAAGGGCTTCATAATATTTCCGGGTTCGAATTTATGGAAATTTAAGCATGAACATCTCGAATTCATGTAT
>QZJM01000012.1 GCA_003605065.1 Dethiobacter sp. | reverse complement strand
TTTGGGCCTGCTTTTCTTTGTGATTTTCTCCCGCAGCGGTGCTTTTTCCTACCGGCCCCCGGGCTGGCTCAGCGTGGAATATCTCCTCTACCGGCCCGTCATCAGGCTGGGGGGTGTTGTCTACACCTTTTCCGGCAGGATGGTGGATATTACGGCTAACGGTTTCTTTGTTAAAGGGATACCTCCGCTGGATCTTGTGAGCAGGAGAGTGGCTTTTTGGGATGACCGGCTGGATCCCTGTGTTTTACAGCCGGTGATTAAAATAATGGCCCGCCTGTATATGGGAGGAGCAAAGTTTTTGGATTCTGCCGCGGAAGGTTTTTTTGTGGAAAGCAGGAAGCCTTTGTTGAAGTTTTCCAATAGCGTGTATGTCCTGGATAGTGTAGTTCTGGTGGGACTGGGAGGAAAATTTCTCCTGCTGGCCAAATATTTCAGGGAGTATTTTTACGGTATTTGTTATAGAATCGTAAAGTTCTTTATGCTGTTGGGACGGGGTTACGGGCGAAGGGCGTTTTTAGCTCTTATCAAGATGGACTATGATTATAAAGGGGAGGAATTTTATCATCACTTCAATATCTTAAACTTTGACTTTGATTTTATACTGCTCTTTGTTGTACTGGTCTCCGTCCTGGTTATCGGCCTGGTATTAGTTTAATCATTAATAATTGAGGTTTTCCCGGAAAAGTTTTTGGAAATATTGACATCTTTTTGGAAAAAGGAGAAAATAACAAGAAAAAGATCTTTTTATCGATATTTGGAGAGAAAGTTATGGAAATATTACAGGTAGTTACTGGTCACATCACGGATGTACTTATCATTTCAGGTGCAGCCATAAAGATGATGGCTTATGTCCTGCCTTTTATTTTTATTATTCGGGTGTAAATATCGCCGGTATTTTAAAACCGGTATGCCATTTTGTCCTGATTTGCATCAGAGGAAAGCCAGGGGTATTTATTTTTCGGATAGGGAAAAACTTATAACGAGCCAGCTTCAGGATAAAGAAGTCCTGAAGAACAGGGACCGTCTTTTTATCTTGAGACTTTGGCCACCGGGTCTTAAAAAATTAAGGAGGTGTCAGGCCGGTTTTTTTGGATAAAACAGGCCGGCAAAATGATATGAATTATGAAGAACATTTGACTCCTGAAGAAGCGTCCAGGTATTTACGTCTCTCCCTGAGCAGCGTCTACAAACTTATCAGGCAAAGGGAGTTGGGAGCCTCAAAAGAAGGGCGTTTTTGGAAGATCAGGCGTTCTGATTTGGAAGAACTTGTAGAAAATCTGGGAGAAAGAGAAGAATTTCCCGATTAAATAAAAGCAAAGAGGAAGGGTTATATGACAGTATTACCACCTAAATATATGGAAATAGCCAGACTGGTAAAGGAACGGGCTGAAACGAAGATTACGCTGGAAGAGATGAGGATGTTTGCAGAGAATTTAGAAACCGTTGAGCCTACGGAAAATACCCTGAAAGTAGCTGCTAACCGTTATTTCCGTCGCGACGCAGAGGGAAATATTTGCGAGGACTGGCACGGCATGCTGGAGCGGGTCTCCAGGGATCTGGCGACTGCAGAAAACGGAAAAACAGATGAAAACCTGGCCTTTATTTTCCGCAGGATTATGGAAGCAGGGCTCTTTTTCCCCAACAGCCCAACCCTTATGAATGCTGGAACCCCTGTGCAGCAGCTGCAGGCCTGTTTTGTTCTGCCCATCGATGATTCTATGGAGAGTATCTTCGAAACTTTGAAGCATTCTGCCCTGATCCAGAAAAGCGGTGGAGGGGTAGGTTATTATTTGGGAAAAATCCGTCACAAGAGTGCGATTGTGCGTAGTACCGGAGGACAGGCTTCCGGCCCCCTTTCTTTTCTTTCCATCTACAATAAGGTCAGCGATGAAATACGCCAGGGGGGTCGGAGGCGCGGTGCCAGCCTTGCTGCCATGAATTACAACCACCCTGATATAATGGAGTTTATTGACAGCAAACGCCAGGGTAACGAATTAAGCAATTTTAATATATCCGTTCGGGTGGACAACCGCTTTATGGAAGCTGTGGAAAAAGACGAGGAATATGACCTGCTGGATTCCCGCAGCGGCCAACCAACGGGGCAAAGGCTCAAAGCCAGGGAAGTTTTTGAGCGCATTTGCGAAAATGCTCATTTAAACGGTGAACCGGGGCTTTTGTTTTACGATGCCATTAACGCTGAAAATCCCACACCCCACCTTGGTGAAATAGAAGCCACAAACCCCTGTGTAACCGGCGATATGCTGGTGGCGACAAGACGGGGACTGGAAGCCATGGGGGATCTTTACAGACGGGGTTATGCTGAAGTGCTGACTGACAACCGCGTGCAGGTGATGAATGAATCTTTACCGGCTGCAGGAGGAGAAGCGGGCGTTTCCTTTCCGGGAAAACAACGGCTTTATTCCAGGGGTGATGTCAGCCTGTATCCTGCAACAAAGTTCTGGTACCAGGGTAAAAAACCCGTTTTTTTACTGCGGACAAAGGCCGGGTATTCTCTTAAAGCTACAGCCGAACATTTAATTCTAACTTCAGAAGGCTGGAGGCCTTTAAAAGAGCTGCAAGCGGGAAACAAAATATTTATTCAGCCGGGGTGCGGTTGTTTTAACCATAATGATTCGCTGCCGGTAAAGGTTGAAAGGGAAGTTAAAGGAAAAAACGGCCGGACCTATCTGTTTAATTTTCCTCAAAAGTGGAGCAGGCAGCTTGGCGAGATCCTGGGCTGGCTTATAGGTGACGGTTGGCTACGCCTTGCGGAGAATGAGGAAAGAGTCGGCTTTTGTTTTGGCGGGGAAGATTGGAATGCTTTTTCCTACCTAAAACCAATTCTTGATAGCTATTACGGTAAAAAAGTCCGCGAAGTGGTAAGAAAGAATGGCTGTGTTCATCTCAGCTACCATTCCAAGTATTTTGCCCGGTTTTTTGCTTCATTAGGGGTTAAGGCAGTACATGCCGCGGAAAAAAGAGTTCCCTTTACCCTGTTTACTGCAACAGAAGAGGCCGTATGTGGTTTTTTAAGAGGACTTTTTACTGCCGATGGTACGGCCAGGTTTTCTCCCGGCAAATCTTCCTATATTCGTCTGACTTCTAAATCAATAAAATTGTTACAGGAAGTGCAGTTACTATTGTTGGATCTTGGTGTTAAAAGCTCAATTTATAACAGGCGCAGGGCGCCTAGATTTACTTTTCAATATACAAAAAGGAATGGTGAGAGAAAGCAGTACTGTTCTGATGGTATTCTCTTTGAGTTACAGGTTTCCAGGGAAAGCCTTCCGTTATTTTTAACGAAAATAGGCCTTTTGGAAGAAAAACATTCTAAAGTCCTGCGGGAATTTAGCATGCAAAATTTTTACTCTGACCGTTTTAGGGAAGAGGTTCAGGAAATTATCCCGATGGGAATGGAGGAAGTTTACGACCTTCAGGAGCCGGTAACACGCTCTTTTATCGCTAACGGGATAGTTGTCCACAATTGCGGCGAACAGCCGCTTTTGCCCTATGAGAGCTGTAATTTGGGGAGTATTAACCTGGCACGGATGCTTAAAAAAGAAGAGAACCGTTTTGTTCCTGACTGGGAAAAGATCCATTTTGTTACGCACATCGCCACCATTTTCCTGGACAGGGTCATAGACCGCAACAGGTCTCCTCTTCCCCAGATTGAGAAGATCATGAAAGGAAACCGCAAGATCGGGCTGGGGATCATGGGCCTGGCCCAGTACCTTATCAGGCGGGAGATTCCCTATAATTCCGAAAAGGGGTTTAGGGCGGCAGAGGAGATCATGAGAGAGATAGCGGTACAGTCCAAGATTGCCTCCCGGGAACTTGCCAGGGAAAATGGAACCTTCCCAAATTATGCAGGGTCTATCTGGGAGGGTTTGGAACTGCCCCAGCGGAATGCCACCACCACAACCATTGCCCCAACCGGTTCCCTTTCCATTTTTGCCAATGCTTCTCCCAGTGCCGAGCCTCTTTTTGGAGTCGGTTTCGCACGTAATATCATGGATGGACGCTTTACCCAGGTGGACGCTGTTTTCGAAGAAATGTGGCGGGAACGAAATGGGGAGGATCTTCCTGAATCCATAAAGGAGTTGATCGGCGAAAAGGGGCCCGAGGGTATAAGCGAGATTAAGGAGATTCCTGAAGATCTGCGCCTTCTTTTCCTCTGCGCACACGATCTGGCGCCTTCGGATCACATCAGAATGCAAACAGTTTTGCAAAAATGGGTGGATAATGCGGTCTCTAAAACAGTAAATGCCCCCAACCATGCCACCATAGATGACTGCCGGGAGGCTTTTTTCCAGGCCTGGAGGGAAGGGGCGAAGGGTATTACCTACTACCGTGACGGTTCCAGGGAAAGCCAGGTTATCACTTCCACTTCCGATAAAAAAAAGGCGTCCGGGGCTCCGGCAGGGAAAAGAGGCGTGGTGCCGCGGGAGCGTCCTGAAACCACTTTTGGCCAAACGACACGCAAGCGTATCGGTTTTTGCGGAAGGCTGTATGTAACAGTAAACAAGGAGATCGCCGAAGATGGTACTGAGCAGGTTTGCGAAGTTTTTACTTCAGTGGGTGAGGAAGGATGCCCTCCTTTGTCCAATGCCCTGGCCAAAATTATCTCTATTTCCATAAGGGCCGGTGTGGATATTAATGAAATCGTAGAAAAACTGCGGGAGGAAAAATGCCCCTCCTGCATTATGCACCCGGATACCACGGTTTTGTCCTGTACCGATTTTATCGGGCAGGAACTGGCCAAGGCTGCTACGGGTAAAGTTTCTTATCGCCTTAATGCTGCCGGAGGACCTAAAAATATCCGCATCTGCAGTTCGTGCAAAATTGGTTATATGATTCCCGATGCCCACTGCAGCTATTGTGATTACTGTGGTTTCAGCACCTGTGGCTAAGTCAGTATGCAAGTGTAAAGCATTTTGTGCCCCGTATTAGTATGAAAGTAGCGCAGCGTTTGCTGGTGGCGTAGTTCCGGGTTCGCTCGGCAAGTTCTACTACTCTCCTCGAGCTTCCGACGACCTCCCCGGCGGAATTCCCCTCCATGGTCATCACCGGCAGTTGACATCCTGTCAACTGGGTCGTCTCCAGCTCTCGTTTCGTAGTGAACTTGTTTCCTCGCTGCACAAGTCGCTACGAAAAAACCTTTCCACCGTGCCCCAGGCCAGCAGGTAGCCCACTAAAAAACCAAGAGATAAATTAGCAAAAAGTTCAACAGAGCCGATTAACAGAACTGCAGTCCGTACCCTTTTAAATTTAGGAAGGGAAAATTCCAGCCCCAGGAAGAACATGAAAAAAATTATGCCCAGTTCTGCCAGGAGGTGAATTGTGTCCAGGTGGTGCAGGGCATTGAGAACATAAGGGCCTAAAAATGTACCCGGCAGTATAGATCCTATCTCCGGGAAGGGAAGTTTCTTTAAAGTACATAAATTAGCCCTCTCTTAAAAAATTTCCTGGCTTTATCAACACCTAAAAGCTGTTTTTAAGTAGCCAGGTTGATTTTATTATAGCACAGTTGTATAAATTATGTCCTGTTCCTTATACGTTTTCTAATGAAGGCAGCAACAAAAATTGCGAGGGAGAAGTACAGGAAATAATCGCCCCAGAGACGATAAAGGGTCTGGCGTTGGGGCAGTCTGGTCTCCAACAGGGCAACCCCCTCCGCCAGAGGGGGGAGGCTTAAAACCTCCCTGCCGGCATAATCAAAGGATACAGTATGCCCGGTATTAGCTACCTGGGTGACGCCCAGACCTGTTTCCAGGGCCCTGATAGCTGCTACCCGGGCATGCTGTTCCAGGCCGCTGCTCTCTAAAAACCAGGCATCATTGCTAAGGACAAAGAGGTGTTCTCCGCCTTTTCGGGCTATGTGCAGGGCAGGGCAGGAGAAGTAAGATTCAAAGCAAACTATGCCACCAAACTCAAAATTATTCATATTAAAAGTTTGAATATCAACCCCGGCTGTATAGGTTCCCAGGGAGATATCCAGATTCCAAAGCCTGTTTAGTATTTCCGGAAAAGGAAAATATTCAGCAAAAGGGACCAGCCTTACCTTGTCAGAACGTTGTTTTTCCTGCAAAGGCCGGCTGCTTTCGTGGAGGAGGATGGAGTTAAATGTTTTCCCCCGGATCTTATCCTCGTACATGGCCCCGTAAAGGATGGAGGCCCCGGATTCTTCCGCCAGAGCGGCTATTTCTTTTTCTGCCGCAGGGTAATTTCTGGCAACGGTGGTGGAGAAGATCGTTTCAGGCCATACGATTAAATCGAGAGGGGCATAAAGAGCGTCAGCTTTTCTCGACAACTCCAGGTATTTCCGGAAAATTTCTGTGGACATGGAGGGATCAAGAATGTTTTCCTGGGGGATATTTCCCTGTACCAGCGCTATTCGTACAGCCCTATCCTGTTCTTTCACGGGAAACAGGGAAGGAAAATATATCCCGCTTCCCAGCATGGTCAGAAAAATTAAAAGGGAAAATATCATAGCCCTGCGGCCGGAAACCCTGTTCCCCTCCCTTTGGTTCCACCAGGAGAAAAAAATGATTACCTGGAACAGGACCATTAAAAAAGGCAGTCCCCAGTAGCCATAGAAGGAAATACTCTGGAGAGGAAGGGTATAACTGCTCTGGCTGTAACCCAGGAATCCGCCTGTATGACCAAGGAAGCCCAGCGAGCGCAAATACTCCAGAAGTGCCCAGGTGGAAGGGATGGCCAGGAAGGATACCAGTGTCCTGGTACCCCTGAGGAAAAAGGAGAGCAGCAGGGAGAAAATACCGTAAAAGAAAGCAGAATAAAGAGCAGCGGTAAGTACCACGATCATACCCATGTAGCGAGGTAAGACAAAATTTACGGAAAGAGCCATATAGGCATAAAGATACAGGAAAAATATTATCCCTGTACTGAAACCGCCCCAGAAGCTTCTCCGGTAAGAAGCCTGTTTCCGGCAGTACAAGAACAGGGGTAAAAGGCATATCCAGGCCAGGTAGCCTCTATCCCAGGGGGGGAAGCTCAAGATGAGGAAAAGAGCGGATAAAAACGGTAAGGCTGATAAATGATACTTTTTCCATACGGTCAAAGACATTCTCCTTCCTTTAAATTAAGTGTATCAAAAAGTGCCCGGTTATTAAAGAAGCAAAAAAATGGCATGAAACTCAGTAAGGTAAGGCTTGTCCCGGATATAGACCATTTCTTAAAAAAGTAATTGACGATTAAATATAAATATGCTTTAATATAAATTGGTTCGAGCTTTAATGATAATAACTACAATACCTGGGAGGGGAAAATTATGCCAGTCAAAATTGATGCGGAAAAGTGCTCCGGATGCGGTAGTTGTGCTGATGTATGTCCCACTGAAGCTATTACCGTGGACGATGTAGCTGTTGTTGATCAAAATGAATGTACGGATTGCGGTTCTTGTGTGGATGAGTGCCCCGAAGAGGCCATTGAGCTGGAAGATTAATTAACAAACTGTTTTTAAAAAGGTACGTCGCTAAACGGCGTACTTTTATTTTTGGAAACAACAAGGATTTTTTACATGCTTGTGGTATATATAAAAAGAAGGTATAACCCAAAGAGAGGAGGTGAAACATATGCTTAAAAGGAGAGGTTTAATTCTGGTGGTGGCCCTGGTGCTGGTAGCTCTTTTAGTTGTAGGTTGTGCCCAGTCAGCTCCTGCACCTGAACCGGCCAAAGGAGACCAGGAAGAGAAAAAAGTACAGGGGGAAGGTCAAGGATTTAAAGGTCCCATCAAGGTAGAGGTTACACTGGTCGACGGCAAGATTACAGCCATTGAAGTGCTGGAGCATGATGAAACACCGGGGCTCAGTGATCCTGCTTTCGCACAGATTCCTGAAAAGATCATCGCTGCCCAGAAGGCTGAAGTGGATGTTGTCTCGGGAGCCACAATGACTTCCAAGGGTATCATGGAAGCGGTGGCCAATGCTATGGGCAAGTAGAGTAAAAAGCACTTTTAGCACTAGTTTAAACAGAAAGTAGGAACCCTGTTTTAAGGCGGGGTTCCTACTTTAACGTGTGAGGCAGCGTACAGGTGTCGTTCAGGTGTTCTTATGGAAAGCTCTAAGGCTCAGCTTTGGCTTCCGGCGTCCTTCCCGGCAGAGCTCCCGTCCGTGGTCGCCTGCCGGCGTCTGGCTTCCATGCCAGCACATGGGATAAAACCCAAAAAACCGGATAAAAAAATATAAAAAAATTATGGAGTTGACAGGAGAAAGAAGAGTAGCTATAATGTAAAGGGCGTAGAGATAAAGATTATGGGGCTGTGGCGCAGTGGGAGCGCGCTTCCTTGGCATGGAAGAGGCCGCGGGTTCGACTCCCGCCAGCTCCACCAAAGCAAAATTTTTCTTGTTGTACAACACAGATGTTTATGACTGCAGGCATAAGAAGGTTATTTGACCGGCTTATGCTTTTTTTAGTAATAAATGCATGTTTTAACTTTTTTATGTACACTTTGCTATTGCCAAATAGATGTATTGGGGTAAACTAAGAGGTAGGAAAAGTTGTCCCGGAACTAAAAGAACAAAAAAATATAGGAAAATATTTTTAATGGCAGGGGGTATACGCTATGGAGGAGTATAATGCCAGCGAACTGGAACCCAGGTGGCAGGCTTACTGGGCAGAGCATGATTTTTACCGGACAGAAAGAGATCCTTTGCAAAAGAAATATTATGTCCTGGAAATGTTTCCTTACCCTTCCGGGAAACTGCACATGGGTCATATGAGAGTTTATTCCATCGGTGATGTTTTAGCTCGTTTTTTAAGGATGCGGGGATTTAACGTGCTGCATCCCATGGGTTGGGATGCTTTTGGTCTGCCGGCAGAAAATGCCGCTATTGAACACGGTGCAGACCCGGCGGAATGGACTGATTCCAATATTGCTGCTATGAAAAAACAGCAGGATGCCCTGGGGCTGAGTTATGACTGGGAGCGCGAGGTAACCACATGTTATCCTGAGTACTATCGCTGGAACCAGTGGCTCTTTTTGCTTTTTTATCATAAAGGCCTGGCCTATAAAAAGAAAGCACCGGTGAACTGGTGCCCTTCCTGCCAGACGGTCCTGGCCAATGAGCAGGTTGTCAGCGGGGAATGCTGGCGCTGTGGCAGTGAAGTTTCCCGGAGAGAACTGGAGCAGTGGTTTTTAAAAATTACGGATTATGCCGACCGCCTGCTGGAAGACTTGAAGCTGCTGGAGGGATGGCCCGAAAGGGTCAAAATTATGCAGGAAAACTGGATTGGCCGCAGCCAGGGATCGGATCTGGTCTTTACTGTAAAGGAAACAGGAGATGAACTGACGGTTTTTACTACCAGGCCCGATACCCTTTTGGGGGTAACCTACATGGTCCTGGCCCCGGAACATCCCCTGATTGAAAAATTGATCGCCGGAAATCCCCGGGAAAATGAAATCAGGGATTTTATACAGCAGATACGCCGGGAAAGTGAGATTACCAGGACATCGGCCGAAACGGAGAAAATCGGTTTCTTTACCGGTGGCCATGCTCTTAACCCCGTTAACGGAGAAGAGGTTCCCATCCTAGTGGGTAATTATGTCCTCATGAGCTACGGCACCGGGGCTGTCATGGGAGTGCCTGCCCATGATCAGCGGGACTTTCTTTTTGCCACGGAATATAACCTTCCTGTACGTGTGGTGGTTAATTCACCGGAGCAGGACTTAACGGCCGGACCCCTGTTAGAAGCTTACGAAGAGCCCGGGTATATGGTTAATTCCGGGGAATTTAACGGCTTGCCCAGCGAAGAGGCCAAAAGGGCCATTACGGACTGGCTTATAGAGCGGGGTAAGGGAAATTACCGGGTAAGATACCGCCTTCGGGACTGGCTGATCTCCCGCCAGCGCTACTGGGGGACTCCTATCCCCATAATTTATTGTGAAGAATGCGGAGCGGTTGCGGTTCCGGAAGAAGATCTTCCTGTCCTGCTCCCTGCAGGAATAAATTTAACCGGCCTTAACCAATCGCCCCTGGCCGATTGCGCTGATTTTGTGCATACAAGATGCCCCCATTGCGGGAAGGAAGCACGGCGGGAAACAGATACCATGGATACGTTTTTCTGCTCTTCCTGGTATTACATGCGCTATGCGGACCCCCGCCGGGGTGAAGCTCCCTTTAACAGGGAAGAGGTTGATTACTGGCTGCCGGTGGACCAGTATATCGGCGGTATTGAGCATGCCGTGCTGCACCTGCTTTACTCCCGCTTTTTTACCAAATTTTTTCATGATCAGGGTATGGTCAAGATCCAGGAGCCTTTTCAGCGTCTTTTAGCCCAGGGCATGGTTTATAAGGATGGCGCCAAGATGTCCAAGTCCAAGGGCAATGTTGTTACCCCCGATGAGATTATCCAGCGTTATGGTGCTGATACGGGACGTCTCTTTATTCTTTTTGCCGCTCCTCCGGAAAAAGACCTGGATTGGAGCGATCGGGGCGCGGAGGGCTGCTACCGTTTCCTGCGCCGTGTCTGGCGTCTTTTCCAGCAAAATATGGATCTTTTCACGGATAAAACACCGGTTAGGGGAGAGGATCGGGGACTGCCTGTCTCCGGTAAGGAAGAAGAGCTGCAGAGGGCCAGTCATGCCGCCATCAAAAAAGTTACTGCCGATATAGAAGAGCGCTTCAATTTTAATACTGCCATCAGCGCCATTATGGAGCTGGTTAATGCAACCTACGGTTATCTCAATGAAACCGCGGAAGAAGACAGGATGCGCAATAGAACGCTGATCTGTCAGGTCCTGGAGACCATTGTCATTATACTGGCTCCTTTTGCCCCCCACATCTGCGAGGAACTCTGGCACAGGTGCGGCTTTACGGGCAGCGTGCACCGGCAGCAGTGGCCTTCTTTTGATCCAAAGCTGCTGCAGGTGGATGAGGCAGAGGTTGTTATCCAGGTAAATGGCAAAGTCAGGGGAAGAATCATCGTTCCTGTAAATTCTTCCGGGGAGGAGCTCCTGGAGGAAGCACACAAGAACGAGAAGGTACGCCCCTACCTAGAGGGCAAAGAAGTGCTCAAGGCCATTACTGTACCCGGAAAGCTTGTCAATATTGTGGTGCGCTAGATACCGTTATGGAAAACACACATCCTGAAAAAGGAAACCATAGTTGAGTTTGCACTTAAATGTTGAAAATGGTTCAATAATTTCAAGGGACGCATACCGTTCTTGCCGGCACCTTCAAAAGCATTCCGGTGATTACACAGTTTCTCTACAGGTAATAGTGAATAACGTTACCGGTCTGGAGTTCACTTTTTATCTGTCCCTCCTCTTCCATGTATTTTAAATGTGCCAGTATCTCAGCTAAAGCCATCCACTTCAGTTCAGGTGTAAATTGGTTCCAAGGCAGGGGAATGTTCCAGCTTACTTTGGAGGCAATTTGGTATACGTTTTTTCCTTTAATGTCGAGAAGAGAGGCAATTTCCTCTTTTCTTCTGTAGTGGTGTGCTTTTATTTGGGAGATCCTTTCCCGGTAGTCCTGGAAGGCATTGCGGTGGCCGGGCAGGACAGTGGTAACCTCCAGGTCAAAAACCCTATCGAGGCTGTTTAAATAATCTTTAAGAGGATTTTGTTTTTCCCCTGGCCAGAGAAATATGGCCGGTGTAATATCCTCCAGGATGTGGTCTCCGGAAAAGAGAAACTTATTCCGGGTTTCGTAGAGGCAGAGGTGCCCACGGGAATGCCCGGGTGTCATCAGACACTTGAAGGAATACTCTCCTACATTTAAAGTGTCTTCATCGCTCAGAAAGCGAAAGCGCTCTTCTCTAAGGGGGACATCGCCGGCACATTTTTCTATAGCTTTTTTAATATCCTCGATCGGAATGTTTTTGAGGAAATCATCTCTTTTCTCCAGTGCTTTTTGCAGTTCCTCCTCGGGGAAACCGTTCATTTTGCCGTACATAAAACCTTTTTCCCACACGTTTGCATCTCCTAAAAAAATTGCATCAGGAGCATTTAGGTAGATTATGGACCCGTTCGAGGCCAGGGTGATGGCAAGACCAAAGTGGTCGTGATGAAGATGAGTAATAAAAATATCAATATTTTCCATGTTGGCTCCCAGGTCCTGGAGGGCGGACAATAAAACTATCCTGCACTCATCCTTATTCATCCCCGTGTCTATGAGCAGGTCTTTTTCCTTTCCTTTTAGTAAGTAGGAATTTACTGTTTGCAGCGGATTATCAGGGAGGGGCACTTCAATTCTATAGATTCCGGGCAAAGTTTCCTCAATCATAATTATTCTCCTGTCCTTGAAATTGGGCTACCAGATATATTATTTTAACATAATTGCTCTCCGGAAACTATTAAATAAATGACTTAGCCGTTAGTTCAGTATACTTGGTAATAAGGATGGTAACAATGGTTATTTCCCCGAGAAATAGAAGATATGGGAGTAGGGAGGAGCTCTGGCCCCTTTTGCTGGAGGCTGTATCCATAAACAATGTTTTGCCGCTTACTTCTTCCTGTAATCTACACTGTGTCTTTTGCAGCCATGAGCAAAATCCCCCGGGAGTCAGAACCTGTTATTTTTCCCCGCTGCTCCTGGAAGACCTGGAGCAGTTGATTCCTTTTCTTAACGGCTCCCGGAAAATTATTGTGGGAGAGTCATCCACAAGGCTTTGTGAAGGGGAGCCCCTGACCCATCCACAGTTTTTAGCTGTCTTAAAGAAAATAAAAAGGCAATTCCCGGAGACACCGCTGCAAATAACCACCAACGGTACCCTGTTAAACAAAAACCTGCTGCCGGAGTTAAAAGAATTGTGCGGAGGGATGCCCCCTGGCAGGTTTTGGGACAGGCCTTTTCACGAGGTTCCGGCCCTGGAGCTGGTTATTTCCCTGAACAGCTCCTCGCCATCCCGGCGCTCCATAATAATGGGGGACAACGATCCCCAAAGAGCGCTGGAAGGCGTCAGGTTGTGCGGGGAATACGGCCTTCCTTTTCACGGCAGCATTGTGGCCGTGCCTCACTTCGGCGGTTGGAAAGATCTAAAGGAAACCCTGTTTTTCCTGGAAGAGATGGGTGCCTTGACTACCAGGGTCTTTTTACCCGGGTATACGCGTTTTTCTCCCAGGGAGCATTTTTTCGATCTGTCTTTATGGAGGGAGCTTAATGACTTCCTGCAGGAGTTGAGAGTGAACCTGGAGCATCCCGTGGTCCTGGAACCACCTCTTAAAAAGGACCTGCTGGCCAGGGTTGAAGGGGTTATAAGAAACTCGCCGGCGCAGCAGGCAGGGTTAAAAAGCGGGGATATAATAGCCGGGGTAAACGGAGAGAAGGTACTGAGCGGCGCAGAGGCCTTTTATAAAATACAAAAAGAGGAAGATCCGCTCCTGGAAATAGAGCGCCCGGGTATGGGTGTTCAGAACTCCAGGGAGGAATATTTTTTATTAAAGCTTAAAAAACGGAAAGGGCAATCTTCAGGAATTGTTATTGCATATGATCTGGAAGCGGAGGCTATCGACAGGATTAAAAAGGAAATTGAGCGGAAAAAACCGGAAAATCCTTTATTGTTTACTTCCCGGGCGGCAGCCCCTTTATGGGAAGCGGCCCAAAGGAAGATGCTGTTACCACAGCATCTTCGTATAAACATAGTGGAGAATTCCTTTTGGGGAGGTTCGATCTGCTGCGCCGGCCTGCTGACCGTGTCCGATTTTACAAAACATCTTGGAGAGCTAACCAGGGAAAAAGAAAAACCGGACCTGATTATAATTCCCTTAAAGCCTTTTGACCACAGGGGCCTGGATCTGATGGGGGAGCATTATGAAAAGCTGTTTACAGCGTTTCCTCAGTTTTCTTTTTCGTTTCTTTGAGTTAATGGAAACTTCTTCACAACCTTTCCCGCAATATTGGAAATAAAGAAGGAATTTGAAAAAACTTGTCGAACTTAACTAACAAGTATTTTCAAAAAGGGTGGTAAGATGTTCAAACTAACTCCCAAGGAACAAAAACTGCTCATATTGCTGGTATGCCTTCTTGTTCTGGGTTTTGTCCTGCGTTTTGCCCTGCCCGAGCAAGAGACGGCTCTTATTAAAAAAACTGCAGAGACGGGGATTAAGGATAATTCTTCCGGGGCGGATGAAGAAAAAGAAAGTTTTACACCGGAAAACGAAGTTATTATTGTTCATGTTACCGGCGCTGTTAAAACCCCGGGTGTATATACTCTGGAGAAAGGTTCCCGGGTTTTTCAAGTAGTGGACAAGGCCGGAGGGGCTTTGGATGATGCCGATCTGGAGAGAATTAACCTGGCCCAGCACCTGTACGACGGACAACCGGTCTTCGTCCCCAGGAAAGGGGACGAAAGCCCGCCTCCACACGCCGGCACGACATCGTACGAATCTTTTTCTGCCGGGATTCATAAAATTAATATCAATACAGCTGGTAAATCCCAGCTGGAGACACTTCCCGGTATTGGCAGCGTTAAAGCGCAAAATATAATTAATTACCGTGAAAAGAATGGGCCTTTCCAGAGTATTGAGGATCTGGTCAAAGTCAGCGGGATAGGCGATAAAACCCTGGAAGGATTAAGGGATCTGATTACCGTATACTAATGTAACAATTATTTTTTCCGGGAAGGATTCCGGGTTTAAATGCAGTAATTATATAGCAGGAGCATGTAGAAATTTAAGAAAAACAATGGTTTTCTTTTTTTTCCTAAGAAAGGGGGCAAATCCTGATCTAAAAGATCGGGTTTACTATGAGTCTGAGATCTATTATTGTTGTTGCTGTTATTATCGTGCTGGGACTGGTTTTTTGGGCAGCGGGCATGTACACCGATTTGCTGTGGTTTGAAAATCTTGGTTATGGCCTTGTTTTTTGGAATGTTTTTTTATCCCAGTGGGCTGTAAGGCTGGCAGCCTGGCTAGTCTTTTCCCTTTTTCTCTTTATTAACCTCTTGTTTACACGCGATGTCCTGGTAAACCTGGCAAACCTGCAGTTAAGAGAAAAAATTACCGGCACCTTTCTGGGCGGCTTTTTAAATCCCCGTAAAATTATTCTCTTTTTCTTTGCTGCCAGCCTGCTTCTTTCCTTTCTCTTTTCTTCCTATACGGGGAGCCTCTGGCTGGAAGTTCGTCAATTTATACAGGGGATGGAATTTGGGTTAAACGATCCCATCTTTCACCGGGATGCTTCTTTCTATGTATTTCAGCTTCCTTTCCTGCGTTCTCTCTATGCTTTTTTACAAGCCATGGTCATAATCACTATTCTTATCACCGGGATTATTTACTTTATGGCCAGCCCTCCTGTCCAGGTTGGCCGGAGGATTGTTTTTCTTCCGCACCACGGGCAGGGCCACCTCTCCCTCTTGCTGGCTTTTTCCTTCCTGTTAAAAGCCTGGGATTATCGCCTGAAGATGTATGAGCTGTTGCTCTCGCCACGTGGAGCCACTTTTGGGCCGGGTTTTACGGATATGAATGCCAACCTGCCGGCTTTGTGGATTCTCTTCTTCCTTTCCCTGCTAATTACCGGACTGCTTCTTTTTAACATTTACCGCCGCCAGGCCCGCCTTGTTTTTCTCGGTATCGGGGCGCTTATAGCAGTCTCCATTATTGTGGGCAGCATTTTCCCTTCCCTGGTACAGCAGTTCAGGGTAGATCCCAATGAATTTGTTTTCGAACGGCCTTTTCTGGAGCATAACATTAATTTCACCTTAAAAGCTTTTGACCTGGATAATGTCCAGACAAAGAATTATCCCGCTCTCCCCGGGCTGGAGGTTGAAGATCTGGAAGCCGCTGCGGGCACCATCGAAAACGTGCGGCTCTGGGACTACCGTCCTTTGCGCCAGACCTATAACCAGCTTCAGGGAATACGGCCCTATTATGAATTTGTAGATGTCGATACCGACCGTTATTACCTGGACGGCAAATACAGGCAGGTAATGCTCTCCGCACGGGAATTAAACCAAAAACGGCTGGCTACCCAGGCACAGACGTGGGTTAATCTGCGCCTGCAGTATACGCACGGCTATGGGCTGACTATGAGCCCCGTTGCCGCTGTAACGGGCCAGGGTCTTCCCGAGTTTGTTGTCAGGGATATACCACCCATTGCTTCGGGCGGGTTGGAAGTGAAGAGGCCGGAAATTTATTACGGGGAAATCAGCAGTGATTATGTGATCGTTAATACCAAAACCCCCGAGTTTAACTATCCCATGGGAGATACCAATGTTTATACGCATTATGAGGGAAAAGGAGGGGTCCCCCTTACCGGCCTGGGGAGGAAGCTTCTTTATGCCCTTAAGTTTTCTGATTACCACATCATCCTTTCCGGGGAGATAACAAACGAAAGCAGGATTATGTTCTATCGCAATATTAAGGAACGGGTTTCCAGAATAGCCCCGTTTTTAAATTATGATGCCGATCCTTACCTGGTGCTCGCTTCGGGCAGGCTTTTCTGGGTTTTGGATGCTTACACTGTCAGCAAAACTTTCCCCTATGCCGAGCCCTTTGGGGGTATCAACTATATGCGCAACTCCGTCAAGGTGATCGTTGATACCTATAACGGTTCAGTCGATTTTTATATTGCTGACCCTGCCGATCCCGTGATTTTAACTTATGCCGAAATTTTCCCGGATCTCTTCAAGCCGATGCAGGATATGCCTGCCGAGCTTTTTTCCCACATGCGTTATCCGGAGACTTTTCTGTCCATGCAGGCCCGGGTTTATGCTACCTATCATATGACGGACCCCGTGGTCTTTTATAACAGGGAAGACCTCTGGCAGATACCCAATGAAAAGTATGCCGGTACAGTCCAGCCCGTGGAGCCCTACTATACTATTCTACAGCTCCCGGGGGAAGAGGAACCCGAATTTGTCCTTATCCTTCCTTTTACCCCGGCCCGGCGGGACAACATGATCGCCTGGATGGCGGGACGTTCCGATGGAGAAAATTACGGGGAACTCCTCGTTTATCTTTTCCCCAAAGACAGGGTTGTTTACGGTCCCATGCAAATTGAAACCCGCATTGACCAGAATACTCTTATTTCCCAGCAGTTAAGCCTCTGGGATCAGAAGGGCTCCCGGGTTATCCGCGGCAACCTGCTGGTATTACCCATTAACGATTCTATTTTATATATAGAACCTGTTTTCCTCCAGGCGGAACAAAGTGAACTGCCGGAGCTGGTGCGTGTCATCGTCGGCTTCCGGGACCTGGTGGTAATGGAGCCTACCCTGGAGAAGGCGCTGCTGTCCGTCTTCGGAGAGAAAAGAGCACCGGATCCGGAAAAGCCGGCCGGACAAATTGAGCCTGAACCGGGAGAAATCCCGGAGCCGGTACCCGGACTTCCGGCCAGCGTTTCGGAACTGGCCCGCAGGGCCCAGGGACTCTTCCAGGAGGCCCAGGAAAGCCTCAAACAAGGCAATTGGGAAGGCTATGGCAGGTTACTGCAGCAGCTGGAGAGAACCCTGGAAGAGCTGGCCAGGTTAAGCGGCACTGCCGTGGAAAGAACGGAGCCCTAAGCTAAAAAAGTGGCGGCGAAAGACGGGCTTGCAATTTAATCTTTCCTCCTGATTTTCCCGGGAAAGGAAGAGATATTGTGAAAAAAGTGGGCTTTTTACTTGTGTTTTTCCTGCTGTTCAATATGGTGTGGTTGGGGGCTGGCAATATGGTATTTGCCACAAATCCTCCCCAGGCACCCACAAACCTTACCGCCACAGCCGTATCCAGTACGGGAATTAACCTCTCCTGGACTGACAACGCCAACACCGAAACGGGGTTTAAAATTGAGAGGGGCACATCGGAAAGCGGAACCTTTGTTGAAATCTCTGCGGTAGCACACGATGTGACGATATTTTCTGACACAGGTCTTACCCCAAATACAGCTTACTGGTACCGGGTAAGAGCCTACAATAGTTCTGTAGATTCAGAGTATTCCAATGTAGCCACTGCTACTACCTTCCCGCTCCCCCCTTCCGCCCCAACTGGCCTTACAGCAGCCGCTGCTTCCAGTTCACAAATCAACCTCTCCTGGACTGACACTTCCGGCAATGAAACAGGTTTTAAAATTGAGAGAAGGTCCGGGACAGGCATTTTCCAGCAAATTGTGATTGCCGGAGCGAATATAACCGCTTTTTCTGACACGGGGCTTTCTCCCGGTGTTACCTATACCTACAGGCTAAGAGCTTATAATAGTGGCGGGGATTCGGATTACACCAACGAGGCCTTTGTCACTACGGGAGGCATACCTTCTGCGCCAGCAGGTCTTGCAGCAGTGGCTGTTTCGGGCTCGCAGGTTAATTTAGCATGGAGCGATACTTCCAACAACGAAACAGGATTTAAAATTGAGAGAAGAACCGGAAGCGGCAGCTTTGTGGAAATTATCAGCGTGGGGGCCAACACCACGGCTTATTCTGATACGGGCCTTTCTTCAGGCGTTGCTTATACTTACAGGATCAGGGCCTTTAACGATGCCGGGAATTCTCTATATTCCAATGAGGCTGCCGCCACAACCGGCCTTGTTCCTGCCGCGCCGTCAAACCTGGCAGCTGCGGCTGTTTCCAGCACGCAAGTAAATCTAACCTGGACGGATAACTCCAATAACGAAACTGGTTTTAAAATTGAGAGAAAAACAGGAAGTAGCAGCTATACGCAGATTACCATCGTCGGGGCCAATGTGACAACTTACTCTGACACGGGGCTTTCTGCCGGGATTACTTATACTTACCGGGTAAGGGCCTATAACAGTGTCGGAGATTCGCCTTACTCTAGCGAGGCCAGCGTAACGGCCGGCGTTGCTCCTGCTGCGCCGTCGAACCTCGTAGCAACGCCTGTTTCTACCAGCCAAATAAATTTAACCTGGACGGATAACTCTAATAACGAAACGGGGTTCAAGGTCGAAAGGAGAACCACTGGCGGAAGCTATACGCAGATTGCCGTGGTCGGGGCCAATACCACCACGTTTGCTAATTCAGGGCTTTCTGCCAGTACCAGCTATTCTTACAGGGTGAGAGCCTATAATTCTTGGGGGGATTCATCTTACTCCGACGAGGCCAGTTCAATAACGAGCCTTCCCGCGGCGCCCACAAACCTGGCGGCCACAACCCTTTCCAATACGCAAATCCAGTTGACCTGGACTGATAACGCGGGCAACGAAACGGGTTTTTTAATCGAACGGAAAACGGCTGGGGGAAGCTACGTTCAAATGGACGCCGTAGGGGCAAATGTGACCATTTATACAAATTCGGGATTGTCTTCCAACACGACTTACACTTATCGGGTAAGGGCCCACAACCCTGTGGGGAACTCGGCTTATTCCAACGAGGCCAACGCTGTGACAACATTTATCGCCGCGCCCTCAAACCTGGCGGCAACAACTCTTTCCAATACACAAATCCAGTTGACCTGGACTGATAACTCTAACAACGAAGCCGGGTTTAAAATTGAAAGAAAAACCGACGGTGGCAGCTATACGCAGATTGCCACGGTAGGGGCCAATGTTACCACATATTCTAATACGGGTCTTGTGGATAATACTACTTACTTTTACAGGGTAAGGGCTAATAACTCCTCAGCAGACTCTGAGTATTCGAACGAGGTATCCGCTACCACGGGAGCTGTTCCTGCTGCGCCGTCAAACCTGATTGTTGCCGCTTTGTCCGGCACACAGATCAGCCTTTCCTGGAGAGACAACTCCAATAACGGGCTGGGCTTTAAAGTCGAAAGGAAAATTGTCGGCGGCAGCTATACACAGATTGCCGTTGTGGGGGCCAATACCACCGCTTATTCTGATACGGGCCTTTCTTCGAATACAACATACTTTTACCGGGTCAGGGCCTACAACTCCATCGGGAATTCTGCTTATTCCCAGGAGGTCAGCGCTGCTACCGGTGTTCCCGCCGCTCCTGCGGCATTAACGGCAACGGCTGTTTCCAAAGAAAAAATTATGTTAACCTGGATAGACAATGCCACTAATGAGACTGGATTTAGCATAGAAAGGAAAACCGCCGGGGGGAGCTATACACAGGTTGCCTCGGTGAGTGCCAATACAACCGTATATTCTGATGCAGGGCTTTCAGCCGGAACTGTTTATCATTACAGGGTCAGGGCCCACAATGCTATTGGAAATTCTTCTTATTCCAACGAGGCAGTTTCGACTACAGCAGCTGAACCGGAAAGAATAACCGTTAATTTGAATATCGGCAAAACAGCCTACTATCTCAACGGCCAGCGCAAGCAGATGGACGCCACGCCGATAATCAGCGAAGGAAGGACCCTTCTTCCTATCAGGTACGTGGCCGAGGCCATCGGTGCTGCATTGGCATGGGATTCTTCCCAGCAGAAGACCACAATTACCTTTAAAAGCAGGGTTATTGAACTCTGGATTGGGAAAAATACAGCCAGGGTGGACGGGGAACCAAGACTAATTGATCCCCAGAACCTCAATGTAAAACCAATTATTATCCCCCCGGGAAGAACAATGCTGCCACTAAGGTTTATCGGCGAGAGTTTGGGGTGCCAGGTGGATTGGAACCCCACTTTACAGGAAGTAAAGGTCACCTATTCTGCGCCATAAGGTTAAGGAGGGATTCCGCTTGTGGACTACAAAGGTGGTCTGGACTGCCCTCGGCACGGCTGCGCTTGTCCTTCTGGCAGCCGTGCTCGTAGGGGTTTTTTCCAGGACTTCTTCCGGTAATGAGGTGCTGCAGTACTTTGATCATGAATTTTTAAAACATGCTGCGGCGTACCAGCGTTCGGCAGTACTTGTTTTTGCCATCAACCAGGTGTTAACCTGGGGCTTTTTAACGATAGTGGCGGTAGTCTTATGGAGGCAAATTCCTGTTTTAAAAGGTCTGCCTCGGCCAGGAGTTGCCGGCTATCTGGCACTTCTTGTCATTGCCCTCTACCTGTTAACCTTTCCCCTGGACTACTACCGCGGTTTTGTTTTGGAGCATCGCTTCGGTCTTTCGGTCCAGTCACTCAGTTCCTGGCTGAGGGATTATGCCAAAAGTTTTGTTATTTCTTTTGTACTCACAATCATTGCCCTGCTGGGGCTTTATATCCTCATGGTTTATCTTTCCGAACGGTGGTGGATTTTTGCCGGGGTGCTGTTTACACTCTTTTTGATTCTCAGCACCTATCTTTATCCGGTGATTATTGATCCTCTCTTTTATCGCTTTGAGACCCTGGAAAACGAGGAGATGCGCCCCAGTATTTTAAAAATGGCGGGCGAAGCCGGAATTGAGGTGGAGGAAGTGCTCATCGCTGATGCCAGCCGCAGGACTACCAGGGTAAATGCCTACTTTGCCGGGATGGGGCGTACTAAACGCATCGTTATTTTTGACAACCTGCTTACCGGGTTTTCAAGGGAAGAAGCTCTGGCCGTCATTGCCCACGAAATGGGGCACTGGAAGCACTCCCACATCCTAAAAGGGATTATTCTGGGAGCATTAGGGATGTTTTTTGGTTTTTTCCTGCTCCAGGAGCTTCTTAACGCCATGGGGGCAGGAGCAGATATCCGGAGCCTAATCCTTACTCTTCTCTTTTTTACCCTCTTTTCCTTTGTAAGCCTTCCTTTCCAGAATGCTGTTTCCAGAGCTTTTGAACGGCAGGCCGACCTGGAGGCGATCCGCTTAACCGGGGATCCCCGGGCCAGCATTTCCCTGGCACAAAACCTCGCCAGGACCAACCTTTCCCAGGTAAATCCCCATCCTCTTGTGAAGCTGGTTCTTTATACACACCCTCCGGTAATGGAAAGGATCAAACTGGCACTCCGGGAAGCGGAAAAATAAACTGGCAAATATTATGTTTCTGCTCGTTTGGAAAATTTAAAATGACTTATTTCCGAAGTTATTTCATTGATACTCGACTGTATGGGCAGGGCTATTTCAGAGTTGGGAAGCCTGGCGGGGAAAGTCCACGACATAAAGGCCTAAAATAAGGAGGCCATGTGGCCTCATAAAAAATTTGCTTGTAATTCTTTGCCATCTGGTATATAATTTTTAAAACTAAATAAACACAAGGGGTGCTTCCGAGTGGAGGCTGAGAGAAGGGCGCGGTGAAGCCCTTTAACCCGTAGAACCTGTTCGGCGGAAAAATTCCGCTCTGGGTAATGCCAGCGTAGGGAAGGTGATAAACATGGTTTGCATGTAATTACGGGCCCTGGGCGGCCCTTTTTTCATGGGGTTTATTATTTTACAGGAAAAGAGTGAACGCGCCATTTTGATACTCGGCTGCATAGGCAGGTCTTTTGCAGATTTGGGAAGCCTGGCGGAGAAGGTTCACGACATAAAGGCCTGAAATAATTTAATTCAGGAAAGGAGCTTAGTAAAATGGAAACCTCTTTAACAAAAACGTTTCCCCTACGTACAATCACGGCGGTTGGTCTGCTGGTGGCGATAGGAACTGTTGCTGCCCCCTTTTCCATCCCGGTGGGGGTTGCCAGGGTTTTTCCGGCGCAGCATGCCCTTAATGTCCTGGCAGGTGTCCTTCTGGGCCCAGGCCCTGCTGTAGTTGCTGCCATCCTTACTTCTACCATCAGGAACCTGCTGGGTACAGGAACACCTTTAGCTTTTCCCGGGAGTATTTTCGGTGCACTGCTTGCCGGGCTGGCCTTTCGTTACTTCAAAAAAGAATACCTGGCTGCAGCAGGTGAACTGCTGGGAACGGGGCTGATTGGGGCACTGGTGGCTTTTCCTGTTGCCAAATGGCTCCTTGGTTTTGGAGGACTGGCTTATTTCTTTATCATTCCTTTTACCCTTAGCAGCCTCTCGGGTTCTATGGTGGGAGTAATTATCCTGCGTCTCTGGAATAGAGGGACTGGAGCAAAAAATAAAGTATAAGCTGGTGCTCTCCAAAAGGGGCTGCCGGTCCCTATCTGTTTGACACCCTGTCATAAAAGGAGGCTTGCTTATCATCAATGGGAAGCAAAACAACACCAAAATGTGTTTTAACCATTGCCGGTTCTGATTCCGGAGCCGGTGCGGGGATCCAGGCAGATTTGAAAGCTATCGCCGCTCAGGGGGTTTATGGCCTGAGTGCCATTACGGCCATTACGGCCCAGAATACCGTCGGTGTGGAAAAAGTCCAGATATTGCCGGCGGATATGGTAGAAGCCCAGATAGATGCTGTTTTGAAGGATTTTCCCGTAGCTGTGGTTAAAACAGGGATGCTGGGAAATGCAGAGATTATTCAGGCAGTCGCTGCCAGGCTAAAGCAGCACAATATCCGGAAAATAGTGCTTGATCCGGTTATGGTGGCTAAAAGCGGGGATCTGCTCCTGGAAGGAGGCGCACAGGAAACCCTGCAGGAGAAACTGCTTCCCCTTGCTTTACTTGTTACCCCCAATATTCCCGAAGCCGAGATTCTCTGCGGGCGGTTTGTCAAGAATACGGCCGACCTGAAAAAAGTAGCCCGTGCCCTTCGTGCCATGGGACCTTCCTTTGTCCTGCTAAAGGGCGGGCATCTTATGGGGAACAGGGAAGTAACGGATATACTTTTTGATGGGGAAAAATATTATTATTACCGGGCTTCCCGCATAGCCACGGAAAATACTCACGGCACGGGCTGCACTTATGCTTCAGCTATTGCCGCACACCTGGCCCTGGGGAAAACGGTGCCCCAGGCGGTTAAAGCCGCCCGGGAGTACCTCCAGGCTATTTTGCCTTATGGCCTGAACTTAGGACACGGTCACGGCCCCATGGATCACTTTAGTGCTTGCCTGAAGGAAAAGCGTTAAGAATAGAGAAACAAGTACTGTACCGTCCATGACCCTGCGGGTCACAATAATGGGTGAAAATATTGGAAATACCTGGGAAAGGATCCAAAAAATGTGGAGAGGTTTTGAGATTCTAACGGTAATTCGCCGGGAAAAACCCCTGATCCACCATATTACCAATTATGTTACAGCAGGAGATTGTGCCAGTATTACTACGAGCATCGGAGCGCTTCCTGTTATGGCGCATGCCCTGGAAGAAGTTGAGGAAATGCTGGGTGCTGCCAGGGCGGCTGTTATTAATATCGGTACTCTTTTCCCCTTGCAGGTTGACTCCATGGTGGAGTTGGGGAAAAAATCCAGGGAGAAAGGCATCCCTGTGGTCCTGGACCCGGTCGGGACCGGGGCGACAGCATTCCGCACGAAAATTGCCCGGCTTCTTCTGGAGGAGGCAACCCCCCCGATCGTTAAAGGAAATGAGGCCGAAATCGGATCTTTGGCGGGAATAAAGGAGGTAAAAATCTGCGGGGTGCAGAGCCTGGATGGAGGCATTGATCCCCTGGAGTCAGCCCGGCGCCTGCGGGAAATGCTAAACTATAATGCGGTTGTGGCTGTAACGGGGCCCGTAGATGTTGTAACCGACGGGAAGAGAGCTGCCAGGATTTTTAACGGGCACACCCTTATGCCCCTGGTAGTGGGAAGCGGCTGCATGGCCGCTTCCCTGGTGGCTGCTTTTGCTGCCGTGGAAAAAGATTATTTCCTGGCCGCTTCTTCTGCCCTGGCTGCCATGGGCGTTGCCGGTGAAATAGCGGCTGAAACAGGGGAGGAAAGAAAACTTCCCGGCCCGGCAGAGTATAAAATAAGGCTTCTGGATGCACTTTTTCACCTGACGCCGCAGGAATTTGCCAGGAGAGCCAGAATAGAATTAATGTAAGAAAAGGATAAGGATGATGTTGAAGTGCAAAGTATGCCCGACTTGAGCCTCTATGTCATTACGGATCGCCTTCTTTCCCGGGGGCGGAATCACCTGGAGGTAGCGGAGAAAGCTATTGCGGGCGGTGCTACCTGTATTCAGCTGCGGGAGAAGGATGCCACCACAAGGGAACTTTTTGTCATCGCTGAAGAGTTAAGGGGACTTACCAGGGAAAAAGGAGTTTTCTTTATAGTGAATGATCGCCTGGACATAGCCCTTGCTGTGGGAGCCGATGGTGTGCACCTGGGCCAGGATGACCTGCCGCTTCCGGCGGCGCGGCGTCTTATACCCCCGGAAATGATCCTGGGAGTATCGGCAGGCGATTTGCAGGAGGCGCGTAAAGCCCAATCCCTGGGAGCTTCTTACCTGGGGGTGGGAGCAGTTTTTATGACGGGGACCAAAGCTGATGCGGGTGAGCCCATCGGCCTGAAAACTCTTTTCAGCATTTGCCATGGTGTGAGCATACCTGTCGTGGGGATCGGCGGGATAAATGCAGCCAATGCCCGGCAGGTTATCGAGGCGGGAGCAGCGGGTGTGGCCGTTATATCCTGTGTGGTTGCCGCTCCGGAAATTGCTTCTGCGGCAAGAGAAATTGCCGGGGTTGTAAAACAGGCGCTTGCCTCCGCCAGGCAAAAGGGGGACTGAAGTTGTTTAAAAAAATGAAGGAAGTGATTATCTACACAGATGGGGCCTGCAAGGGCAATCCCGGCCCTGGAGGCTGGGCAGCCCTGCTAATATATAATGACAGGGAAAAGGAAATATCCGGGGGAGAAAAGCATACCACCAACCAGAAAATGGAGCTCCGGGCAGCAGTAGAAGCTTTGAGGTGTTTAAAAGAGCCCTGCAGAGTTAAACTATATTCCGACAGCGCTTACCTGATCAATGCTTTTAAGCAGGGATGGCTGGATAAATGGCAGAAGAACGGCTGGAAAACCACAAATAAGGAACCTGTTGAAAACCAGGATTTATGGAAGGAACTGTTGAAACTCAGCGGGCAGCATAACATCCAGTGGTATAAAGTAAAAGGTCACAGCAGCGACCAGCGCAATAACCGCTGCGACTACCTGGCCCAGCAGGCTGTTCCCTCAATTCTTTAGCAGAAAGGAGAATTTGATGCGACCTATTTTATTTGTAATAGGCAATTTTGAACTTTACTCCTACGGGGCAATGCTTTTTATCGCTTTTGCCGTGGCCATAATCTGGGCACTGAAAGAAGCCGGTTCTGAAGGTATCGACCCTGACCACCTCTACGAGGTTTTTATCATGATCATAATCCTGGCCCTGCTGGGTTCCCGTTTAACTTTTGTTTTTTTGAACTGGAATTTATTATTTCGCGGTGAGCCCTGGTGGAAGATATTTGCTTTTAGAGAGGGAGGGCTGACTTTTTATGGCGGCTTTATCGCCGCTTTGCTGGGAGGGTTATTTTACAGCCGTTATCGAAAAATATCCTTTTTAAAACTTTTGGATTTTATGACACCTTTTATTGCCCTGGGTTATGCCATTACCCGGATAGGATGTTTTTTAAACGGCTGCTGTTACGGGCATATAACTACCGTACCCTGGGGCGTGATTTACCCGGCCATAGACGCTTTTCCCAGGCATCCCACCCAGTTGTATGCTTCCGCTTCAGCTCTGGCCATGTTTTTTCTTCTACGCTACCTGCGGAAATTCAGCTTCTTCCCCGGTTTTATTTTTATCTGGTTCCTTATTTTTTACGGCATTTACCGTTTCATCGTGGAGTTTTTCCGTGTAAGCGGAGCTGTTTTCTGGGTTTTATCCCCGGCACAGTTAGCCGCCTTACTATTTATAATCGCCGGGATTGCTGTTCTTCTATGGCAAAAAATGAAGATTAAGGACACCAGGGGCTAAATGCCCCTGGTTTTTTTATTTTCATGGCCTTAAAAACATGCAGGTTTTTCTATTCAATCTATAATTTTACTTGACACTTGTGTCTAATAGAGGGTATAAAGGAAATGATTAACTGAAAGGTATAACGAGGTGATATCGTCGTGAGCAGCAGCGAAGACAACAGGCTGCCCAGGCTGGGTTTGGATCTGGGCACTTTTGCTGTAAAAGGGATCCTGCTGGACGGAGAACAGGTTAAAAGAGTTACGGTGCCGACAGCAGGCAGCCCCGTTGAAGCCGCCCAGAAATGCCTATTTTACCTTTTGGAAGGCAGGGATGAAGATACAGTCTATGGCGGACTGACAGGTGCCAATGCTTATCTGATCGCCAGGGAGGTAGGTGTAAAACCTCTTCTGGAGATAGAGGCGCTTCAGGCCGGCCTTAATTTCGAGGAATTAGAAAATTATGCCGTTCTTTCCCTGGGGCATGAAAATATGTATTACCTGGAGATTGGGCCGGGGGGAACAGTGGTCTTTTTCAACCGCAATGGCCAGTGCGCTGCAGGCAGCGGATCTTTCTGGTACCAGCAGGCTACCAGGATGGGTTATAACGACCAGGAACTGGCTGAGATTGCCCTGGAAGCGGAGACAGCAGTTAAAATTTCGGGACGCTGCGCAGTATTTGCCAAATCGGACATGACCCATGCTATAAACGAGGGCGCCACACAGAATTCTGTCTCTGCCGGCATGGCCAGGGCCCTGGCGGATATGGTCATCACAAGTGTGGCCCAGAACAGGATTGAGAACCGGGCAGCTTTGATCGCCGTGGGAGGCGTTGCCAACAATAAAGCTGTCCTGAAATATATAGGGGAGTATTGCCGGGAGCACTCCGTAGAAGTAGTTATCCCCCCTGATCACGAATATATAAATGCCCTGGGAGCGGCGCAGGGGCGGGACCGGATAGACACCAGGGCCTTGAACCTGGACCGCCTTTTAAAAGAGCGTTATGTGCCTGAAAACCCTTTGCCTCCTCTGGACCCGGGAAGGGTAAAGTACCTGGATTTTCCTCCCTTACAAAAAGACTATGACCTCTCTGCTGTTTACCTGGGAGTTGACTGCGGTTCTGTTTCAACCAAGTGTGCCCTTTTGGATGCCCGGGGAAAGTTTATCGGGGGTATTTATCTTCCTACGGCGGGCCGGCCTGCCCTGCAGGTTTTGGAACTGATGAAGGAAGTAGATCAGCAATATGGTGATCTGCTGCAGGGGGTCCCTATTGTCGCCTGTACTACAGGTTCCGGGCGTTTTCTTTCTCAAAAAATTTTAAACGCGGAGTACGCTGTAGATGAAATAACCTGCCAGGCCGAGGGTGTAAAGTATCTCTGTGGCGAAGAAGGTATCCTTTCTATTATTGAAATTGGTGGAGAGGACTCCAAATTTCTGCAGTTAAAAAACGGCATCCTGTACGATTATAATATGAATCCCGTCTGTGCCGCCGGTACAGGGACTTTTCTGGAAAATTTAGCCGGGCTTTTGGGTGTGCAGATCAAGGAAGAGTTTTCCAGGAGGTCTTTTGAAGCCGCATATGCTATTGACCTGGGTGATACCTGCACTCTTCTTTCCCAGACGGCACTGGTTTCCGCTGCTTCCCGGGGGCTGCCCCTGCCCTCCCAGTTGGCCAGCCTGGCTTATTCTTCCGCCCGGAATTATATCAGCAAAACAGTGGAAAACAGGCCCCTGGAGGGGAAAATTATCTTTACAGGGGCAACGGCGAAGAATCATGCCTTGGCCAGTGCCTTTGCTGCTGAGTGTGACAGGGAGATTACCGTTCCTCCTTATCCGGAGCTTTCCGGGGCTTTTGGAAGTGCCTTTATTGCCAAAATGTTTTATGAGTCGGGGCAAAAAAGGGATTTTTCTTTCCGCAGCCTGCAAAATTTACATGACTTTACGGTAAGCAAGCGTAAATGCCAGGCCGACTGCGAGCACGAACAAAACTGCACGTTGGATGTCATAAAATTTACCGACGGGAGCAATTTCCTGTACGGAGATCGCTGCGGCCGTTATTCCGGAGTAGATAAAAAGCTAAAGGATTATGACCTGCCTGATTATATTGCCCGCAGGAATGAGCTCTTTTTCAGTTATGCCGGGGAGCCTTCGAGCGGGGGACCCCGTGTGGGCCTTTCCCGGAGCGGGATGTTTTTTGAACTTTATCCCTTTTGGGCGGCTTTTTTCAGAGAACTGGGAGTACAACTGGTTCTCTCCTCTAAAACTTCCGAGCATACCCTGGAAAAAGGAAAAAGGAAACTTGAATCGGAGATGTGTTATCCCATGGAGGTCCTTGTAGGGCATTACCAGGAACTCCTGGAAATGGAGCCGGATTTTATCTTTGTTCCGGATGTTGTGGACATGGAGCCTCTTCCCTGGGCGCGTGACTGGCCCCGGGGTTTTACCTGCCCCCTGGTGCAGACCTTAAAAGGGACTGTAGTTAACTCTCTCAACATTGAAGAGGAAAAACTGCTTTATGCCCAGCTGAATTATAAAGGCGGCCGGGAAAAAATAAAATCCCAGTTGGAAGCGGTTGCAAGAAAAATTCTCGGGTCCGGTTACAGGAGGGAAAAGCTGCAGAAGGCTGTAGAAGCGGGGTACCAGGCCCAGGAAGGATTTCGGAGCGCCATGGCCGGAGAAAGCCGGAAGGTGATGGAAGAGCTTAAAAGCTGCAGAAATCTGGTAACTGCCGTTTTCCTGGGCAGGTCGTATACAGTATACGATGATTTTGTCTCCAAAGGCTCCTTTCATTTTGCACGGCAGAGAGGCCTGATGGCTGTACCACAGGATTTTATACTCGAATACCTGCGGGGCTGGTTTGAGGGAAAAATCAGTGATCGTGCCTTAGATAATGACCGGGAAGAATTTCAAAAGTGCCTTAATGAGCTCTTTATGCACATGGATAATATTTATCCCATCCAGCTGCAAAAGATGCTTTCCACGGTCTTTTTTGTCAATTTCTTAAACGAGAGATCCGAGAAAACGGGGCTTCCTCTCCTGTATATTGTTTTCCAGGATCCTTTTAAATGCGGCCCCAACGCCATGTTACGTCATTACCTGGGAGATTTGACCAGCTACCTCAGGCTTACCCTGGATGAACATACGGCACCGGCAGGAATGATTACCAGGCTGGAGGCCTTTAAGAATACCTGCCGTTCCAAAAAGAGCTTTTCCCCGCCTGTTTTTTATTCTGCCCGCACCAAAAATTTAACGGTTGCGGAATGGGAAAGAATCCTGATTCCTGAGCCAACTCATCACGGCAGGGTTTTTGCGGCCCTGTTTAGAAATTACGGCGTGGATGCGGAAATGCTGCCGCGCAGCAAAGACAAAGACCTGGTACTGGCCCGGCGCTTTGTAAATGGGGACGAATGCCTGCCGCTTATCCAGAACGTGCAGGACTTTTTAGAGTACCTCTTTTCCAACGGCCAAATGACGGAAATGAAGAAGACTGTTTTTTTCCAGGGCTGGGCCTGCGGTCCGTGCCGTTATGGCCTTTATGCTCCCACCCAATCTTTGATCATCAACAGGGCAGGCTTTGGCGAATGCAGGGTTTGTTCCGTTAAATATGCCGATGCGGTAAAAAGGTTTGGTTTTAATTTTATTGCCGGACTTTATGATGGAATGGTAGCCATGGATATCCTTTATAAAATGCTCTATGCCACCAGGCCTTATGAATTGGAAGCAGGAACCAGCGATGCTGTCTTTGAAGAGTATTCGGGGAAATTAATTAACATTTTGCAAAGCTGCCGTTTTTCTCTCCTGCAGCTTATTTCGGGAAAACATCTGCTCCCCCTGGAAAACCTGTTAAAGGAAGCCTGCCGGGAATTTTCGCGGGTGCCCCGTTCCCAGGAAAAAAGACCCCTGATCCTCTTAGGCGGAGAATTTTATGTGCGCCTTGATGACCGGTGCAACCAGGAGATTATCAGGACGATTGAACAGGAGGGAGGGGAGGTTTCACTGGCCCCGGCTTCAGAGCTATTTTCCTACACGACATATATAAATTACCAGGAGGCCTCTGCTGCCTTTGAATTAAACAAAAACTGGCAGGGATACAGCCAAAAACTGGGATATAGTCTTGCTCTCCGCCTGGCGCACAGGGATGAAAAACTATTGTCCCGGGCGGCACGGGGACTGCTTAACGGTATGGAAGAGCCGTCTCCCGAGGAAATAAAGCATTTTTCCAGAAAATATGTTTCCGAGCATTACGGCGGGGAGCCTCCCATGACTATAGGGAGGGTTTGTGCCCTGGCCCGGCATACTAATGTTAACGGTGCTGTTTTTGTAGCTCCCTTTACCTGTATGCCCGGTTCCCTGGTAGAATCGCAGATGGGTGCAATGCGGGAGGAACTTGGTTTTCCCATGGTTACCATCTACTATGATGGTAAGGAAAACGCCAACCGTGAAGAATTTATTCAAAGCCTGGTTTTTCAGGCCAAGCAGCGGCTGAAAAAAGGATAGTGCCGGAATATGTCATGGCCGGAAGTTCTAACAGCTGCGAAAGGGGAAACTAGATACCAATGAATTCAGACGTGCCCGCAACAAACAAAAAACCAGCCCCAGAAAAAATTTCCCGTCCTGAAATTAAGCATGTTATTGCCGTAGCGAGTGGGAAGGGAGGAGTCGGCAAATCTTCGGTTACCGCTCTTTTGGCGGCAGGAGCCCGTCGAGAGGGCTTTAAGACAGGAATTCTGGATGCCGACATTACCGGTCCCAGTATTCCCAAAATGTTTGGCTTGGAGACAACCCGGGAGGGCAGGGGGTTTTCTCCCGTGGAAAGCTTGCTGGGTGTAAAAATCATGTCTTTAAATTTGCTGCTTCCCAGCGAAGATGACCCGGTAATCTGGAGAGGGCCGCTAATTGGCGGAATGGTTAAGAAATTCTGGAAAGATGTAGACTGGGGAGAGCTGGATTTTCTTTTTATCGATCTCCCTCCGGGGACGGCAGATGCTCCTCTCACCGTTATGCAGTTAATTCCCCTGGACGGATTGGTAGTCGTCAGCTCGCCGCAGGACCTGGCCGTAATGGTCGTTAAAAAGGCTCTTAAAATGGCTGAAAGGTTAAATATTCCCGTCCTTGGCCTGGTGGAAAATATGAGCGAGTTAGTTTGCCCCCACTGCCGGGAAAAAATGGAGATTTTTGGCCCCAGCAAGGGTGAAGAAGTAGCGGAAATTACCGGAATACCCCTGCTGGGCAAAATTCCTCTTGATAAACGGCTGGCTGAGTATTGTGATAACGGAAACATAGAGCAGTACGAAAGTGACCTTTTTAAGAAATTGCTCCAGTCCTGGCCATTAACATCCGCGACGGCCCCCGGTTCTTCCTAGTCCGGAAAAGAACAAGGAGTGCCACGGGGATGCAGAAAACTATCCCTGTAAAAAGGAAAAAGTTAGATAAGAGATTTATAAAATAACGCCTCAGGAATTATCCTGGGCGTATTTTTTCGAAAAAATATAATATGATAATTTCTGCAGTATAAAAGAAAAATTTGCACAATATAATACAATTTGCAGGAAACAGTCAATTTGCAGAGAATGTAGCAATATTAATCAAAAAATGGATCATCTTTTATTATTAAGGTTTGAAAAGAGCCTTATTAATTATATATTCCAGATCTAAGCGCTTATATCATCAGGAGGTGTTTTTGATTTTAGTTGGCATAGGTTACAGCCAGGAAAAAGATTCGGCACTTGCAGGGCGCCTGGCGGCAGAACAGGCCATTCAACATTCCGGTGACCCTGTAATTACGTTTCTCTTTTGTACTGATAATTATGAACAAAAAGATGTTTTTCATGCCATAAAAAGGATTATTGGTAATTCCAAACTTGTGGGAGCCTGTGCCTCGGGAATTATTGTAGGTAGTAACGTATTCACCAAAGGTGTCGGGGTTTGTACAATTGGAGGTTCAGAAATCGAAGCGGCAACGTGCCTGCGGGAAAATATTACGTGCTGTTCATATGAAAGTGGTGAGGAAGCAGGGCGAAAGCTGCTGGAGAGCGGCTTGGATTGCGGAACGGTGTTTGTATTTCCAGATGGTTTGGCTGCCAATATCTCTGTTCTCCTACGGGGGTTGTATAATGCTTTAGGCCCTGACTACAACTATATTGGTGGGGGCACAGGAGATAATTTGAGGTTTAGTAAAAGCTTTCAATTTACTGAGCATGGCGTCAGCAGTGATGCCCTGGCCGTAGCAGTGGTAAAGGGAATAGACTTTCATGTCAGCATAGGGCATGGCTGGGAACCGGTAGGGCAACCTTTAATGGTTACCAGGGCCAAAGGAAAAAGGGTCTATGAACTTGACGGTCTTCCGGCATTTGATAGATATGCGTCCTGCCTCGGCAGCATTGATAAAAATGAGTTTTACTATTACAGCATGAGGCACCCCCTGGGAATACCCAGTATAGGTGCCGATTTTCTTATTCGTGATCCCCTTAAAGTTATAGATGATCACAGCATTATTTTCGTTACCGAAGTTCCACAAAATACAGTAGCAACAATAATGAAGGGCGATGTGGACAGTTTGCTTTCTGCCGCAGAAAATGTTTCCAGGGAAGCATTTAAAACCTGTACATCTCCAAAGCTTGTTTTGTTGTTTGATTGTGTCTCCCGCTATTTATTAATGGGTAAGGATTTTGATCGGGAAATAGCAGCAGTGGCCAGGAACGCCGGTGCGGGCGTTCCCATGATTGGTATGCTTTCATTTGGTGAAGTTGCCAGCATCTCCGGAACACCACTTTTTTACAACAAAACGATACTAGTAACTGCGGGGTGATAGTGGGTGTCCTTTGATGTTTCTGAACTTTTAACTTTATACGATATTGTTTTTTTATCTTTTCCCGAACGAGACGAGGAACTGGGGCAGGAAGTAGTAGAAAAGTCCACAAGGCTGTTCGGGGTTCGCCGCTTAGCTCTTGTTATACGCCAGGGGGAAAAGCAAAAATGTATAGGGTACTGGGGTTTTCAAAAAGAACAAGAGCTTTGGGTGCAAATAGAGAAACGAAAGGATAATAGCTTCATATACTTACTGGAAAATGGAAATTTAGGATTTGTTTACTTTGAACAGGTGCATACTCTTTCCGATCGGGATAAGCGTCTATACACGATCTTTGGACATCGTATCGAAAGTATTCTCGTGCGCCGGCAAATTGAAGAAAAATTACGGGATTCTGAACGGGAGAAAGCGGCTATCCTTGACAGTATGTCGGAGCTCCTGGTTTTCCAGGACACAGAAAACCGGATTTTATGGGCTAATAAGGCAGCAGCGGAATCGGTGGGCCTGACTCCGGCAGAATTAGCAGGGCGCGTATGTTATGAGGTATGGCACCAGAGGAATAAACCCTGCCATAACTGTCCCGTGGTAAAGGCTTTAAAAACCGGCTGTCCCCAGGAGGGAACCATGACTTTCCCCGATGGGAGGGTTTGGTTTATTCGAGGTTATCCGATCAAAAATCAAAAAAGCAGTATTGAGGGTGTAGTCAAAATTACTATGGATATCACCGCTCGCCAGAGGGCTGAAGAAGCCCTTAACGAAAGTGAGGAGCGGTTTCGCTATATGGTGGAATTATCTCCTTTTCCCCTGGCCATATTAGACACCCGGGGAAGTTATGAGTATATAAACCCTCAATTTACGAAGGTTTTCGGCTACACGCTGGAAGATGTTTCAACAGGGGAAAAATGGTTTGAACTTGCTTACCCTGATCCGGATTATCGCCGTAAAGTACTGGCTGCGTGGCTGGAAGATATCAAGGCTTTTGGAGAAAACAACGGTTTGCCAAGGGTATTTAATGTAACCTGTAAAGATGGCCTTGTAAAAGAGATAATGTTCCGATTTATTTTAATGAAAAACGGGAAACATTTTATCACGTACGAAGACACCACAGAGCGCATAAGGGCAGAAAGGGCCTTAAAAGCTTCGGAAAATGTCCTCAGAGTAATTTTTAATAACGTTTACGATGCTGTTTTTATACACGAACCCGATGGTGCAATTATTGATGTGAACGAGAAAATGCTGCAGATGTATGGCGTGGATGATAAAGAAGAAGCCATCCGGTTGTCTTTTGAAAAAGATTATTCCAGCCCTGACAACCCGTTGGAGCAGCTGCCTTACCTGTGGAAAAGGGCTATTTCCGGTGAAAGCCAGTTTTTCGAATGGAAAGCCAGGCGCCCCGGGAATGGCTCGCTTTTTGATGTGGAAGTCTTTTTTACCAGGCTAACTTTAGTTAATAAAGATGTTATTCTGGCCACAGTCCGTGATATCAGCGACCGTAAACGGGAGGAGGAATTTTTAAGAAACCTTTTTATTTTTTCACCGATTGGCATGTATATTGTTATAGACGGAAAATTTCAATCTGTAAACTCCCAGTTTGCGAAATATTCCGGTTACAGTCAGGAAGAATTAATCGGCGTTAACCCTTTAACCCTTGTTGTGCCTGAAGACAAGAACATGGTCAGAGAAAAAGCCGTGAAGATGTTAAAAGGTGAACTTTCTTCTCCTTATGAATTCAGGATTGTAAGCAAAGAAGGGAAAATAAAGTGGGTTACGGAATCGGTTACTTCTCTCTGGTACAAGGGAAAAAGGGCAACCCTGGGCAATTTTATGGACATTACCGAAAGAAAGGAATTTGAAGAAAAGTTAAAATATTTAAGTCTGCATGACCAGTTAACGGGCCTTTATAATCGAGCCTTTTTTGAGGAAGAGCTGCATCGTTTAAGTGACAGCCGGGAGTATCCCATTACGATTATCTCTGCAGATTTGGACGGCTTAAAGCTTATTAACGATACTATGGGTCATAAACGGGGTGATGAACTTTTAAAAAAATGCAAGCATGTGCTTAAAAAAAGTCTTCGCCGTTCTGATATTTTAGCCCGGGTGGGCGGAGATGAATTTGCGGCAATTTTATCCCGCTGTAACGAAAAGAGTGGAGAGGCTGTAGTTAAACGTATCCGCCTGTTATCAGAACATTATAACAGAAAACATCCGGCGCTTCCCTTAAGCATTTCCATAGGAATTGCCACTGCTGCAGCTTCACAGCAATCTTTACACGATGTTTTAAAAAAAGCGGATGAGATGATGTACCGCGATAAACTTTACCGCAGTGCCAGCACCAGAAGCCAGCTTGTAAATACCCTCCTGGCGGCACTTTCGGAAAAGGATTATATTGCAGAAGGACATGTCCAGCGTGTACATGAGCTGTGTCAAAAGCTTGGCAAAAAACTCTCCCTTTCTTCAAGGCAGCTTACCGACCTTTCTCTTTTGGCAAGGGTCCACGATCTGGGTAAAGTAGGGATACCGGACAGCATTTTATTTAAAACCGGGCCGCTCACTGTCGAAGAGATGGAAATTATGAGGCAGCATTCCGAAATAGGTTATCGCATCGCTTCCTCTTCTCCGGATTTGTCAACGGTAGCCGAGCTGATTTTACGACACCATGAGAAATGGGACGGCAGCGGCTATCCTCTTGGTCTTAAAGGAAAGGGAATCCCTATAGAATGTCGTATTTTATCTCTTGCTGATGCTTTTGATGCCATTACAAGCCATCGTCCCTACAGAACGGCCAAAAGTAAAGAAGAAGCTGTTAAAGAAATTCAAGAGAGCTCCGGTACACAGTTTGATCCGGACCTGGTGGAAAAATTTTTGTTAATACTTGAAGAAGATGGTAAATATTAAGCAAATTTCATAAAGGAACTAACCGCAGCAGCTTCTGCCAAACAGGCAGCAAGCTGAATGCCCGGAGGAAAAACGAAAAAAGAAAGAAATTACCATTATTGTGATTTGCGATTATTACAATTACGGCTGTCCAAAGGAGTTTTTCCATGATGAACCGTCCCTTGGTTTCTTTTACCCTGGCGTACGTCGCAGGAATTATCCTGGGACGTTATTTTTCGCCTTATCTAGTCGTATTCCTGGCAGTTGCCGCCGTCCTCTCTGCCTGCTGGAATATATTTTCGGGGCAGGACAGGATGCGGGTTTTTATTCCTCTTTTACTGGTTTTCCTGGTTGCCGGGTGGCTGGCGTATAATTATTCTCTGCATCAGGCCCGGGGCAGCATCCGGGACTACAGCGGGGAGAGCTGTACACTCCTAGGGATGGTGGAGGACGAGCCCCTGTGGAGCGGGGATGATCTTGTTTTTATGCTTCGTTCTCAAAAAGTACTGCTTAAGGGAGAGGAGCATTCCGTAAGCGGCAGGGTCCGGGTAACTCTTACCTGGAAAGAAAAAGCGGAGATGCCTGTGGATTTGTCTTACGGGCAGAAAGTTTCTTTACAGGGGAAATTATACGAGCCTAAAGGGCGGCGCAATCCGGGGGGATTTGATTACCGGGCTTTTCTGGAAACGAGGGGAATAGCGGCGGTTTTTTACGGTCCGGCTTCAAAACTGACTTTTCTGGGCATCTCCGGTGAGCTTTCCCGCCTGCAGCTGGCAGCCTTTAAAGTCAGGAACAGGATGGCAGGTGTTTTGAAAGCCTTTCTTCCTGAAAGGGAGGGAAATATGCTGGTGGGGATGCTTTTTGGTGAAAGAAGTGCCCTGGATCAGGAGACGGAACAATTGTTCACCCGGAGCGGCATTTCCCATTTGCTGGCCGTCTCCGGCCTGCATGTCGGGCTGCTGGCCGGAGCTATTTTTATGATGGCGAGGAGAACAGGCCTGCGGGGATGGTACGCCTACCTTTTCGTATCTTTGTTTCTTTTTGCCTATGTTTATCTCTGCGGTTTAAAGCCTGCTGCCATGCGGGCTTTGATAATGGTTCTCCTGGTAATGGGGGCCCAATACTGGGATCGGCCCGGGGATTTTCCCACGGCCCTGGCAGCTGCGGCCTTGTTTACCCTCGTTTATCATCCCCTGCTGCTATTTTCCGTCAGTTTTCAGCTTTCTTATGCGGCTACAGCGGCTATACTTTTTTTAACCCCGCTGCTGCAGGAAAAGATCGCCGCATTTCTGGCCAGGTTTGCTCTTTTTTTTACTCCTTCTCAGCAAAAGATTATTTCTTCGCTTCTAGCCGTTACCATGGCAGCCCAGCTTGGTGTTATTCCCCTTACTGCTTATTATTTCAGGCAGGTTTCCCTGGCAGCTCTCCTGGCCAATATACTCATTTTACCTGTTATGGCCCTGGTGCTGGGCCTGGGGCTTGTTTCTGCGCTGCTGGGCCTGGTATGGCCCCTGGCCGGCTCACTGTTAAACCTGGCCAATTATCCCCTTTTGTCTTACATTCTCTTTACGGCCAGGATGTTCAGCGCTCTGCCCTTTTCGTACCGTGAGGTGTACCCACCGCGTTTTACGGAATTACTGTTATATTATCTTTTTCTTGCGGTGCTGGCCGGCGGGTGGAGGGTTTTGCTTTCTGCTTATTACCGCCTCCATTTGCGGGTTAAGCCTTTTTATTTCCTGGTCGCTTTCCTGCTCCCGGCTCTTTTGGTAACATGGTGGGGATTGCCCGGCACCGGCTCTTCTGCGCTGGAAATTGTTTTCCTGGACGTGGGGCAGGGTGATGCTATCTTTATCCGTACCCCCCAGGGGCAAAATATTCTACTGGACGGCGGCGGAAAGCCTGCGTACATGGGAAATATTGATGAAACGGGACGCCTCGTTGTGGTGCCTTTCCTGGAGTACCGCCGCGTCAAAAAGCTGGATATGGTTATAATCAGCCACCCTCATGAGGATCATTACGGCGGGTTGTTTGCTGTCCTGGAGAAAATCCCGGTAAAGCAGCTGCTGACAACTGCAGAATTTCCCGAAACGCAATCTTACGCTGAACTGCTGGAACTGGCCCGGAGAAAGGATATTTCCCGGGAAATTCTCCGGGAAGGGGACATGTTTAAGGCAGGTCCTTCGTTGGAAATGAGGGTATTAAGCCCGCCTTCGGAATTATTCAGCGGCACCAACAGCGATTCTAACAATAATTCCCTGGTTTTACACCTGCGTTTTAAAGAAGTAAGCTTCCTTTTTACCGGCGATATTGAAACAAGAGCGGTGGAGTGCCTGCTGGAGGGAAACAAGTTAGGGCCCGTCCAGATCTTAAAAGTACCCCATCACGGCGGGTATCTCTCCAATTTGCCCCAGTTTCTGGACAGCATTGCTCCCCGTGCGGCCGTGATCACCGTAGGAGCCAACCCTTTTGGGCACCCCCATCCCGCAACGCTCGCGGCCCTGGGTGACAGGGGTGTGGAGATTTACCGGACAGATCTTCATGGTGCTGTTATTTTACAAAGCGACGGGTACTCCTGGAAGGTTAAAACAATGCTTCCCTTTTAATATTAATCTTTTTTTCCAAAGAGCAGTACCGGGCGGCTTCCTCTCCTGATGACCTGGTCAGCGGTACTGCCGATGAGGAGACCGGAAAGGCGTCCTCTTCCCCTCCTGGACATGGCAATCAGCGTTGCTCCTTCTGCTTCCGCTGTGAAGATGATCTGCTGTGCCGGAGGGCCTTTTATCACCAGGGACCTGGTTTCTATTCCTTTTTGTGCAAACTTGTTTTCCCATTCCTTAAGCCTGGCCTCCGCCTCGGTTTCCGCTTCTTTTACTTTTTCTTCAGTGTCGCCTTTATCGATAACATGAAGAAGAATTACTTTTTGCAGTTTATCGGCAATGTTTAAGATATGATCATAAGCATGTTCGGCACTGTTGGAGAAGTCTGTAGGTAAAAGTACAGTAGCCAGCTTTTCTCTAAAGATAGGAATTCGGCGCGCTTTATCCCCCACGGAGACATACTTTTCGACCAGCACGGGAACGGGAGAGATACGAATTAAATCGGCAACCGTGCTTCCCAGGAATAGTTCCCTTACCCTGCTGCTTTCCCCGACAGAACCAATAAGAATCAGATCCATCTCTCTTTGCTCCGCCAGGCGCTTTATTTCTTCGACGGGGGCCCCTACGGGAACTTCGATTTCGACATGAAAACCTTCTTTCTCCAGTTCTTCTTTCTTTTCCTTAATCTTTTCCAAAAATTTTAACTGGAGGGGGCTGATACCGTCCTGTACTCTCAGTTCTACTCTTACTGTATGTACCAGCAATAGTTCTTCTAAACCCAGTTTTTTTAAATCCGAAACAGAACCGAACAGTTCCATGGCCGGACCGGAAAAATCTAGAGCTACGAGTACTTTTTTAAACATCTTCTCACATCCTTATATTATTTTGTTACATTTTTCCCTTGTACATTTTTCCCTTGAATATTTATTCGACGTATTGGGCAGGAAATCCTACGTTTTATTAATATGGCGGCAGCTATTTTTTAACATGGTGGGAGGAGAAATTTAATGTTTGGGGGGAAGGATTTTCTATTGTTGGTCGAGAATTACCTTTAATCAAATGCTTGCCTAAGGAAAAAACTGTAAAATAGAAACCCCACTGTGTAACGGGTTGGATTTGGTTGAATTAAGGAGTTGAGGATTTATTGCCGGAGAAAATTATTAAGAGAGATGGCAGGGTAGTAACTTTCGACCAGGAAAGAATCATTAATGCCATTTTTAAAGCAGCGAAAGCTGTAGGGGGCGCAGACAGGCGGGCTGCGGGAAAACTTTCCCAGGAAGTTGTAAACATTATCAATGAGAATTTCAGGGATAGCTTGCCCAGCGTGGAAGAGGTCCAGGACATTGTGGAAAAGGTCCTGATTGAAAACGGTCACGCCAGGACAGCCAAGGCTTATATTCTCTATCGCAAGCAGCATCAAGAATTAAGAAATTTCCAGCACTTACTTCTTAATACGGAAAAAATGTTCCAGGAGTACCTGGGGGGAGAAGATTGGCGCATAAATGAAAACAGCAATATGAATTACTCCCTGCAGGGGTTAAATAATCATATCATTTCTGCAGTTACCTCCAAGTACTGGCTGGAAAGGGTTTACCCCGAAGAAATCCGGGAAGCACACCGTCAGGGAGATTTTCATATTCACGATTTAAGTCTTCTGGCGCCTTACTGCTGCGGCTGGGATCTGGCAGATTTGCTTGAAAACGGCTTTACCGGGGTTTCCCAGAAGGTGGAGAGCGCTCCCCCGAGGCACTTCAGGACGGCCCTGGGGCAGACCGTAAACTTTTTCTACACCATGCAGGGTGAAGCCGCAGGTGCCCAGGCGCTGGCCAATTTTGACACCTACCTGGCTCCGTTTATCCGCTATGATGGAATGAATTACAAAGAAGTTAAACAGGCCATGCAGGAATTTATCTTCAATCTTAATGTTCCTACCCGTGTGGGCTTCCAGACCCCCTTTGTCAATATTACCATGGATGTTACCGTTTCCCCCGTTTTAAAGGACCAGCCGGTGATGATCGGAGGGGAAATTAAAAAGGAAACATACGGTGAATTCCAGGAAGAAATGGATATGCTTAACCTGGCCTTTTCTGAGGTTATGATGGAGGGCGATGCCAGGGGGAGAATTTTTACTTTTCCCATTCCTACCTATAATATAACGCCACAGTTTGAATGGGATAGTCTCATGGTGCAAAAAATAATGGAGATGACGGGCAGGTACGGAATCCCGTATTTTGCTAACTTTATCAATGCCGATCTTTCTCCTGAAGATGTCCGCAGCATGTGTTGCCGCTTGCGCCTGGATAACCGTGAACTCAGGCGCAGGGGTGGGGGCCTTTTTGGTGCCAACCCCCTTACCGGCTCCATCGGTGTTGTTACGATAAATATTCCCCGCCTGGGCTACCTTTCCAGGGATGAGGATGAATTCTTTGCACGGCTGGAAAAATTAATGGAACTGGCCAGGAATAGTTTGCTGATTAAAAGAAACGTTTTGGAAAAAATGACCGAACTGGGGCTTTATCCTTATTCCCGTCATTACCTGCGCTCTGTAAAAGAGCGTTTTGGCGGCTACTGGTATAATCACTTTAATACTATTGGCCTGGTTGGAATGAACGAGGGGCTGCTGAATTTCCTGGGAAAAGATATCTGTTCCGAAGAAGGCAGGGCATTTGCCTTAAAAGTTCTTGATTTTATGAGGAATTTGCTCCTGGAGTTCCAGAAAGAGTCGGAGCAGCTTTTTAACCTGGAAGCAACCCCTGCCGAGGGAACGGCTTACAGGCTGGCAAAAATTGACAAAGAACTTTACCCGGATATTATTACTTCCGGGCAGGATTCTCCCTATTATACCAACTCCACGCAGCTGCCGGCAGACTTTACCGATGATGTTTTTTCTGCTCTGGACCTGCAGGAGGAGTTGCAGATCCGGTATACGGGGGGAACTGTGTTTCATATTTTTCTGGGAGAAAGAATTGAAGATATCGCTGCCTGTAAGAAATTATTGCAAAGAATCATGGGCCGCTACCGTGTTCCTTACGTAACGATTACGCCTACTTTTAGCGTTTGCCTGGATCATGGCTATCTTACGGGAGAACAATATGAATGCACTTACTGTGGTAAGGAGACGGAAGTCTGGAGCAGGGTGGTTGGCTTTTACCGTCCGGTGCAGAACTGGAATAAAGGTAAACAGAGTGAATTTCATGAGCGTAAGGTATTCACCATCTAGGAGATAATATAAGATAATTCATAATGAGGAGGGTTTTATGTCGCGGAGAGCTTTTTGCCTGTTATTTATGTTTATAATGCTATCTTTTCCGCTACAAGGATGTTCTCTGTACAAAGAGGCCGGGCCTCTTAAAACGAATCTTGCAGGCAGCAGGATAAATATTGTTACCAGCATCTTCCCCCTGGCCGACATTTTGCAAAATATCGGCGGTGAACTTGTGGAAGTGACTACTCTGCTCTCCGCAGGGGCGAGCCCCCATACTTATGAGCCTACGGTGGAACAGGCCAGGATTGTAGCCCGGGCTGACCTGATTGTCTATGTAGGTGGGGGACTGGATGATTGGATCTTAAAGCTGGCCTCCATGGCAGAAAAAGAAGTTATTCTTGTAGAGGTTATGGATTTTCTGGAGGGGTTTGTTTTGCCGCACTTACCGCCGTGTACGACTGCGCATGACGAGGAGCATCACGAGCACGAACACGAACACGAAGAGGATTGTTGTGACCACTTCCACGGTTTTTATGACCCTCATGTATGGACGGATCCATTTCTGGTAAAAGAAAAAATCGCCCCTTCCCTGGCGGAGATACTGGCCGGGATAAAGCCTGAAAGTAAAAGTGAGATTATGTCTAATTTGAAAATATTCCAGGAGGAGTTACAGGCACTTCATGAAGAGATAACTGCTGCCGTAAGGAGCTTTACAAGGAAACATTTTATTGCTTATCACTCTGCCTGGAATTATTTTGCCTTACGTTATGGCCTTGAAGTGGTAGCCAATGTAGAAGAATTTCCCGGGAAGGAGCCCTCGGCCAAATGGCTGTCCGAACTGGTTAAGCTGGCCGGGGAGCACAGTGTTAAGGTCATTTTCGCCGAGCCGCAGCTTAGCAGTAAAGTAGCCCAAGTTATAGCTGCAGAAATTGAGGGGAAAGTTTTAATCCTGGATCCCCTGGGGGGAGTGGGATTGACGGGCAGGGACAGCTATATCCGGCTTATGCGTTACAATACGGAAATTTTTAAACAGGGTCTGCAGTGAAGAGAGAGACAGGGGGAGGGGGAGACAGGGGGACGGTTCTTGAAGGGTTCAATCGGAAGTTTTGCGCGCGAAAAAGCCCAACTTGTAACTAATATAGCATACAGTTGAGCCTTAAA
>QZJM01000053.1 GCA_003605065.1 Dethiobacter sp. | reverse complement strand
CTTATTGCTTTTATAAAGGATGTCTATGTCCCTAATGCCTTTCTACTGGCTACAGGGCCTCTTCTTCCCCTGGAAAAACTGTCTGTGGGAGCTACGGCAGGGCATTATCTAAGCTACGGTGGCTATCCATTGGATGACGGCGGCAAGAATTATCTCTATCCCAGCGGGGTAATCTTTGATAATAATTTTGCAGATGTCAAACTCTTTAATCCGCAGGAGATCACTGAGCTTGTGGACTTTTCCTGGTATAAGGATGAGGCATCACCAGGACATCCTTCACAGAGAATGACGGAAGTGGACTTAGACAAAGAAAAAGGGTATTCGTTCGTCAAGGCTCCACGTTATCAAGGGAAACCAATTGAAGTTGGGCCTATGGCTAGAATGCTGGTTATGAATTATCCTCCTTTCATGGAGCTTTTGGAAAAATATGACATTAAGCGTCCCGGTGCAGTGATGAGACATGCAGCCAGGGCTATGGATACTTTAGTTATGGCAAATGCTATCACCGGATGGGTTGACGAGCTTGTAAAGTTAATAGGAGAAACGGGAGTTTACGGCTCTGAGGGCAATGCCAGAATCCATGACACGGCGCACTGGGAGCCTCCTGATGAAGGCAAAGGTGCTGGCCTTAATGAAGCGCCGCGTGGAGCGCTGGGGCACTGGATTTCTATCTCGGAGAAAAAGGTAAAGCAATATCAAATGGTAGTTCCAACAACATGGAATTTTTCTCCCAAAGATAAAAATGGCCACCTTGGTCCAATGGAGCATTCCTTAATCGGTACACCTGTTCCTGATCCAGACAATCCTCTTAATGTGGTGCGTATTATCCGCTCTTATGACCCATGCCTGGCATGTGCTATTCATATTATCCATCCTAAAGGGGAAAGAACTATTCCCCTTTATCCCTCAAATTAAGACCTTTTTGCTGGCCGCCTCCAGTTTGTGAGGCGGCCAGCGGCTAAAGACGGGCATTGGAAAAGTAAGGAGGAAATTAATTGAGAGCCAATGAAACGAGCAGGGAGAATAAAAAAATTTTAGTTTTAGGACTGGGCAATATCTTTTGTGGTGATGACGGTATTGGCTCAATCATAGCCGAAAACCTGGGTAAAGATATAGATGAACAAAAAATTGACATTATTGACGGGGGAACAATTGGGCTGGGTTTGATGTATTTGTTCGAGGATTACACTGATTTAATTATCATTGATGCAGTAGATATGAAAGCAAGGCCTGGAGAAGTCTTGGTTTTTTCTTTAGACGATTTATCAATGTTTGATAATGAACAGAAAATTTCTTTTCACCAGTCTGGACTCTATGAACTGCTCCGATTTGCTAAAGCTCTCGGTAAACTGCCTCCCAGGATAATGATATTTGGGATTCAAATAGGGGAGACGTCTTTTGAAAACGGACTTAGCGAGCAGCTTCAAAGCGAGCTTGTGAAAATTGAAGAAAAAATTAAGGAGGAAATTTACCGTTACCTAAAAAATGCATGAACTATCTCTTGTTTCATCATTAATGCAAATAATCGGGGAAGACGCGAGGAAAAGGGGATTGCAAAAGATTAACCGTGTCAGCCTGATCATTGGGGAGATGTCTACATCCAGTTCCCGCGCCATAGAATTTGCTCTGGAACATTTATGTAAAGGGACTATTTTGGATGGCGCCGCTTTTGAAATAACAATAGAAGAGCTTCAGGGTAAATGTGATTCCTGTTCTCTTCTTTTTAAACCCAGCCCACCTTTTTTTCTTTGCCCTTCCTGCGGGAAAGGGTGTTCCTCATTTACTAAAGGCAGGCAGGTATATATTGATTTTTACGAGGGGGAATAGCTTATGAAAATATATCTGGCCAGGGAACTGCAGGAGGCTAACAAAAATAACGCTGAAGATAACCGCACTCTTTTATTAAAAAACGGAGTCTTGATGGTAAATATAATCGGCTCCCCGGGATCGGGAAAAACTGCCCTGCTGGAGCAGACACTTAAAGCTTTGAACAACAAGTACCGCATCGGGGTTATTGAGGGAGATCTTTACACGGCAGAAGATGCCAAAAGGCTGGAACAACGGGCTTACCAGGTTTTACAAATTAATACCGAAGGTTCCTGCCACCTGGAGGCCAATTACATTGGCCACCTGTTGAACCAAAATAATTCATCCTTATTGTCTGCCGACATCATATTTATCGAAAATATCGGTAACCTGGTCTGCCCGGCAGAATTTGATCTGGGAGAAGATGTAAGGGTTTCCGTGCTCAGTGTTACAGAGGGGAATGATAAACCCAGAAAATATCCCCTTGCTTTTAAAGTTTCAGATGCTACCCTAATCACGAAAACCGACCTCCTTCCCTACTGTGATTTCAATCTTGATTTAACACTGCGTGACATGCAAAAGATAAATGATTCTTCGGAGGTAATTCCGATTTCAATAAAAACAGGGGAGGGTCTTAAAAACTGGTGTCAATGGCTGGAGAAACAGTTGGATATAAAAAAGAAAAGACATGTTTGCAGCTAAAAATAAATGGAATAGTGCAGGGGATCGGTTTCAGGCCCTATGTTTTCAGCCTTGCTCAAAAATTTGATCTTAAAGGCTGGGTCAGGAACGGGAGCGGGGGAGTTTTACTGGAAATAGAAGGAGAAGAGGAAAAAATAAGCTCATTTTGCCGGCAGCTTATCTGTAATCCCCCTTCTTTAGCCAAAATTGATAAAGTTGAGCAAAGGACCATTCCCCTGCGTAATTTCCAGAGCTTCGAGATTAACAGCAGTCAGGCGCAGCAGGAAAGGCATGCTCTTATCCCGCCTGACCTAGCTGTTTGCCGGAAATGCCTGGGAGAGATATCAGATCCCAATGACAGGCATTACCTTTATCCTTTTACCAACTGTACTCATTGTGGACCTCGTTTTACTATTGTAGAAGATATTCCCTATGATCGCTGTAAGACATCGATGCGCAATTTCCCTCCTTGCCCTGAGTGCCGTCAGGAATATGATGACCCCGGAGACCGGCGTTTTCATGCCCAGCCTGTTGCCTGTCCCTGTTGTGGCCCTCAACTGGAAATTAGAGATAGAACGGGTAAGGTCGTCTCCGGAGAAAGTAACTGGCTGGAATTTTTCTGGGAAAAGATGTGCCAGGGAAATATTTTTGCTGTTAAAGGACTGGGCGGTTTTCACCTCGCCTGTATTGTGCAAAGCAGTGCTGTTCAGACTTTAAGAAACAGGAAAAAAAGGCCATTTAAGCCCTTTGCCGTTATGTGCAGGGAGCTTAAGACAGTAGAGAAATATTGCCATTTAACTGAAGACGAAGCAGAACTTTTGTCTTCTCCTTCTTCTCCAGTTGTTTTGCTGGAACAAAAAAAAGACCTATTTCTGCCGGAAAATATCAGCCCGGGGTTAAATACACTCGGGGTCATGCTGCCATATACACCGCTTCATTTCCTGCTGTTACAGGGGCCTTTTGAGATTATGATTTTGACCAGCGCCAACCCTACAGATTTGCCGATTCTGAAAGGTAACGATGAAGCGCAGGAGCAGTTAAAGGATATCGCTGACTTTTTTTTGGTGCACAACAGGGATATTGTGCAAAGGTGTGATGATTCAGTTGTAAGGATAATAGGAGGAGAGTTACAATTTCAGCGCCGTTCACGCGGTTTTGTTCCGCGACCCGTAGAGTTGGGCTTCCAAACCGAAGCAACAGTCCTCGGTGTTGGAGCGGAAATGAAAAATACCTTCTGCCTTTTAAAAGACAACAAGGCTTTTTTGAGCCAGCACCTGGGTGAAATGGGCACTTTGGAAAGCGATGGGTTTTACAGGGAAAGCCTGGACCATTTTTTACGCTTTTTTGATCTACACCCGCAAATTCTCGGATATGATCTCCATCCCGGTTATTATATTTCAGCTACGGCTAAATCACTTTCCGTGAAAAATAAATACGCTGTCCAGCACCACCACGGTCATTTTGCTTCCTGCCTGGCAGAAAATGGTTTTGGGGGAAAAGCCATAGGAGTAATACTGGATGGAACCGGATACGGGATCGATGGCGCCATATGGGGTTTCGAGATTATCACGGGAGATTTTGTTAATTTTAAGAGAGAATATCACCAGCGCTATATACCCCTGTATGGAGGGGAATCCAGCATTAAATGGCCCTGGCGCATGTGCTTGAGCTACCTGGTTCACAGCATGGGTGAGGAGGGCTTGTCGGTTGCCCGCAGTTTATTTGCTCCCAGGTTTGAACGGGAATTAAAAGTCCTGGAAAAAGGAATTAATTCTCTTCCTTATTACTTACCTACATCCAGTTGTGGGCGTTTATTTGACGCCGTGGCTGCATTGCTGGGGATATGTTATGAAAACACTTACGAGGGACAGGCTGCTATCCAGTTGGGGGAGCTGTTGAATGATAAGGATATTGCTCTTCCCCTCGATCCCTATCCTTTTTTATTGAAGGAAAAGGAAATTGATTTTTTCCCCATGTTTCCCGTTATGGCAGGGGAAATAAAGAAAGGCGCCAGCGTGTCGTTGATTGCCAGAAGGTTTCATGATACGATAGTTAAGGCCATTATAATGGCGGTTAAAGAAGTTTCCGGAAGAACCGGTTTAAATGCAGCCGCCTTATCGGGAGGAACATGGCATAACCCTTACCTTTTGAGAAAAATTGTTAACATCCTGGCTCAAGGCAAGATCAAAATATTGCTTCACCGCAGCGTACCCCCGAATGACGGGGGGCTGTCTTTGGGACAGGCAGCGGTAGCTTACTGGAGGTGGAAAGCAAATGTGCCTGGGGATACCCATGAGGGTAACTGAGATAGAAAAGAACTTCAAGGCTTACGCAGAAACCATGGGGGTAAAGAGACCCATCAGTATAAAGCTGGTTCCAGAAACAAAGCCCGGAGATTTTGTCCTCGTTCATGCCGGTTTTGCCATGGAGAAAATTGATCCGGTGGAAGCCCGTAAGAGAATCGAACTTTTTGAAAAAATGCTTAACCTGGAGGGTTTAGATTAATGGAGCAAGGCAGTTTTGGTTACTCCGTTACCAATTATAATCGCCTGACCGAACAACTTCTTAACAAAGTGCTTAAGTTAGGGCAAAAGATAGCTGAAAAAAAAGGGAAAAAAACTAAGATCATGGAAGTGTGTGGAACGCATACTGTTGCTTTTTCACGTTCAGGGATAGCCCAACTGCTTTCGGATGTCCTTGATTTACGAAGCGGCCCTGGTTGCCCCATTTGCGTAACCCACCAACAGGATCTGGATTATATGATTTCCCTTTCAAGAATAAAGGAAGTGATTATAGTAACCTTTGGCGATCTTTTAAGAGTGCCCGGTTCCTTTACTTCTTTAGAAAAAGAAAAAGCAAAAGGTGCTGATGTACACATTTGCTACTCTCCACTGGAAGCAATAGACCTGGCCGCTGCAAATACTCAAAAAGAAATCGTGTTGCTGGGCATAGGCTTTGAAACAACGGCACCAACCATAGCGACAGCCCTTGCACAAGCCCGGGAAAAAGGACTTAAAAATTTTAGTATTTACAGCACTTTAAAACTTGTTCCCCCTGCTTTAGAAGCCTTATTGCACGAAAAGAAATTTGATCTGGACGGCCTGGTATTACCCGGGCATGTTTCTACCGTGCTGGGCAGTAATACTTTCGATTTTATTGCCCAAAAGTATGCCCTTCCGTGTGTAGTGGCCGGATTTGAGCCCCTTGACCTCCTTATGGGCCTGTACTACCTGTTAAATAGTATCATGGAAGAGAAAGCAGAACTTACCAACGCTTATGCCCATATTGTGAAAGAAAAGGGCAACAAGACGGCAAAAGAAATAATTAACCTTTTTTTTGAAGAAGGAGAAACCCTGTGGAGGGGTTTTGCTTCAATTCCGGGAAGCGGCTTAAAACTGAGAACCGAATATAATGATTTTGAGGCACGATCCAGGTTTAATAACTTGGAAATTCCCCAAACAGAAGTGTTTTCAGGGTGCAGTTGCGGTGATATTATTACAGGCAAATTAACACCGTTTGATTGCCTTCTTTTCAATACTAGCTGTACTCCTTTAACCCCTGTCGGACCATGTATGGTTTCCTCAGAAGGAGCATGCAGCGCTTATTACCAGTATAGACAACAGACACAACAAGAAATACTTCTACACTAACGCAGTAAGGGCAGAGGAGGGATTAGTAAATGAATGAACAAGAAAAAGATGTTATATTATTGAGCCACGGTGATGGTGGCCTTCTTACCCACCAGCTTATTCAGGGCACGTTTTTTCCTGGCTTTAATAATAAATGGCTTGAAGAGGAAGGAGATTCCGCAGTTTTAAATTTCGGCCAGGAGCGCCTGGCTTTTTCTACCGACTCCTTTGTTGTGTCTCCGCTTTTTTTCCCGGGCGGTGATATAGGAAAACTGGCCATTTGCGGAACGGTTAATGACCTTGTGGTAAGCGGTGCCAGGCCTTTGTGGCTTTCTGCGGCCTTTATTATACCAGAAGGAATGGCTATAGAAAGATTATCAGACGTTGTCCGATCAATGTCAGAAATAGCATGTCAATTAAAACTTCCAATTGTTACCGGAGATACAAAGGTTGTAAGCAGTAACGATCCCGAAAACCTTTTTATTAATACCACGGGAATAGGGGTAATCTATCCGGAAAGCAATTTCAACGTCAAAAACGTGGAGCCTGCGGATAAAGTAATTATAACCGGGAGTATTGGAGACCATGGTGCAGCAATTCTTGCGGCCAGGCTCGGCCTGGAGTCAAAAGAATCTCCTCAAAGCGATTGTGCACCGCTGGACTTCATATCCACTCTGTTAAGACCATATTTTCCTTATATCAAAGTAATGCGTGATCCTACAAGAGGCGGCCTGGCTACTACCCTGAAAGAACTGGCTATTTCGGGGAGCTTTGATTTCTGGTTGGAAGAAAGCAGTATAAATGTTAAGCCAAAAGTAAAAGCCATTTCGGATATTTTGGGGATTGATCCTTATTACCTTGCTTCAGAGGGGAGGGCTTTACTGGTAGTAAAAAATGGCCAGGAGGAAGAAATAATAAAAGAGCTTAAAAAACATCCCCTGGGGAAGGATGCTTCCATAATAGGATACGCACGTGCCGGGAAAGGAAACCTTTTTCTCCGGACCAAATTAGGCGGCACAAGGCCTCTGCAGATGCTGGCGGGGACTCCTCTTCCCAGAATTTGTTAACCGGATGAATTCCCATTCGTCATAGCCGGCTGTGGCGTTATACCGGCAGGGTTTTTCTAAACTGGGTCATGATCCAGGATGGTGTGGCCAGGTTAGAAAGGTTAAAGGTAATGGTAAAATTTAAACTGAATATCTGGCAAAAGTATTTTTTAGGCTTTAATATTGTTATTTTAACTATAATTTTTATTACAGGATATATGGCTATAAGGCTGTTCTATACTGAAGTTGAACAAAAGGCCGAAGTTACCATAAATAAAGATCTTAATGCTCTAAGCAGGATATTCTTTCGAAGGGTAGATAATAATTTATTTTATCTGTATTTTTCAGCCAACAACCGTAGATTGTACGAGATGATTACTGATAATGATCCAGCCTTGCGGGAAATGTTACTAGAATTAAAAGAAAAGAAGGAATTGAGTTTCGCAAGTATTATAGGAAAGTCCGGAAAGATTATTGCCAGTGCCAACAATGATTTTCTTTCTGACAACAGTATTAATAACAACTTTATTGACAGGTCCCTGAAAGGAGAGCTTCAAAAAGGGGTAATCGTATTAGATGAAGATTTTTTAACTCAAGAAGGCCTCCTGGAACAAGCCCGCATTCAGATTGTCCATACCCCTGAAGCCAGGCAATACAACGGAATAAATGAAGAAAAAAGGGGGCTGGCAATTGTAGCCGCGGTTCCCATTTATAACGACGAGCATGAGATTATCGCTGCCCTTTATGGTGGAGAGCTTTTAACCCGTAATTGTAATTTTATAGATGAAGTTACGGAGTTATTAAAAGTAACAGCTACCATCTTTTTAGATGATTTACGTATCGCTACTTCAGTTTGGTTGAAAAATGGTGAGAGAGCCATAGGAACCAGGGTTTCTGAGGAAGTTGCCAGTGTCGTCTTGGATCAGGGCAAACGTTACCTGGGAAAAGCATTTATCATTGATGAATGGTATTTAACTGCATACGATCCAATATTTAATGATCAGGGGAATGTGGTGGGAATGTTATACGTCGGTATACCTGAAGCTCCTTTTTTACAAACCAAGAAAGAAACCGTTAGTATTTTTATATTGATTGCAACTTTTAGCGTTCTCCTGGCAGTGTTTATCGTATATTTTATGGCTCAAACCATAAAAAAACCCCTGCAGAAAATTATCAGTACCATGCAAAGGGTGGAGTCAGGGGATTTAACCCAGAGATACCTGGCAAACGATCATGATAAAAATAACTACAACAATATAAAATTAACTCCAAAATCACCTTCTTTTTTACTGGAAGGTGGAACAAAAATAAAAGAATTTGCAGGGGATGAAATTCAACAGTTAGGAAATATTTTTAACAAAATGATGGAGAGCTTGCAGGCAAACTGGAAGAGAAACCAGGAATTACAGGAAAAACTGGAAGAGAAAGAAAAAATGCGTCTTCACCTGCTAAAAAAAATCATTGTTACCCAGGAGGAAGAGCGAAAAAGGATTTCACGAGAACTTCACGATGAAACCAGCCAGTCTTTAACAAGTTTAATGTTGGGACTTAAACTTATCCATGAAGCTGACGATATCAGTGAAGTACGAAAACTGGCCAGTAATTTTCGGGAGATTATCTATAAAACTTTAGAGGAAATTCAATGGCTTTCTTATGAGCTCAGGCCAAGTGCTCTTGATGACCTGGGGTTAGAAGCAGCATTAAAGCGATATATAAAAGAGCTTTCCCAGCATGCTGATATTAACATTGAATATGAATTGCATCACTGTAAAAATATACGCTTAATTTCTGTTATTGAGACAACGGTATACAGGGTTGTACAGGAAGCTCTTACCAACGTAATAAGGCATGCCGGGGCACAAAATGTTAAGGTTTCTCTTAAATGCGATGATAAGAACATGGAAGTAATTGTTGAAGACGATGGCAAGGGATTTGATTTTACTGCATTACAAAAAGAGCATCAGACCCTTGGACTTTTTGGTATGACGGAAAGAGCGACACTGGTAGGGGGTGAACTAATTATTGATACTGAATCGGGAAAAGGCACCAAGGTAATATTAAGAATCCCCCTGGAAGAAATAGAAGAATTAAGCAGCTGATTGAGTAACTGGACCTTTACTGCTGTTTATATTATTTAATTTACTTTTTTAGTAATACTATTGAAGCAGTAGGAGGCGTTCTTTTTGTCGCCCAGAAGATCATAAAGCACTCCCATTTCAAATAATATTTTAGGTTCCGTTGGATTTAGGGAAAGAGCTTTTTTAAAGTTTTGCAGGGCTTTGATAAACTCTCCTGCCAGGGTATAAGCTCTGCCAAGACAATAGCAAACTTCCCAATCATAAGTCATAGCTGCCTTTACCTTTTCAAAAGCTTCAATGGACTCCCTGTATCTTCGCAGGTTGAAATATATGGCTCCCATGTTGAAATAGCCTATATAGAAACAGGGATCCTCCTCCACGGATAAAATAAACTCATCCAGGGCCTCCTCATATTGTTTTTCATTGGCGTAAATGTTGCCGATGGCGTTATGAACAAAGGCATTGAGGTGCAGGTCGCGGCTTAAAGCTTTAACCAACCTTAATTTGCTCAGGGCTTGATTATACAGGCCTTTTTGGCTGTAAGCGAGACCCAGGCAAAAATGGCCAAAAATAAAATTTGGTTCCAGCTTTATAACTTTTTCAAACTCGTTAATTGCTTCCTCCAGCATGGCAAGATCCCAAAAACCAAGTCCTTTACGGAAAGAATCTATTCCCTGTTCGCTTTCCAGTTTTATGAATGACTGCTTACCTGTGTTTTCGTTTTTTGGGGGTAAACAGTCTGCCGAAGTGGGAAACTCAACGTTTTTTTCATTTTTAAATTCTATATCCTGTAAAAAGCCGTCAGGCAGGACATCAGGAAGATTAAAATTGTATTTCTTTTGTAATTCATTAACTTTTTCTTCAAAGACCAACCAGTACTTGACACATTGATCCATAATGTTGCGTAAATTTAACAGGCTGTTAATTAGCCTTTCTTTTTCGTTATCATCAGGGTTATTTTTCAGGTTCTCTTCAATTTCCTGCATGGAATCAAGGATTATCGCAAAACTCTGCATGAACATGACTTGACCTCCCTATAGAAAATGTTAAAATAAAGGCATTGATATTCTTTTTTTGTTATTCTCTTTGTTTAATTATTTATGCATTATCTAGAAGCGGAAAATTTTTCAGCGTTTAAAGAGTTGACGCTAAAATAAAAATCGGTTATACTAATAAATGCACTGCTAAAAAGAAAAGTGCATGCCGGCGTAGCTCAACAGGCTAGAGCAGCTGATTTGTAATCAGCAGGTTGCGGGTTCGAGTCCCACCGTCGGCTCCATTAAAGCATGGAGAGGTACCCAAGTCCGGCCAAAGGGGGCAGACTGTAAATCTGCTGGCGACGCCTTCACTGGTTCAAATCCAGTCCTCTCCACCATTATATTTTAAAAAGGGGAGCTTTGCTCCCCTAATATGGGCCATTAGCTCAGTTGGCAGAGCACCTGACTTTTAATCAGGGTGTCCCAGGTTCGAATCCTGGATGGCTCACCATATCCTATGCGAGAGTGGCGGAAAGGCAGACGCGCCAGGTTCAGGACCTGGTGAGAGCAATCTCGTGGGGGTTCAAATCCCTTCTCTCGCACCAAGCGTTTTAAAAAACTCCTGCTAAATCCAGGAGTTTTTTAGCTTTATTTCCCAACCATATTCATACTAATAAAGCAATAATTACTATTAATATTCTGACTGTATGGTTCAATAATATAACCAGAAACTATTTTACAATAAAGAGGTGAGATTTATGCATCATGACAGGGTAGAAGTTAACCCGGAAGTCCCCAGGAGAGGGAATGAAGTATCTATTAACTATAAGGGCATTTTATTTCAGAACGGGGCAGATGCTCTTTGGGTACATTATGGTTTTGACGGTTGGAACAATGTAAATGATTTGCAGATGCAAAGACAAGGGAATGGTTTTCACTGTAAAATTAAAGCTGAAGGAAAAAAAGATCTTAACCTTTGTTTCAAGGACAGTGCTGACCACTGGGATAACAACCTGGGAATAAACTGGAATTACCCCATTAAGTAAGAGCATTATTTTCTGATCTCTGTAAAAAGGCCTTTATGAAGGCCTTTTTACATTAATTAAAAGGAAAAAGGAAATAGCAGGAATTGCCATAAAGTTTCTCGAAATATCATTTAAGATTTCAACAGGAAGGATGATTTTTTTGACTTTAGTAAGAGACAAGAGACTGGCCCCCCAGGGCCTGGAAAAAATCAAGTGGGTACAGGAACACATGCCTGTTCTCAGGGAACTGCAGAGAAGTTTCGGGGAAAGCAAACCCTTTAAAGGCCTGAATATTGCCGTCTGTATCCACCTTGAAGCCAAAACGGCATATATGGCTTTGGTACTGAAAGAAGCCGGTGCTAACGTTGTTATCACAGGCAGCAACCCTCTTTCTACCCAGGATGATGTGGCAGCGGCCTTAGACCGGGAGGGGGTAGAAGTTTATGCCTGGTACAATGCTTCTCCGGCAGAATATAAAGAGCATCTTTTTTTAACTGTTAGTAAAGAACCTCACCTGATTATTGACGACGGAGGAGATCTGGTATCGCTGCTTCATCAAAGCTTCCAGAACCATGTTCCCCGGGTTATCGGCGGTGCGGAAGAGACTACCACAGGGCTAATCAGGTTAAGAGCGATGGAAAAGAAAAAAATCCTGGGTTTTCCTATGATTGCCGTTAACGATGCTCTATGCAAATATCTTTTTGATAACCGCTATGGGACAGGCCAATCTGTTTGGGACGGTATAATGCGCTCCACCAATTTAATTGTAGCCGGGAAAAACGTTGTTGTGGCAGGATATGGCTGGTGTGGTAAAGGGGTGGCTATGAGAGCCAAAGGTCTTGGTGCGAAGGTTACTGTCTGTGAAGTGGACCCCGTTAAAGCTTTAGAAGCACATATGGATGGATTCCAGGTTAGACCCCTGCTTGAGGCTGCTTCCAGGGGGGATATTTTTATAACGGTGACAGGATGCAGCAAGGTTTTAACGGAAGAGCATTTTGCAGTTATGAAGGACCAGGCCATACTGGCTAATGCAGGACATTTTGACATTGAAATTGATAAGCAGTCACTAGCTTTACTAACGGATGGTCCCCGGCGGGTACGAAAAGATGTGGATGCCTATACCTTTAGCGATGGACGTCGTATCTACTTGCTTGGAGAAGGACGGCTGGTTAACCTGGCAGCCGCTGACGGTCATCCGGCGGAAATAATGGATATGTCTTTTTCCCTGCAGGTCCTGGCCCTGAAATATCTTCTGCAAAACCATGGTCTGCTGGAAAAAAAGGTTTTACCTTTACCTCCGGAATTAGACCGGGAGGTGGCCTGGTTAAAACTCAAAGGAATGGGTATAAGTATTGATTCGCTGACGGTAGGACAAAAAAGCTACCTGGAAAGCTGGGAACTTGGAGATTAAATGTTTTTAATATAAACAAGGAGGGAAGAGCCTGGTTTTGAACCCAGGGTTGCGTATTATGAACATTAATCTGGCAATTATTGGAGGAACGGGTTTTTATCATCCTAAAATAATGAATGATATCAAGGAAATGAAAATACAAACTAGATTTGGGGAAGCCCAATTAGCAGTCGGTACTTTTAATGATATTGATATTGCTTTTTTGGCACGCCATGGAGGGCGTCACCAGGTACCACCTCACCGTGTAAATTACCGGGCGAATATTGCCGCCTTAAAAGAGCTCGGGGTTAGCCGGGTTTTAGCTTCTACGGCGGTGGGTTCTTTACAAAAAGAGCTTTCCCCGGGGGCGCTGGTAATTATTGATCAATTTATCGATTTTACCAAACAACGTGAACATACTTTTTATGACGGAGAGAACGCAGGTGGTGTCGTGCATACTGATTTTACCGATCCGTACTGCCCTCAATTAAGAAAATATTTAAAAGATGTCATGATTAAAAAAGGAATAGTTTTTGCTGATAGAGGCACTTATATCTGCACAGAAGGCCCGCGTTATGAAACACCGGCGGAAATTAAAGCCTTTGCCCTCTGGGGAGCCGATGTGGTGGGAATGACTAATGTACCGGAAGTGACCCTGGCCCGTGAAGCCGGATTGTGCTATGCCAATCTCTCTTTAGTTACTAATTTTGCCTCCGGAATATCTCCCCATGCCCTTACGCACCAGGAGGTGGTGGAGGTAATGAGAGAAAAGATAAATTTAATCCGGGAAATATTTATGGAAACTTTGGTTTCCATACCTCTAGAAAAGGAATGCCATTGCTTTTTAAAAGAAGACTATGCTTTGGGCCAGTAAACAACAGGAGGGTATTTTATTAAATGGAAGGTATTTATCCTATCATCTGGGATGGAACTACCCTAAAATTGCTCGACCAGCGGGTTTTACCGGAGGAAGAACGCTATGTGGAATGTCATACGCTTGATGATGTCAGGGAATGCATTAAAAAAATGGTCGTGCGGGGAGCTCCAGCCATCGGAGTGACGGCTGCTTTTGGTTTAATCCTGGCTGCTCGAGAATTTATGGGGGATTTTACCCGGTTTGAAGAGAAACAAGGAGCTTTTTCCTTTTCCAAGTTTCAGGCTAAACTTAAGTCTGCAGGCAATAACCTTAAAGAAACACGCCCTACGGCTGTAAATCTCTCCTGGGGAGTGGAAAGAATTATAAATAAAAGCCAGAACTTAAATGAGGCATCACCTTCTTTAATAATCCGGGAACTGGAACAGGAAGCCAAAGCAATTTTTGAGGAAGATATTGCTGTTAATAAAAAAATCGGAGAGTGGGGAGCCAAACTAATTGGAGATAATTACACCGTATTAACACACTGTAACGCCGGCGCCCTGGCTACAGCAGGATACGGAACAGCACTGGGTGTTATTCGAAGTGCTTTTTACCAGGGGAAAAAGATAATGGTTTATGCTGATGAAACAAGGCCTTTTTTACAGGGTTCCCGCCTTACTGCCTGGGAACTGCAAAAAGAGGGAATTCCTGTTTCGCTTATAGTTGACGGTGCGGCGGGATACCATATACATAAGGGAGATGTGAACTGTATCATTGTCGGTGCCGACCGTATTGCCGCCAACGGGGATGTGGCTAATAAGATAGGTACATACTCTCTTGCTGTACTGGCCAAAGAAAACAATGTCCCCTTTTATGTTGCAGCACCCCTTTCCACTGTTGATATGTCTGTTAATTCCGGTAAAGAAATAGTCGTGGAAGAAAGAGATCCGGAAGAAATAACTAAATTACGGGGATTGCCTCTTTCTCCCCCGGGAATAAACGTTAAAAACCCTGCCTTTGATATCACCCCGGCATATTTAGTTACGGCCTTAATTACTGAATGTGGTATACTTTACTTTCCTAATGAAGAAAAGATGAAACAACTTGTGCCGAAGAGGAGGTAAATTTTTTTTGAATATAGTAGAAAAGGTTAAGGAAGAGGTTGTAAATATTGCTCATACCATTTACAAGGAGGCGCTGGTTTTTGAAACATGGGGAAACGTCAGCAGCAGGCCGACGGAAAGCCAGGTCGTAATAACGCCCAGCGGCATTCCTTACGAAAAAATGCACTTTGTAGATATGGTTGTGGTTAATATTGACGGTGAAGTAGAACAGGGAAAATGGAAACCCTCTACGGAACTGCCTCTCCACCTGGCCGTATATAAAGCCCGAAAGGATGTTAAGGCCATTATCCACACGCACAGCGTTTTTGCCACGGCCTTTGCTGTCAGCAGGCAGGATATTCCTGTAGTTATTGAAGATCTGGCCCAGGTTGTGGGTGGAGCAGTCCGGGTAGCAGATTATGGCCAGCCAGGGAGCAATGAGCTGGCCTTAAATGCTGTCAAGGCGCTTGGACAGGAAGGCAATGCCGTGCTCCTGGCAAACCATGGATTAGTTGTGCTGGGAAGGGATCTTTCTACAGCCCTGCAAAGGTGCAGAGTTATCGAAAGAAATGCTCAAATTACCATGTGGTCTAAGCTTTTGGGTTCACCATTTATGTTAAAACCTGAAGAAATTGCCCAACTAAGAAAAAATTTTTTGTTCGATTATGGTCAAAAAGAGCAGAAGATGGAAAACGAAAAAATTTTAAGGGAGTGAAATGGAGTTGCCGGAGAAGACACTGGTACAGGCAGATTATATTCTGACGTGGAATGAAAATTTTGAAATTATTTCTCCAGGAGAAATAGTGATTGAAGACAGCATTATAACTTACCTGGGGGCCCGTCAGGAACGTCCCATGGAAAACTTTACCAGAATCATAGTGGGAGAGGATAGCCTGGTGATGCCCGGTCTTGTAAATACCCATACCCATGCTGCTATGACTCTATTTAGGGGTTATGCGGACGATATGCCCCTGATGGAATGGCTGGAAAAAAAAATCTGGCCGGTGGAAGCCAGGTTAAGAAAAGAAGATATTTACTGGGGAACGTTACTGGCTGTTTGTGAAATGATTAAAGGGGGCACTACCTGCTTTGCTGATATGTATTTTCATATGGACGAAGTAGCCAGGGCCTGCCAGGAAAGTGGAATCAGGGCTTCTTTGGCCCAGGGCCTTATTGGAGTGGATAAGATAAAAGGTATGGCCGGACTAAGGGAAAGCAAGAGCTTAGTTCACAACTGGCACAAAAAAGGCGATGGGAGAATAACAATAATGCTGGGACCTCATGCTCCCTATACCTGCCCACCGGCTTACCTGCAAATGGTTATGGAAATGGCTGAGCAGCTTTCGGTCCCTATACATATACACCTGGCCGAAACCCGTGGAGAAGTGGCAGAGTGCCTCAAAGTTTACGGCCAAACTCCGGTAAGCCTGGTAAATGACCTCGGTTTATTGGAATATAACGTCTTAGCGGCTCACTGTGTACATCTTACTCCCGGGGAAATAGACCTTCTTGCCGAAAAAAAAGTTGCTGTCGCCCATAATCCGGGAAGTAATTTAAAGCTGGGTTCGGGAGTGGCACCCGTAATAGAGCTGTTAAAAAAGAACGCACTGGTAGCCCTTGGCACAGATGGCGCTGCCAGCAACAATAACCTGGATATGGTGGAAGAAATGAGGTTGTCGGCCCTGCTGCAAAAAGGATTAAGTGAAGATGCTACAGCGATACCGGCACATATGGCTTTAAAAATGGCCACTTTAAACGGGTCGGAGGCACTTTTCCCGGATGAAGAAGTGGGAACGCTGCGAAAGGGCTCGAAAGCGGATCTGATTATAATGCAGTTAAAAAACCCGCACCTGTTTCCCCTGCATAACCTTCTGGCCCAGATCGTATATAGTGCCGGGGCTGCAGATGTGGATTTAGTTATGGTTAATGGCAGGGTGTTGATGGAGAAAAGAAGGTTGTTAACCATAGATGAGGAAAGAGTGCTTTTCGAGGGGCAAAAAAGAGCCTTAAGGCTTGTTAAAGATTAAAAGAAGTAATTAATTTATTACAAAAATGAATTATGATATTACTAAAAAGGTGCAGCTTCTTAGATCTTAGCTGCTTTTTATCCGGAGGGATTTAACTTGATTGTTTTGTTGACTAACGACGACGGAATTTATGCCGAAGGCATTCAAATACTCGGTGATACATTATTGCAGGATGAAAATGTTGAAATCTATATTGTCGCTCCAGATCATGAGCGTAGTGCCACAGGTCATGCCATTACCATGCACCGCCCTTTGAGAGCAGAGGAAGCAAAATTTTACCATAATTCAACCTTAAAAGGATGGTCTGTTAACGGAACCCCTTCAGATTGTGTGAAACTGGCTATAGAATATTTACTGCCGCAGAAGCCCGATCTGGTTATCTCGGGTATCAACCCCGGCGCCAACCTGGGAACTGACGTTCTTTATTCCGGAACAGTATCCGCTGCTATCGAAGCGATTATACTCGGTATCCCGGCTATGGCTGTATCATTGACGGAACAAAAGAACCCGGATTTTCGATTTGCCGCAAATTTTGTCTTACGATTTCTACGTACCATAAATAACTATGATTTACCCCATAATACCTTGCTGAATATTAATATCCCCGGCAAAACCCGTAAAGAAATTGCCGGCGTGGCTATTACCCGCCTGGGGCTGCGTCAATACCGTAATGCTTTTCAAAAAAGAATCGATCCTCGTGGTAAAAATTATTACTGGCTGGCAGGAGAGCTGGTCGATGCTACAGAAGGAGAGGAAGAAGATACCGATGTAGTTGCCGTTAAGAACTCCTATATTTCCATAACTCCTGTTCATTTTGATTTAACAAATTATAATTTGTTGCATCAATTAAAACAAATTAAATGGGAGATATAATTGTGTTGCATTCTACTTTGAAACTTAAAAGTTTTCTGGAATCAACGCTGCTTAGCGCCCGGGCTAAAAAAAGTGATATTGAGGAGCTTTGCCTTAAAGCGTTGAAGTATAATTTTTTAGGTGTTTGTATAAGCCCCTATTTTGTCGCGCTTGCTGCTGCCTGGTGGAAGCAGGGGCGCATTTCGTGAAAACGTCGACAGGTTTAGGACCGAGGGGTGCTACTTTGGAAGACATTTATTTATTACGCTCTCTTCTTCCGCCCGAAGTGGGTATTAAAGCTTCCGGAGGTATAAGTTCGGCCAGATTCGCCTGGGACCTGATAAATGCCGGAGCAAGCCGTATTGGGACCAGCTCTGCAGAAAAGATTATTTTGGAATCTATAGATCTAGATTTATAATCCTGTTTGAAAGTATATGTAAGAAGTTTTTCTATATTTTTTAAAATTAATTTTAGAAAATGTTATACTTCCTTCTTTCCGGCCATAAAATTATTTTAAGGCTGAGCAAGGAGGTTTTTTTATGCTCCTTTTTAAAAAAAGAAATCCTAACCTGGAATTAGAAAAGCTACTTCTGCCAGCTCTTTTGTTATTACTTGTAATCCTGGCCTACTATAACATCATCTTTCTGGAAAATGCCCGGCCTGGAAGAATACTTAAAAAAACATTATCTAATATGGAACAAAATTACGAGCACCTGGAGGTTGAAATTATAGAGCGGGGACAGGGGTACAGGATAAATTTCAGGGGTAGCCTTATGGATAACAAAATTTATGGAAAAATACCCAATTATATGCTGGAAATTTATAAACACTCTTCAGGAGAACTTTTTGCAAAAGATTTAACAGATGGCCTATGGAAAAGCTCTGCAGAACTAAAACTGGATACTTTGCAGGAATTTTTTATATCTCCTTTTGAATTACTGGGCTTATGGTCTCATCTTTTTAAAGAAGCCAAGTTTGTTAATTATTCTGCAGGAAAGGAAAAGGTTGTTTTATTGAATATCTCGCCACACGAATTGGAAAAAACAGCGTTTTTAAAGGATTATCTCAACCAAAACCCTTTCTGGTTGGAATGTTTAATTTTTATCGAACCGGAAGAACTATTTATTAATCAAATTATCTTTTCTTTATACGATAAAAGAAATCTGGAAAGTATTTTAAGCAGGACTTTTTCTCTGAAGTGTTCCGGAAGCTATTTCCCTGACGTAATTCCAGCTTCTATATTAAAGGAGAAAGAGGGAGTTGTATATTAATAAGTTTATACATAATGTTTGGCTTCATAAAACTTGTGATCCCCGGTTATACTTATTTTTAGGAAATAATACTCTTTAAGGCTAATGGGAAAGGTTTATCTTAAAGTTACATACCGGAAAGCGGTGCCAGTCTGGTATAATTTTATGTTGCCCGTTACATTTAAATATACTATACTAAGATCAGGTAGTTTTTTAAATAAAAGTCAAATTAAAAAAATACCTTGCTTATATAGATATTGCTTGAGAATAGAATAGGAGTGTTGAATTTGAAGAAAATCATTCTGATAGAACCGAAAACTAAAAAAGGGCATGTTTACAGTACTGTCCGGATGCCACGACTGGGCTTACCGATACTTGGGACCCAGTTAAAAGAGGCGGGCTATGATGTATGTATTTATGTGGCCCAAAGTAAAGCTTTACCCTGGTCCAAAATTTTAGAGGCTGACCTGGTGGGGATTTCTACGACAACTTCAACCAGCCGGGAAGCTTACCGTATTGCCGGTTACCTCCGTTCGAGAAATATTCCTGTTGTAATTGGTGGTATCCATGCCACCTTTATGCCCGAGGAGGCACTTCAGTATGCGGATTATGTTGTAAGAGGTGAGGCTGATTTTACTTTTCTTCCCCTGGTCCGTTCCCTGGAAGAAGAAAAACTTCCTGAGGGTATTCCCGGAATTTCTTATTGGGATAATGGTGTGGCGGTACATAACCCCAGCCAGGATGATTGGGTGGATATGGACCAGCTTCCCATACCTGACCTTACGCTCATGGCCCATTATAAACAAATCCGGGCTGTTCCCGTAATGACCTCCCGCGGATGTCCTTTTAACTGTATATTTTGCAGTGTTACGCCAATGTTCGGCAGGGGTTATCGCTGCCGCGAAAATGAAAGCGTTTTACAGGAACTTTCTCTTTACAAGGGAAGGAATATATTTTTTTGTGACGATAATTTTACGGCTGATCTTAAACGCACTAAGCAGCTGCTGCAGGGAATACTGGATAAAAAAGTTAATCTCAAGGGGTGGGGCGCCCAGATGCGTGTAGAGGCGGCCAGGGATGACGAACTGCTGGAATTAATGCACCGTACAGGGGGAAATATTGTCTATATAGGATTTGAATCAATCAACCCTTTGACTCTGGAGTCTTATAACAAGAAACAAAGTGTGGAAGATATCCGTAGATCTATCCGCCGATTCCACGATTATGGTATCAGAATTCACGGCATGTTTGTATTCGGAAGCGATCAGGATACAGTACAGACTATCCGGGACACAGTAGATTTCGCTCTTGAAATGCGCATTGACACCATACAATTTATGGTACTTACCCCCTTACCCGGAACGACAATGTTTAAAAAACTTGAGTCCGAAGGGCGCCTTCTGACAAAGGATTGGGAGCTTTATGATGGGCATCACGTGGTATTTCGACCGGCCCTAATGTCTCCGGAGCAGTTACAGGAGGAAACTTTTAAAGCTTTTAAGCGCTTTTATGCAGCAAAGAACCTTTTTCAAAACATCTTATTTACAGGATGGGGTTCAACTCTGTACCGGGGGGTTGGCTGGTGGCTTGTAAAGAGTTTTGAAAAACAGAATCGCTGGTATAACCAGGCTTTAGAACAGCTTCAAAGTCAAAGTATTAGTACCAGGACAGTACCTCTTCTTTACCGGCGTGTGCAAGTTCTAAAGCAGGAAAACCTGGGGGAAACAACAGCGGGAAATCTTTTAAAGATTTATATTTCCGAGAACAACGGTATCTTTTATTTGCGCTTGCGTGGCTTTTTAAACAGGTTTACGCTTAAAGAACTGAATCATACGCTAAAGAACCTTCTGCCGCATCGCTGCTTCCATCTGGTGATAAATACGGAGGGATTGTATTTGTCTGAAAAGTCAATGAGAAACTTTTCGCTCTTTTTGGAACGATTGGGGAAACGTGTTCACAGGATGCAGTTAATCTATTCGGCAGAGAATGGCAGGGGGCTCTTTACAAAGAAATTTTCTTTCAAAATTCCTCGTTTCGAGTTGTTACCTAACAAGAGATAAAAACAGAGAGGAAAGGGTATTCTGCATCTGGACGGTAAGGACTTTGAACTCCGGGAAGGCTCATTTGCGTATGTACCGGCGGACAGATACACCAGTTTGTAAATAAAGGCGAAAGTAACTTTGCTTTAATTTGTATAGTCCCTGAAGAGGGAGATAAATAAGTTCTTTCCCCTGCAACCGGAACAATACTTTAAAAAGCGATAGTAACATTGCTTTTATAAGTATAGTTGTTATCTGCCTGTAGTGGTATTTTTATTGTCAAACAGCAGGAATGAGTTTATTGTAGAAATTTATATGATAATAATAAACTAGTAGAGAAATAAAAATAAAAAATATTTTCGAGTAGGAGGATTTCAATCTTGCAACAAATTCATAATCTCTTTTCAGGAACGAAAGATTATATTGCTTCAGCGGATTTGCAAAACAGCGTCAATATAGCTGCCGCCCTGGGAAGACCTTTATTGATCAAGGGAGAGCCAGGAACGGGTAAAACGATGTTGGCCCGCAGTATTGCCGAGGGTTTAAAGAAACAATTATTTATATGGAACATTAAATCTACAACCAAAGCCAAAGATGGCCTTTATATTTATGACACCGTACAAAGGCTTTATGACAGCCAGTTCGGGGATCATGACGTTTCTGATATTAAGCATTACATAAAACTTGGCAAGCTGGGTGAAGCTTTTGTATCACCTGAACAGGTTGTTGTTTTAATTGATGAAATTGATAAAGCTGATATTGAGTTTCCCAATGATTTGTTGTGGGAGCTGGATATTATGAGCTTTGATATTCCCGAAACAGGTGAAACGATCTCTGCCAGGCACCGGCCCATTGTAGTAATTACCAGCAACGCGGAGAAGGAACTACCGGACGCATTTTTGAGGCGGTGTATTTTCCATTATATATCATTTCCGGATGAAGAAATGATGGCGGAAATAGTGCGTGTACACTATCCGGATCTGGAGAAAAAACTGCTGGAAGAGGCCTTAAAAGCATTTTACTGGGTTCGCAGTATAAATGGGTTGCAAAAAAAACCCAGCACCAGCGAGCTGCTGGACTGGGTACAAGCCCTGGTGGTGGGAGGTATCAGCCCGGAGAAGATTAGCAGCGAGCTGCCTTTCCTGGGAGTACTGATTAAAAAAGACCGGGACTTTTATGCCGTGTTACAACGTTTAAACAGCCAGGGAACGCCGAGAAAAACATCAACACATGGGTTTTTGCGTTAACCTGGCCGGAGTGACATTATATGTTTATTAATTTTTTCTACTTGCTCAGAAGTTATGGTGTTCCCGTTTCCATTACGGAATGGATGACCCTTATGGAAGCATTAAGCCGCGGAATGGCGTTTTCCAGCCTGTACGGTTTTTACTGCCTGGCACGTGCCGTACTGGTTAAAAGTGAAACCCACTACGACAGGTATGATCTGGCTTTCCAACATTGCTTTGAGGGCATAGAAACCCCGGATGAATTAACGGAACGGGCTCTTAAGTGGATAGAAAAAGCACTTCCTGCACTGCGCATCTCTCCCGAAGAACGCAAGCTGTTTCAGGAATGGGACCTTGATGAACTGCGCCGCCAGCTTGAGGAGAGGCTCAGGGAACAAAAGGAGGAACACCACGGCGGGGGTAAATGGATCGGGACAGGGGGAACATCTCCCTTTGGACACTCCGGTTATCACCCTGCAGGAATCCGTATTGGGGGACAATCAGTAAACAAGTCTGCTGTTAAAGTAGCTGCCGAGCGTAAATTCCGGGGTTTTCGTGCCGATGAGACAATCGGTGTAAGGCAATTTGAAGTGGCCCTGCGTAAATTAAGACAGCTCAGCAGTAAAGTTGAAGGCCCCAAAGAGGAACTCGATATCGATGAAACCATTCAGTCCACGGCCGATAAAGGTGGACTTCTACAACTGGTGTGGTCCCGGGCCCGTAAAAATACGGTAAAATTGGCCTTAGTTATGGATTCAGGCGGTTCTATGATTCCCCATACCCGTATTTGCAGCCAGCTATTTAGCGCCGTAAACAGGGCCACTCATTTTAAGGATCTTAAATACTTCTACTTTCATAACTGCATATATGAACACATATTTTTGGATGCTGCCTGCCACCTGCGCAATTCCCTTAAAACAGAGGATTTTTTACGGATATTAGGGCCGGAGTATAAAATTGTTTTTGTGGGCGATGCCAGTATGGCTCCCAGTGAATTAACGATGATTAATGGAGCCGTCGATTGGAATTTGAGCAATAGTGAACCCGGTATAGTATGGCTTCATCGTATAGCTGCTCATTTCAACCATGTAATCTGGCTGAATCCCATACCTGCTGAATACTGGAGATGGACGGAGGGGGCTTATACCATAGCCTTAATTAAAGATATTATCCCTATGTTTGAACTTACCCTGGAAGGGCTGGAAAGTGCAATTAAGAAGCTTAAAGTAAAAAAATAAAAAATGTTTAGCTAAGGATAGATAATCTGAATTTCGATAAAAAGGAGAACCAAAGGAAAAAATAAGTTATTAAAAATATATGGCCGGGCACTTATGGGCGGTATATCAGTAAAGGCGAAATAACTTTTTTAAAGATATTTAATGTTTCTTAGGCGGTAAAATATTGTCTTTATACGAACAATAAGCCCCTTGGAATTTTTATTGATATCAGGTAAAAATAACAGTTAACGGGCTTTTAGTTCGTATAACTTTTTTAAGGAGAAAAATCTAAGGATAACATGGGAAAAAGTACTAAAGTAACATTTACCGGATTAAATCACAGGGGTGAAGGGGTGGCCCGCACTGCTGAGGGGAAGATTGTATTCGTCCCATATGCCCTTCCCGGAGAAGAGGCCCTTATTCAGGTTAAAGAAGAGAAAAAAACATGGTCCAGGGGTGAATTGGGAGAAATTCTCTATCCGTCGCCATATCGTCTTGAGCCTCCCTGCCCCGTTTTCCACTCCTGTGGAGGCTGCTCGCTGCAGCACTTCGATTATGAACAGCAGCTGCTCTGGAAACAGCAAAAGGTAAAGGAGGGTCTTAGGAGACTGGGAGGCCTGGCTGAAATCAGTGTACTCCCCACCATGGCTTCTCCGAGAATTTACGGTTATCGCAACAAGATTACCCTGCACTGGGAGCAACGCCGAGGAGAAGCGTTGCTGGGCTATTACCCGACGAAAACTCACCGCCTGGTTACTTTTCAGCGCTGCCTGCTTGTTTCCGATTATCTTAATGAAACCATGAATGTTTTAAAGGAACTGCTAGTTAATGATAACCTGCCGGATATGGCTGCAGGCAACCAGGTAGTCCTTCGCCAGAGTTTTTATAGTAATGAGGTAATGGTGGTTATTGGGGCTCCCGATTTCTTAACAGAAATGTTGCAGGAAATAGCCCGAAAACTCCAGGAAAGATTGCCTTATTTAGCTTCAGTGTGGCAACAGATTATACCGGTCCCCGGAAAGGGTAGGCCCGGTAAAACCTGGTTAAAATTGCTGGCAGGGAAGGACAAAATAAAGGAAAAATTATGGCATAAAGACTTTTACCTGGGACCAGGTACTTTTCTCCAGGTCAACAGTTTCCAGGCGGAAATCCTTTATAAAAAAGTACTGGAACTGCTACAGGACAAGGCTCCGATTTCCTGCCTTGCTGATTTGTATTGCGGGGCAGGAACATTGACCCTGCTGGCTGCGGACTGTGCTGCTAAAGTCATAGGGGTGGATTCCTTTGCTCCTGCTATTGAAGACGCCCGTTTAAACGCCCGGATTAACAATATAGAGAATGCTTCCTTTTTTACCGGTTCATCAGAAATTCTTTTACCGCGGCTGCTAGCAGGACAAAACCCTCCTCAGGCAGTATTGCTTGACCCCCCTCGCCAAGGTTGCTCCCAAAAGCTTTTACAAACCATTTCAGAGTCGCATATACCGTTCCTGGTTTATGTTTCTTGCGATTCTGCTACTTTAAGCAGAGATTTAAAATATTTAGCTTCACAGAATTACCAACCCGGGCCCGTTCAGCCGGTGGATATGTTCCCGCAGACCAGCCACATTGAGACAGTAGTTTGGCTGCATAGAAAACACAGCTGAAAGCCTTGAGGAATCAGGGCTTTTTGGCATTTTGAGCATATGTTTCCTGCATTAGGCAAGGTTGTATTGGGGAACATGTTTATTTCTGGCCTCTTGGAGTCTGTTTTCATAGTCATATGATGTGCTAAAATAGAAATAGCACGCTTCTCAAAAACGCTTAATAACTCCCGAAAAGCAAATGTTGCTCAATTGAAAAAGTAAATTCCAGTTTGCAGAAGTAAAATCCATGCATAAGACAATCATGCCGCCTACGGCACCATCGGAAGGATGAAAACGCCCTTCTGTTGAAGTTATCTTCTGCGGCTGGCGATGAGGTCGAATAACCTTGGTACTTCGAGTCCGACCATAAGACGGACCTCAGCGATCTGGTGCACCACGGAATGTTGCTCCCGAGAGGGTAAGCACGCAGGGTAGAATATCATTCTACGATTGCTGCACCGGCTGCAATTTTATGCCGCGGAAAGGGAATGACGGATGCATATTATTCATGAGAGATGCTGTGGCCTTGATGTTCACAAAAAGACCATCACGGCCTGCATCATCACACCGAAAGGGAAGGTGATCAGAACTTTTGGCACGATGACCGGCGAGATCCTGGAGCTTGCGGATTGGATCAAGGAGCATCAATGCACCCATGTGGCCATGGAAAGCACAGGGGTATACTGGAAACCGATTTATAACCTTCTGGAATTAGCGGAGATTGAGGCGATGGTTGTAAATGCACAACACATCAAGGCAGTCCCTGGTTGCAAGACGGATGTCAAAGATGCCGAGTGGATTGCTGATCTGCTCAGGCACGGGTTGCTGAAAGGCAGTTACATCCCGTCCAGGGATCAGCGTGAGCTAAGGGAACTGGTACGTTACCGCAAGAGCCTGATTGAAGAGCGCGCCCGCGAGGTGAACTGGCTGCAAAAGGTTCTGGAGGGGTGCAACATTAAACTTTCTTCCGTAGTGAGCGATATTATGGGAGCCTCCTCCCGCTCCATGATTGAAGCAATCATCAACAATATCAGCGACCCCAAACTGCTCTCCAAACTGGCAAAGGGCTCCATGAAAAGCAAAAGAGAGAATCTGGAGCAGGCGCTGCATGGCTTGGTTGGTCCGCACCAGAGAAAAATACTGGCTGCTCAGCTGCGGCATATTGACTTTCTGGACGAGGAGATTAAAAGCCTTGATGAGGAGGTCGGTCAGCGACTGCGCCCTTTTGAGGAAGAACTGGAGCTGCTTGATACTATTCCCGGTGTAGGCAGGCGTTCCGCCGAAAGCATTCTGGCTGAAGTCGGTACTGATATGGACCGCTTCCCATCAGCTGCGCATCTGGCCTCTTGGGCGGGAATGTCGCCAGGCAGCAATGAAAGTGCCGGTAAACGTAAGTCAGGCAAGACGACAAAAGGCAACAAACATTTGCGAAGTACGCTGGTACAATGCGCTCGAGCAGCCTCCCGCAGTAAAGAAACGTACCTGTCCGCCCAGTATCATAGAATCGCCGCCAGGAGGGGTGGTAACCGTGCCGCTGTTGCAGTAGGCCACAGTATCCTGGTTATTGCGTACCATATCCTGAAAAACCGTCAGCCATATCATGATTTAGGCGCCAACTACTTTGACGAACGTAAGTCTGCCGCGGTATTAAAGAGTGCCGTGAAACGTATACAAGCTCTGGGGTATACGGTCATCGTGGAAGAAAAAGTAGCGTAAGCAGCCGCTGGGTGCTGTTATCCGGGGGCTGCGAAATTAGCTTTCTCGTAGCCTTATTTTGTGTTGCCTTTTACAGGCAAAATGTTTTCAGGGTAGATAACGTCAATGCACTGTTGAGTAAATAGGGATGAAGAAATGGGTATTTGCTTTTATTAATCGCAATTATAGCAATCTTCTATGATGGATGTCAAGACACGGCACGCAACCCGCGATTACACTATCTTGAGAGGAGGTACTGAGGCACACACAAGATTTACTGTTAATACGGTGCTGGTGTTCTCAGTAACCGAAAACATATCGGATCCCAAAAACAGGTCTTAACCGCCTGTTTTACTATCCATATGCGTAAAAAACAGGGCCATTTGGATCCGATACGTCTACATATCTTCTGGAGGCCCGACGATACTTATATATTATTTTCCATTATAAACATTAAAGTGAACATGAAATGGTTTTTTCTGCTGATCTATCTATTCATTTTTGACTTTCACAATTGTGACTTCGTCCTTTTTCGCACTGTATAAATCAGCGTTATTTTTATCATCGATTTCGTTATAGAGCGAGCTGATTGAATCATATATCCTTTTTATCTCGCTCAACTCTCTATCGTCTTGGGGCATAAATATCTTGGTCGTATCAATCAACTTAGCTATACCATCTTTTATTTGTCCCACATTGCTCAGTATCAACCCGTGGTTGTGATAGGTGTTGATGGCTGATAGCCTGTCTATCATTATTCCTGCCTCTTTTAGTTGGCTCCAAATTAATTCTGCAGCCTGAATGCAACCCAACGCCTGCTCCTTATCGTCATTTTTTTTGTTAATAAAATGACGGTGGGAAAAAGCAAGGGCCAATTGGGTTAATATTCGTGGCTTCAAAAATAGATCCGTATTGACGCCTTTCATTTCCAGTATTGCTAGGCTCTGTAGTGCCTGACGAAAATCTCTAATAGCTTTTTCAATATCACCTTCTTGCCGGTTGTAGCATTGGCCCCTGAAAAAAAGCGCATGGATATAGACACCGAATTCGAGCTCAAAATTGTGAGGTACAATTTTCCCCTCAAGAGGTTCCACGGAAGGTGCAGGCGGCTTCGTGGAGGCGTGTAAGGTTTCTATGATCTTAATGGCTTCATTATAGTCCTTATAATCTTCTTCCTTAGTTGCGCCTAGCCTTCGTTTTGCCACTCCTCTCCAAAGATGTGCAGATGCAATCTCGGCCTTGCTGTAGCAACTCTCCTCATTTTCAATAATCGAAGTTGCACTCCCCACAGCCTTAGCAGGATCGAGTACTTTATAGATATTTAATGCGTTCATTTTTAATGTGCGCAGAACTGCGGTGTCATTCACCTTTTCTGCTAATTCTTTAGCTTTAAGGTAGAACTTCTCAGATGTTTTATAATCATTAATACTACCATATACAGCGGACATATCGGAGTATGTTATTGAAAGAATTTGGGTAATATCTTTACGTTTTCGCACCTCCGTGTCAAAGCCTTCACAAAACCGAATGACCTCATTTCCCATATCTATCGCAAGCTGGTACTGCTTTATTTTATAATAAGAATGGATTACATTTCTGCAAGCCACTATATACCCAGTCATGTGCTTTATTTCATGCGGCTCTTTGTAATGTCTAGCCTTATGAATTGTAGCTACTGATAAGTAGATGTTTATCACTCTGTGAATTGAATGCTCGTAATTACTGATTCTGGCTAGACGTACAGCGTAGTTGTTCATCTTTTCAATCATTTTATCATCAATCCATTTAATGTCGCCATATTCTTTACAGTAGTGGTACAAATATGCTAAGAGATAGGAGATCGGATTAAATACTCCACCTTCCTCCAACTCTGCCGCCTTGATATAAGCAACCCACTCTTGTACCTGACTCTTTAATTCTACAAAAAAGTTTGTTACCACATATTCCGTAGACTGCTTATTGCCCATATAGTAGAGATTTCCTTGATAACTCCGTTCCACTGAGATAAGGCATTTCAAATCGTACAGCATGGCTATATCGCTCACCGTTATATCGGATGCATCGTTGACACCATCGGCAAGCCAAATTAACTCATGAATATCAACTGGTTCATATAAAGTGGCTAAAGTGCACAACAACTTCAGCACTTTCTTAAACACCGTTTCTCCATAGAGCCTTTTCAGATAGTCATAGTAAAAATCTAATACCGATTGGTGCTTAATCGCATCCAAATCGTCATAGCTACCGTACTCCAAGAACTGTTTTAGAAGTTGGGCATTTGAAAAGCTATCGTGCAAAATACCCATTAATTTTTCAATTTCGTTCTCTTTCAGTTTACACCCCTTTACTCTAATTTTTGAATTTACATACTGCCGAAGAAGCTCTCTGTTCTCAACTTTACGATTAAAGATTTTCATCTCTGTAAATTGGAATGTCTGTACAAACGAGAGCACATAAGCTGGCATAGCGCCATCGCTTCGACAAGTAAGCAATATATGTACACCTTCGTCAAGCATTGAGGGATGCGGTAAAAAGTTTAGGATGCCTGCATTATCAGCCTGCAACTCATCAATGCCGTCAATTACCAGCAGTAATCGATCCTGCGAAAATAATTTATCATGATATCGCCGATAAGTATTTAATAAGTATGCCATGTCTTCTGCTGGATTGCAGCTGGCTATGGTAATTCGCGGTAGATGCATATCTGATGAGGACTCAAGCCTATCCGTTTTCGTCTTTGTAAATAGCCTTGAAACGGAGGTGGAAAAATCCATCGCGCTTCTAATGTTCGTCCGATTTATATAATATGAGCGTACAGTACAGCCTTCGATATGCATATTGTCGCCACCAAGTTCATCAATAGCATATGTAAAAGCGGTTTTACCCGTGCCCCGCTCTGCGCACATCATATAAATGCCTTTACCGTTCTTGCCCATAGCTGCTTTAAGCCAGTCCAAATAATACGTTGCTTTCACATAGTCCTCCGCTTTACCAAACGACTCCAGCGCCTTATCCACACTGCTTACATATACCGGAGTAGTAGCATCACTATTATCTGTCACCGATAACGCCGAGTAATGCTTTCTCCTGATATTACGGAAGTAATCATCTGATGCGATATATCTACCCTCAGAGATGTAATCAATGTACCTGCATACATTTCTCGGGTCGATGGATTCAAAGTAGGCAATACTCTTTTTATATGGGACTATAACAGGCTCGGTAGGGACTAACTTACCATTTGTTTGGATGAACAAAGGCGAATCATCTACCTGGCAATTATCTCCAACCAGAGGATGGCCGTTCTGATATAGTTGCAGGGCTTGAATTAGAGTATGATTCTTTGTGAAAAATTCAGCCACTTCTATGATCTTCTGCCTTAAGTTTTCAATAAACACCGTACTAGCCGTATTAGGCATTATGTTATGCGCTATTTCGTCATTGCGCCACTTCACGATTTGCTTTTCATTGTAAAACCTATTTGCTTTTACGAGTGCTGCCAACAAATCTGGCTGTGAACCGTCAGATATACACGGCAGCTCTCGCGCAGCCTTAGTCAAATCGTTAACCCAATCCCCAAAGGACAAGGATTTGTTAGGCTTACACATTAGTTTTACAATCTGCTCATCACCATTATTCAATTCTATAGCTGCCGCAAACAAAACCAGATGTCTTATCGTAACATCAAAAATGTCTTTAAGCCTTAGAAGGCAGCCGATCATGTCTCCCGTACTAAGCATATTACGTAAGCTTCTGTAGAGAAAAGCTATCGGGTATGGAAATTCCATAAACCCTTCTTCATCCCAGTTTTGAGTATCGTTGCAGAAATCTTCGTACCAAGACATTTTTTTCACCCCTATCCGCTTACACATTCAATTAATTATTTCTCATGATTCTGGTCTTTTCATCTGTTCTCATCATCTTAGCCTTTTTCAACATCAAGATTCGTAGCTTGCCTTATCTCTGTTACTCAGCTACTTCGATAACATAAGTTAACTTCTAAATCGGAGCCAATGCTTTTCATACACCAGCAATTTTTTTAATGTTAAAAATTGTAAATATGCTGCAACATTTATCGGATACAAAAAGTAGCTCTAAACTGACAGTTTTATTGGTAATATATGACCTTATAAATCCAGATTGGATCCGAGAACTCTATTTATACGCATTTTTCCTTACGATCAAGCCGGCGATATCAATTCACCATCTGCCGATCCGATAAACCTTGTAATCGGGTTTCAGATATTTTAAGTTATGTTCGCAACGCTTACATTTATCGAAAGATAGCTCTTTCGCCCTCTTCGGATCCGGATCCAGCTCATAATCAATGGCATAATGAACCGGTTTAGCCCCCACATAGCGGTAATTCTTGGTGGTGTATAAAGCTCCGCAGGCTTTGCAACGCAATGGAATCCAATCGTTTATTTCCGCCCATTCGACCATCGCATCGTAATTGAAAAGGCTGACCATAATCTGCCTCACATTTATTTTAGATAATATTTAATTTTTATTGTAGAGCTTTGACCACTTGGAGTTGTACGCAATATTTCATCTTGCGGCAGCATTTTTTCGTACATAATTCTACAGACTTGCGGCATCCTATTATTCATACCCAGCTGCTTGCTTATTCCGGAGCATTCGGCCAGTAATCCGGCCTTATTCGGCCGGCTGTTCCGGTCACATTCGGCCTCCGAATCCGGTAGGATTCGGCCACCTCGTGAAGTGTCTTCAGTTTAGCAAAGATTATTCGATTTTGGCAATAGTATCTTGATAGTTTTCTTCAGGGGAAGTATCCGGCTTTCGTTTTGAAGGGTCGTGCAGCTCGAAGCGGTAGGCGTTGTGGATGAGGCGGTCAAGTATACGGCATCAGCCACAGTGCTGTCTTCAAAGAGTTCATGCCAGTCTTTGACGGGGAGTTGTCCGGAGATGATGGTTGAGCAGTAGCCAAACTGGAACCTCAACGACTTCAAGCAAGTCGCGACCGGAAGCTGGGTCAAGAACCGTCATTCCCCAGTCATCAAGGATGAGCAGATCGGTTTTCTTGAGGTCACGCATGATTTTGTTATAGGAGCCGTCCCCGCGACCAATGGCAAGATCGGTAAGCAGCCGATTAACCCGGTAGTACTTGGTTTTTAGTCCCTGGCGGCAGGCGGCCAATCTGACGACATCTATGTTTGCTGAGAGCGCCATCTCTCAGGTTCACGCTGCCAGCCAGGGTATCCCCAGAGTTATTAACCTGATTTGCAGCCAAGCCCTGTATGACGCAAAACAGCGAAGTCATGACGTGATTGAGGAGTCCCGCATCCTTCGAGTGCTGACAGGCCTTGACCGTCAAAGAGGTGTTATTGTTTAGGCATAGAATTCTTAATATATCTCATGATATCAGCCGATCGGCGCAAAACAAAAACACCCCACATAGGGGTGAAAAATATTTATCTACGACTCTTGAAGTCCCGTGGATAAAGGGTTTCAGACTTTATGAAACCACTCATCTAATAATTGGAGTGAGAAAATGAGAAAAACCATTGCCCTGGTTGTTTCTGTTCTTTTGATGTTTTCTCTTCTGGCCGGCTGCGGGGGGAGTTCGACACCAAAAGTGGATTCCCCGTCCCAGCAGACTCCAACGGCAACACAACCATCAACCGGATCAAGCAGTGATGCTGGTAAGGAATCTACTGTCCCTGCAGACACCGGTAAAGAAGCTACAACTCCTGCACCAGCCAAACCAACTGAGGAAACTAAAGAGCCAACCGACCGAGCCAAAAGCGGAACCATCCGGCCAGCTTAAGGTCCACTTCATCGATGTCGGCCAGGGTGATGCTATCCTCATCCAGGCACCCTCTCAAAACACACTTATTGACGGTGGAGACAGAGGCATGACTGTAGTTAATTACCTAAAGAACCAGGGCGTTAAAAGCCTTGATTTAGTTATTGGCACCCATCCTCATGCGGACCACATCGGCGGCTTGATAAACGTCCTGGATGTTATTCCTGTTAAAGAGGTCATAGACCCGGGTGTAGTACATACCACAAAGACCTTTGAGGATTACCTGACTCTCATTGATAAGAAAGATATTAAATTCACCGAGGGCCGGGCCGGCATGTCCCGAGATCTCGGTAACGGAGCCTTAATGGATATATTACACCCGACCTCTCCTTCATCTTCTCACCTGAATGATGCTTCCATTGTGGTTAAGATTACGTTTGGCCAGATTAGCTTCATGCTTACCGGCGATGCAGAGAAGGCCAGTGAGGATCAGATGTTGAAGCGAAAAGAAGACCTGAAGAGCACTATCCTAAAAGTTGGCCATCACGGCAGTAAGACAAGCACTACACCTGCTTTTCTGAGTTCCGTAAGCCCTAAGGTGGCCGTAATAATGTGCGGCAAAGATAACAAATACGGCCATCCGCACGATGAAACACTAAAAAAACTTGCTGATGCCAAGGTCGATATCTACCGGACCGATGTCCACGGTACCATTGTCATCACAACAAACGGCCAGACTTATGAGATAAACCAAAAGCAGCCTTACCAGTATACCCCGCCTAAAGTGCCAGAACCAGCACCTGCGCCTGCCCTTGCACCCGCACCTGCTCACGAGACCAAGCTTACCGTCGTCAGCTATACAGAAACAGTGGCCCAGGGCGGGACAGCCAGCATTACGATCCAGGGCAAGGCTAACACCCAATATTCAATCACTGTCACTTATAAGGCCGGACCCAGCAAAGCCTCTGGCTTGGAAGCGAAAACATCCGGAGCTAATGGTAAGGTAACCTGGTCATGGAAAGTTGGTGCGAAAACAACCCCTGGCTCCTGGCCGATTGATATCAAAGGCGGAGGCGAAAGTGTAAGGGTTCATTTTACTGTTAAATAAGCAGTATGCAGATAACTAGACATACAGGAGGGCAAAATGAAAGCCGTTATTGATCGTTTTGAAGGAGATTATGCTGTTGTCCTTTTTGGTGACGAAGAGGTAAAAGTAAATATACCAAAAAAACTCCTCCCGGAGGGTGCCCGGGAAGGGAGCTGGCTTAGTGTATCGTTTGAGTTGGATCTTGAAGGAACTCAGAAGCAGAAGGAAAAGATTCAGGGGTTGTTGGATAAATTGAAGAATAAACCACGTTAAGGGAGCATAACGCTTAACCCAACTAATCTCGACCTGTTCCCGTTAACTGAGAAGTCACTGAAAACAGAAACTTTCCGGTAGACCACTTCCCCATAACGCATCATTTATGCTGTCATCTCCCCGCATGTTGAGACAGTAGTGTTGATGTCACGTGTAGAAAGTAAATAAGCGGGGAAACGCAGTAATAAAGGGCTTTCCAGCGTTTGCTACTTTGCGCCGAAATAATGGCGAGTGGCAGACTGACCGGAAAGACCTATTTTATAGTATGGGGGAACAGGTCTACTGTGATTTTTAAGTGAGGGTTGAGTTGACAGGATAGATAACATGCTGTTTTTGGTATAGGTGAGTAGACGGGATAGATGCCGTTTGGAAGATTTTTTAACAATACATGTCATGTTGTGACAGTAGTTTGGCTCAATGGAAAACCTATTAGAAGGCTGATGTCATAAGGGTTTTGGGGGAAATCGGCTTATGTTTGCGTAGACGGTGGGGGTTGTATGGGGGAATATGTTTTCAGAGATACCCATAATTTGGTCAAATTATATGTTATGATTGTGTTGGGGAGGGTTAGTATACATGAAAGCATTAGAGTCATTAAAAGGTATATTTAAGGATAGAATCTTTAAGATACCGGATTATCAGCGGGGATATGCTTGGACTACCAGACAGCTTAAAGATTTCTGGGAGGATATTGTTAACCTGCCATCTGACCGATTTCATTATACCGGTTTGCTATCTCTCAAGGAAGTTGACAAAGCAGACTGGCGTGCTTGGAACGAGGAACGTTGGATGATTGAAGATAGAGGGTTCAAGCCTTTCTACATAGTTGATGGCCAACAACGACTAACAACATTTGTAGTTTTTATTCAAGAGATAGTCAATGCTATTAGAGGCTTGCCTGAGAATAAAGATAAAAAGAATGAGGACACTTATATCGGCACTTTCAATCTTAAACAAATAAAGGAAGATTATCTTGTTGTACAGAAGCCACCCCAGTTTATCATAAATACATATAAGTTCGGATACGAAACGGATAATCCGAGCTTTAGATATCTACGTCATCGAATTTTGGGCGAGCCGGGCGGTGGTAGTATTCAAGAGACTTTTTATACCCTTAACCTCGAAAATGCAAAATGCTTCTTTGAAGAAAATCTTGCGAACCATTATCAGAAATACGGCGGCAGCGAAATTGAGGCATTGTTTAAAAAGGCAACACAAAACTTAATGTTTAATCTCCACGAGATACAGGACGATTTTGATGTATTTGTGGCTTTTGAAACAATGAATAACCGTGGGAAAAAGCTCTCAAGCCTTGAATTATTAAAAAACCGTCTGATTTATCTCACGACGCTCTATGATAAGGATGAGCTAAAAAGCGATGAACGGGCAGTTTTACGGGGGAAAGTCAACGATGCGTGGAAAGAGGCATATTATCAGTTGGGACGTAATAAGCAAAAGCCTCTTTCAGACGATGATTTCCTTGTTGCACACTGGATAATGTATTTTCAATATACCCGGCAAAAGGGCGATGACTATATTCGCTTTTTGCTTGACGAGAAATTCACGCCGCAAAACATATTCAGCAAGACAGAGGTTAAAGTAGCTTCTGTTGTCGAAGTAATGGAAATGCGAGATGATAACGATGAGGATGACACTTCAGATGTTGAAATAGAAGAAAAAGTAATCAGACGTGCGAAAGTATCGCCGAAAGAGATTGAGGACTATGTCGGAAGCCTAAAATCAGCGGTGGTTCATTGGTATAATACATTTAACCCTGTTAATGCTGCGGATTTAATGGCAGACGAGAGGATGTGGCTTGATAGGTTAAACCGGATTGGTATTGCTTACTTTAGGCCACTTGTTACAGTGTCGTTTATCTCCCCAGGTGTAACTGCAGCGGACAGAGTTAGATTGTTCAAGGAAATAGAACGCTTTATTTTCATAACGTTTAGGTTAGGCAGGGCGCTTTCCCTATATCGGAACAATGAATTTTATAGAACGACAAGGCAACTTCGGGGCGGAGAAATAACAATAGATGAAATATGCCAATTATTAAAAGATAGGATAGAGGGATGGCTAAAACCAGAAACCGATTTTGAGTACCTGCCCTTCAAAAGCTATATCCAAAGACTTTATAAAAATGGAGGGGGCTTTTATGATTGGAACGGACTTCGGTATTTGTTGTATGAATACGAAACCGAAAAAGTCCATCAGTTTGGCAATCAAAAAATTGACTGGAGCTACTTTGTCAAGAGCGAAAAAGACAGAGTCTCGATAGAACACATCTATCCCCAAGCGCCTAATAATGCGTACTGGGATGCCGCATTTAAGAATTATTCAAAAGAGGAAAAGAAAGCTCTGGCGGGGTCACTGGGTAATCTTTTGCTGCTGTCCAGCAGTATCAATTCAAGCCTGCAAAACGACAGTTTTCCCGAAAAAAAGATTGCCAAATTAAATGTGCAGAGCGAGAAGGTTAGAAGAGGTTATTCAGATGGCTCACATAGTGAAATTGAAGTAGCAGGATATAACGACTGGAATGCAGACGCAATTCTTGACCGGGGATTAAAGCTGCTCGCGTTTATGGAAAGACGATGGAATATAAAATTCGCTGATGAGGATAGCAAGAAAGACTTCCTATTCCTTCCATTTTTGTCGTAATCATTGGTGCTCTTGCTAACCCATAATGCCTGAAAGTTGATGGCATAGGATGATTAGAAATAGGGTGCAGGTTCTCTGCGAGCAGGACAAAGTTGACGGCGCCAAGCGTCTTGGCTGGGCATGGGCAATTCCTAAAGATGCCCCAAAACCAGCAGATGCAAGGCTTAAAAGAGAAGATAGCCAAGAAACCAAGATAAATACAAAGGGACACTAGATCAGGAGGGGTTAGCCAATGAGCGAAAAACTGCAACGCTTTACAAAACTTTTAAAAGAAATGTTTGAACTGGAAAAATCAGACCTTGACTTCGGCATATACCGAATCATGAATATCCGGAAAAACGAGATAAATAATTTCATTGAAAACACCCTTGCCGGCGAGGTTAACTCAATATTGTCAAAATATGCTGCTGATAACAGTCAAGGCAAAAAGCGTATGGAAGAAATTGAAAAACAGTGTGAAAGTGTAGGCGTCAAGGTTGAGGACAGCAAGCTGAAGGAAGAATATGCCGAATATAAAGCCAAGTTGTCCTCCGGCACAGGGGCCACCGAGTTGGAAAGCGATGTGTATTCTGCTCTATATAACTTCTTTAGCCGTTACTATGACGAGGGAGATTTCATCAGTAAGCGGCGTTACAAAGAAGGAGTTTATGCTATTCCCTATGAAGGGGAAGAGGTAAAGCTCTACTGGGCCAACCATGACCAATACTACATCAAAACCAGTGAAAACTTCAGGGATTATTCCTTTAAGGTGGATGTCCAAGGAGAAAAATATACTATACATTTTAAACTTGTTGATGCCAATACCGAGCAAAATAACAACAAGGAAAACGGTGACAAGAAGCGTGAATTCATCCTGCTTGACGGGGCCTTCCTAGAGGCCGAAGGCAACGAACTTACATTCAAATTTGAGTACCGCAATGCCGCCAACGAGAACGACGGTATTAACAAGCTAAAGGACAATACAAAACTCAATAAATCCGCCGTCGATAAAATGAAAAGCGCCGTTTCCGAAAACCCGGAGCTTAAACGGTTTCATTGGGCTGTCAACCTGCCTGCGCCCACAGAAAAGAACAAAACCCGGACAATTCTGGAAAAGCACCTGGAAACCTATGTTGCCAAAAACACCTTCGATTATTTTATCCATAAGGACTTGCGGGGCTTTTTAAACATGGAGCTGGATTTTTACATAAAGTCCGAGGTTATGCACCTGGACGACCTGGACACCGACAATGAAGTGAAAGTAAATACCTACCTGGCCAAGGTTAAGGCCATTAAGAAAGTAGGACGCACCATTATTGACTTTTTGGCGCAAATAGAGGACTTTCAGAAAAAGCTGTGGCTTAAGAAAAAGTTTGTGTTGGAGACAAACTGGTGTATCACCCTGGATAAGATTGACGAGAGTTTCTATCCCGAAATAGCCGCAAACGATGACCAGCGACAGGAATGGGTAGAGATGTATGCCATTGACGAGATTGCCGGGAACTTGATGGAAACAGGCTATTCCAATCCGCTGACTGTAGATTTTTTAAAACAGAATAAAAACCTTGTGCTGGACACAAAGCATTTTACAACGGAATTCAAGGAACGGCTTGTTGCAAGCATCGATAATTTAGATGAGGAGACAAACGGTCTCTTAATTCACAGTGAGAATTTTCAGGCTTTGAGTTTGCTACAGGAGAGGTATAAGGAAAAGATTCAGTGCGTTTATATTGATCCGCCGTATAATACCGACGCTTCAGCTATTTTATATAAAAATGACTACAAGAAAAGTTCGTGGCTTTCTTTAATGAATGATAGGATTAGTTTAACCCATAGCTACCTATATTTGCGAGGCATAATATGTGTAGCCATTGATGATGAAGAGGTCTGTGAATTGCGTTCACTTCTCTCAAGTTTATTCCAAAAACAAGTAGGAATTGTCGCTGTTCGATCCAATCCAGCAGGGCGCAAAACCAAGGGTAAATTTGCACCCTCACATGAATATGCAGTTTTTTATGGGAAAACAGAGGATTCTATTCCTCGTGGTCTTGAAAAAACAGAAAAGTCTTTAGCACGATACCCAAAAGAGGATGAAAAAGGAAGGTTTGCTTGGGCAAATTTTATTAGGTCTGGCAACAATGATAGGAGGGAAGATCGTCCAAAACTTTACTACCCCATTTTTGTAGGCTGTAATGATAGAATCCGAATTCCTAAGATGGAATGGGTGGAGAGTAAACGTGAATATTTGTTATTGGAACAGCCTCTTAGCACTGAAGTGATTATATATCCAATTGTAAAAAAAGGAGATGTGGTTATTGAAAAAAATTGGCAAAGAGGACATTTGAGGGTTTCAAATGAGTTAGAAGAATACAGAGTTAGAAGAGGTGAAAGCGGTGACATCAGTATAGACTTTAAAACCCGAATGGATGAAGAATCACTTCCTATTACATGGTGGGATGATAAAAAATATGCTTCTGCTAACTATGGAGCAGCAGAATTGAAGGAACTATTTGCAGAAAAAGAGTTTGACTTTGTTAAAGCGCAAAAGTTGGTTGCTGACTGTATTAGGGTATCTGGAACAGAAAATGATGATTATGTCTTAGATTTTTTCGCAGGCTCCGGCACCACAGGTCATGCAGTAATAAACCTCAACCGCGAAGACAGAGGCAGCCGTAAGTATATCCTGGTAGAAATGGGCAACTATTTCAACACAGTTACCAAGCCGAGGATTAAAAAGGTTGTCTACGCTAAAGACTGGAAGGACGGCAAGCCGCAGAACAGGAATACAGGTGTTTCACAGATTTTTAAATACATTCGTCTGGAAAGCTATGAGGATACATTGAATAATATCGAGCTTAGCCGCACGCCTGAACAGGAGAAGCAGCTAAGGATGGACGCAAAATTCTTTAACGAGTACCTTGTATCCTATATGCTGGACATTGAAAGCAGGGGCAGCCTCTTAAGCCTTGACAGCTTTAAGGAGCCTTTTGCCTATAAAATGAAAATTGCTGAAAACAACGAGACAAAAGAAACAACCGTCGACCTGGTGGAAACCTTTAATTACCTCCTTGGCCTTACTGTTACGAGGCAAAAAGCTGCTGCCCGTTTTAATGCAATACCTGATAGCAAGGCTAAATATGAAAACGCCGTAATGCTCACAGCAGACAAGGAAGGGAAATATGCCTTTAAAACAGTGGAAGGCATTATGCCTAATGGGGATAAAGCCCTTGTTATCTGGCGCAGCCTTACCGATGATCTGGCAGCCGATAACGCTGCCCTGGACGCCTTTTTTACGAAATACCGCGCTGAATCCGGGGGCATGGAGCTTAACCTCATCTATGTCAATGGAGATAACAACCTGGAAAATCTCAAGAGCGAAAAGGAACAGTGGAAGGTTCATTTAATCGAGCTTGAATTTAAGAAGAGGATGTTCGAGGGGGTGTGATGATGGGGGCAAAGAAGACCAAGAAAGCAAATAAAGCCATTAATCTCAATGACTGCCTGGTGCTCAATAAATACTTCCTTTCCCTCTTTGGCAAAAGAGATTTCAGAGAGCTGGCGGAAGACATGAGGTCTGCTGATCTGGAAGGGTATAATGAAGAGAACACCTCCTATTTCCATGAATTTATAGTACGCAAGTATGTTAAGCTGGGATTTTTAAATAAGGACAAGCTGAAGGAATATGATGAAAACATCTTCCGTTATGTCCAGCATATCGGCGAGGGCCGGGGTGGGCTTACTCTAAAATATTTCCAGTATCTTGCTCTCCTTTTTACCGAGATGTATCTTGACAGGTACTTCCTGGACAGGGAGAACTTTGTTGCCGACTTAAATAATTTCCTGCATGAATTCAATTCTGAAAGCGATGGAGAAACAATTTCAGATTATACAGCGAACAGCCTGAACAAGCTGGCCTTTATGTGCGCTACCGGCAGCGGCAAGACCCTGATCATGCATATCAATATCCTGCAGTACCAGCATTATTTTAAGAAAGCCCGGGAGTATGATAAAAGTTTAAGCATGAACCAGATCATCCTGCTGACACCCAACGAAGGCTTATCTAACCAGCATATTGATGAGATGAAACTCTCCGGTATTCGCTGTCGCCTTTTTGAAAAGGATACCTTGCAGGAAAAAGGTGAGGTTCTGGTCATCGATATCAACAAGCTTGAGGAGCAGGGGAAGGTGAAGACTGTTTCTGTTGATAGTTTCGAACAGAACAACCTTGTCCTTGTTGATGAGGGGCATAAAGGATTATCCGGCAATGTATGGTATGACTATCGCGGCCGACTGTCGGAGAACGGGTTTTCCTTTGAATACTCAGCTACCTTCAAGCAAGCTATCAAGGAAGAAAAGAAGAAATCAGACGCTGAAGCCCTGGCCCATCAATATGGCAAAGCAATCATCTTTGATTATTCCTATAAATATTTCTATAACGATGGCTATGGGAAGGAATACCGTATTTATAATTTGAAAGAGAGCCTGTCCAAAGAGCAGCAGGAGATATACTTAACCGGCTGCTTGCTAAGCTTTTATCAGCAAATGAAGATTTATCAGAGTGATAAAGCCACCTTTGCCCCCTTTAACATTGAAAATCCCCTGCTTGTGTTTGTGGGGAACAGCGTCAACAAAACCGTGAGTAAGGACGAATTGACCGATGTACAGGAAGTATTAGTCTTTATTAATGGATTTACATCAACCAAAGAAAAAACAGTGGGCCTTATTAAAATGCTGCTGGATGACAATACAGGACTGCTTGACGAAAGAGGACATGAGTTGTTTTATGGGGATTTCTCATTTCTCTGGCATTTGTTTGACCGGAAGGCTGAAGCGGTGTATGATGATCTGCTGAAAACAGTCTTTGATACAACTTCTACAGGCAGACTGCACATGGTAAATCTCAAACAGATTGCTGGTGAAATTGGGCTGCGTATTGGCAGTGACAATGAATATTTTGGAGTTATTAATGTTGGTGTTGGCGGAGATAGCGATCTGATTAAGAATATTGAAAAAGGAAAAACCGGTATTGTCACTGATGATAATCAATTTGAGAATGAATCGTTGTTCAGGAAAATAAATGAAAAGAATTCCAAGATAAACATTCTTATTGGTTCCAAAAAGTTTACAGAAGGGTGGAATAGCTGGCGGGTTTCCACCATGGGACTGATTAACTTTGCCAAGGGGGAGGGCTCCCAGGCTATCCAGCTCTTTGGCAGAGGTGTGCGTCTAAAGGGGTATGAAAACTGCCTCAAGCGCAGTGCCAAGCTGGACTACCCTGTGACGGCGCCAAATAACATCAGAAAGATTGAAACCCTGACCATCTTTGGTGTAAAAGCCGATTATATGGCCCAATTTAAAGAGTATCTTGAAAAAGAAGATCTGGACTTAAATGACTCCATCAGGGAATTTAAGCTGCCGGTGGTCAACCGTTTTCCCGATGCAAAAGACAGGCTAAAGGTGATTAAAGTCAAAGAGGGTATAAATTTCAAAAAGCAGTCCAAGCGCTTGGTTCTTACTACCCCTGAGGATGGCTTTCTAGACAATTTAGTGAAAAATAAGGTTAAAGTTGATTATAACGCTACCGTACAAAGCCTTGCCTCTATTAAGGGAGAGGACGTGAACTATCAAAAGGGCGAGGCGGTATTAGAGCCCCTGCACCTGGCCTTTTTAGATGGGGATAAGCTTTACAGGGAACTTTTGCAATACAAAAACCAAAAGGCGTATTACAACATTAGTATCGAGAAGCCGCTGTTGCCGGAAATCCTGAAAATCAAGGGTTGGTACACTTTATTTATTCCCGAAGCATTTATGTCAATCGACAGCTACGACAAAATTGCTAGGATTAACGATATTTGTGTAATGCTCCTGAAAAATTATCTGGATCGATTTCTTAAATACCATAAAGCCCAGTGGGAAGCGCCCTATTTGGTTTATGGAGATTTAAAAGCCAACGACCCGAACTTCATCGACGAATACAACATCACCCTATTTAATAAAGACAGATTTGAGGAATTTGAACGACTGTTTGAGGGAATCAAGGATGCTTTGGAAAAAAACAGACGCCTGAACAAATATCAGGACAAGCATCTAAATTTCCGCTATTTTGATTTTTACAGCCACCTTTATACTCCCCTTATCTCTATTGACAAGGGCATACGTATTGAGGTCTCGCCTGTCAGCTTAAATAGCGATGAAAAGCGGTTTATTGACAGGTTAAAGGATTATTGCGATACTAACCCGGCAGTTTTTACCGAAAAGAGGCTGTATCTGTTGCGCAATAAAAGCAAGATGGGCATGGGCTTCTTTGAAGCGGGTAATTTTTACCCCGATTATATTATGTGGATTGCTGAAGGCACCAAACAGTATATTACTTTTATAGACCCCAAGGGCATTATGATGCTGGAAAAGAACATCAATAATCCCAAAATCCAGTTTTATAAAACCATAAAAGAATTGGAAGCCCGCCTGCAGCCAACATGTGTGGGAAAACAGATTATTTTAAATTCCTTTATCCTGTCCGGCACCCCTGCTGCCGATTCTAGTGCCTTTTATGGCCTCAAAAAGCCGGAATTCGAGAGCAGAAATGTTTTGTTTTTAGAAGATGAGGATTGTATGGAGAAACTGATGAGTAAGGTGTTGTAGGCAGCGGCAAAAGAAATATCGTGGGAGAAGAGTTAGATGGTCTAGCATTCAAACCTACAATTATTGATATTAACGACCCGGTTTTTGACCTGCTCAAGAGGGACTACCCCGAAGACACAATAAATACGGTTTCATCTAGCGGTAATACATGGCCTCTGGGAAAAGGGCGATCGCAACCCCTTGATTTTGTAATTTGAGTTTTCCTATGCTTCAGATTACATGAACCGCTCCATTTTGACGCACTTCTTATGGGCGGCAAGATACTTGCCCACATAGTTTTTGGGCATAAAAAGGTCGTATTATCTCAAATTACGAATTAGAGTTAAGAACCGAGCCTCAACCAACAGGTACTTTTGTGTTATGGTAGTTATTGTAAGGTAGCCCGAATATTTTGATTCTTTAATGACAGTTTTTGTATAGGGTTTATTACGCTGGAGGTGTGTCAATATGGCAAAAGATTTTGTTCCAAAAAATTTTATACGGCATGTGGCGGGGCCTATGCTAGGTGAATATTTTGGGCGTTTGCAATGCCTGCCTGACGTTGATGTCAAAAATCCTGAAAACGTTGACAGTATTTTCGGTGCTTGGCAGGCCTGATGGCAGTAAAAGACGAATTATTATTGAGGCAGATACAACGGATCATGTTTATGATATGTTGGACTTATTGGACATACCATTAAGGGATTTGCACGTGACTCAAGCTCTACTAAGGGCAAAGTTTCCTGGAAAAGGAAACAAGGGTAGAGTTACTTTCCGGCTGACTTGGCCAAACCTTTGCGATTTAGGGGAGTCAGAGCGGCACATCAAGCTGAGAAAATACCTAAAACGGTGGGGTATAGACCGTGGCTGACGTTTTGAACGCTATTTTAAGACGATTAGAGTGGCCGGAACTGCCAACTTTTAGCAGGCAGGAGACTAAAGAATGGGATCCTGCGCTTTTTAACGCTTTGCTTAAAATGTGTGTACTCGTTGAGATAGCACCTGCTAGGACGGTTGAGTGTGATGGTTGCGAAAACGGTTGCTTTGTGGAAGTTGATATCCAGCGGCACGGGGAGAAGGTACAAGGCTTCAGTTACTGTGGACGGTTTGGGATGATGGAAGTTGACCTGAATGATTTAAAGCACTGGGCCGTCAGTATGGAAAACCTGTCTAAGCAAATTGCCAAAACTTTGAGCCTAAACATCGAGGTTGTAGAGATATATAAAGACATTTGGTCACTCGGGCATAGGTATATCGGGCGCAGAAGACGTGATTTTTACTTTCTGCGTTCTGCACGTGTCACTAATAATTTTCAAACAAGCCTTACGGGGTTTCCTTTCGCTGTGGTATTTGTACCCGTAACACTACCTGTGGGACTTCCCCCTGATATTTGCTTCTTCCCATTAGCACGTTATAGCAACCTATCAGAGTCAGGTATTAACATAGGTTTGCTGGACATTGAGTCGGCACTTTCCTCGGGGAAAATGTGTGAACCGGCACAAATCATACCGTTTCAGACTACTCCCGGGACCAAGTGGGAACAGATCTCCATTAGGTTTATTTCTGATGAGGAGGTCAAAATCACTGTCAAGGGGCAGAGTAGGACTATACACTTTTCTGAAATGGGCTTTAAGGACCGACGTAAAGGTGGGCAGCCGACCAAGCTTTGGCTGATACTGCGCTTGTTGGCGGAGCATAATGGGCAGATAGCATGGGGGGATTTAAAGCTAAGAGGGCAGGAGGACAAGCTAAAACACAACGTATCAGAGCTTCGAAAGTGCCTGAAAGCTTATTTTGTGATAGACGATGACCCCTTTTACCCATATAAAGAGGAAAGATCTTATAGGACCAGATTCATTATAGAAGATTTCCGATATGGAGGATAAGGATAAGAGGCTTTTTATTAGAAAGGGGAACTATTAAAAGAGGGAGCAGCCTATCTTCACACTTTTAAAGCGAACAATTGTGATCATGGGCTTTCTGGTCGGCACCCTGAACCATCATTTCTGTAGCCATTTAGCTGCACAGATACTAAGTTTTTAACGCCGAAAGGCTCTCGCTAAACACAAAGGGCAAGTGGCGGCCATGCTGTACCGGCTGGTAACCCAAAGGTAAAAGTAATCATGTAAAAAAGGACCCGCCTTGGAAGATTAGGCTGGGTCTTTTTTTATGTAACACTTCTACAAACGTGTTCGTGGGTAGTTTATTACCGTAACTGCAATTAAAAAACTAAAAATATTTCCCAGTAAAAAAGCCTTATTTTTCAGGGGCTTTTTCTTTTTTGCCAATGAAAATTTTCTCGTAAAACAGCTTTCCCGGTAGGTTTTTACCATTATAGATTGAGAGGTAAAACTCGGAAGTGTTCTTTTGTGCGAGGGTTTCCTCTACAACAATAAGGGAGTGAAAAAGGATGTCCAAGAAAACTATCAATAATGACTAAGGTGGTGGCGATTTTAGATGTTTCTATGCGGGAGCGGATTCTAAGTCGCTTACTGGGCGATCAGCACAGAGTGATGGTAATCGTTCCCGGAGAAAGCGTCCAGTGTGTATCTATTCGGGAGTTGCCGCAGGAGGGTGATTGTTGTGAGCGAACATAATCCGACTCCGAAAATAGCGACGCTGATTAAGGCTACACCATACCGGCATAAAGCTGAAGCGTTCAATTTTATTAGTGAGTTGTTCGGGTTTATCAGGGGTGGAGATGAAAACATCTCCATAAATAGCCAAATAGCCGCGGTTCAGCGTTACTTACAACAGGGAGCGCCTGCCGGGAAAAGCGAGGGGGATGAAAAACCATGCGATTAAAGACTGAGACAGTAAAAAGGTTAATCGATGAAAGCAACCTGTCTCAAAACCAGCTTGCGGAGAAAATCGGCATCAGCAAAGGTTATCTGTCAAATTCCTTGAGCGGTAGGCGCGGTGCAGGACGGAAGCTATTGTCCGGATTATTGCGGTTATTCCCTGAAGAAAGCGTAGCGAGCCTGACAATAGGAAGGAAGGCGGCAGCATGAAATTAGTTTTTGTATGCAGCCCTTATCGCGGGAATGTGGAGTATAACACCAGCAGGGCTCAAGGGTATTGCAGGTTTGTTCAGTCGCAAGGCTGCGTACCATATGCACCGCATCTGCACAATCCTCAGTTTCTTGATGACAGCATACCGGAGGAACGCGAGGCGGGAATAAAGCTGGGGCTGCAAATCCTTGTACGGGCGGACGAAATGTGGCTTTTTGGCAGTAGGCTTACTGAAGGCATGGAGGCGGAGTTGAAAGCAGCCCTGCGCCTGAACAAGCCCATCAGATATTTCAACGACAAATGCCGGGAGGCAAAAAAGTGATGTGCGAAGGTTTTATACAAGGTGCGGATTTCAACCCGCTCAAAAATGAGCAGCTTATGAAAACTGCAAAGGGGGCGTCTTTAAAATGAGCAAAATCAAACTAGCTCTTGATGTAGCGGAGGATTTAAGGAGCCTGGCAGGCAGCATCGAAGCCCTTGTCAAGGCGATAGAAGCGAATGAAGAGAAGCCTGCCGCAGAGGAGACAGTCACCCTTGAAAAAGTACGCGCTGTCCTGGCTGAAAAAACGCAGTCCGGAAAGCAGGCAGCGGTCAAGGCTCTCATCACCAAATACGGCGCAAACAAGCTGACTGATATTGATCCTTCGTCGTATAAGGAGCTTCTCAAAGAAGCGGAGGTGCTTTGATGGAGGCGCATGCACTGTTATCCGCATCCAGCTCCCACCGCTGGCTTCACTGCACACCCTCGGCAAGGCTGGAGGAAACCTTTGATGAACAGAGCAGTGTCTTTGCGGAGGAAGGCACCGCCGCCCACGCGCTGTCCGAGCATAAACTACGAATATTCCTCGGACAGAAAAGCAAGAAACCTGTCAGCGAGTTCGACGGCGAGGAAATGGAGCGATACACAGACGACTACGTGGGTTATGCTGCCGAGCTTATCACCGCAGCGAAAATGGCTTGCAAAGACCCCATAATACTGCTCGAACAAAGACTAGATTTCTCACAATATGTCGAAGGCGGCTTTGGAACCGGAGACCTCGTCATCATAGCTGATGGAACCCTTGACATTTTAGATTTAAAATCCGGCCGGGGAGTGGAAGTGTCGGCGGAGGATAACCCGCAGTTAAAACTATACGCCTTGGGGGCCTTGGCCCTTTTCGACACACTGTACGATATCCAAACGGTGAGATTGCATATTTGCCAGCCAAGGCTTGAGAGCATCTCCACCTACGAGGTGTCAGCAGTCGAGCTTGTCCAGTGGGCTGAGGATGAGCTCCGCCCAAAGGCACATCTTGCCTTCAAAGGCGAGGGAGAATTCCTTTCGGGAGAGCATTGCTGTTACCAGTCACTTTAAATGAGACTAGAAAGCATATCTAAGTCACTCTTTTTGAAACTGAATTGAATAAATTACAAAAAAGATAGCAGGGATTTCTCTGCTATTTCCGATATAAAAAATAAAACCCAAATATCATAAAAAGGTTAACATTTATATCGGAAAATATCAATACCTGGAACAACAAAATATTTGAAAATATCTCCCAATTTGGCCTGGAATGCAGCTCATGCTCCGCATTTGACAACTTTTCATTAATAAACAAACATACTATTTGGTGTTGGGAAGTCCATATCCCTTTTGACTGGGAATA
>QZJM01000072.1 GCA_003605065.1 Dethiobacter sp. | reverse complement strand
GTATAAAATTCGCCGGATATTTCTTTTCTCCTGCTTATTATAAAAAAATATAGAAAAATATAATAATATAAAAAATAAATATTCTTTAAATGTTTCACGTGAAACATGGCAACAACTTTCACCTTTTTCCATAACTCACTTTAAATTGTTTCACGTGAAACATTAACTTTGTACTTCTTTCAACAACAAGTCAAGCAGCCTCTCCAGATCTTCCTCCCCATAAAAATAGATCTCAATTTTTCCTTCCTTGGTATCTTTTTTGATATTTACTTTGGTTCCATATCTTTTTCTGATCTTTTCCTCTAAATCAATAATTAATAATTGCTGCAGCTGTTTTTCCGCATCTTTTTCTTTTTTGATATCCGGTGATTCTTTTTTTCTTTTAAGGTTTTTTACCAGATTCTCTACATCTCTGGCAGTTAAACTTTTATTTATAATTTTTAAAGCTAGTTGGCGTTGTTCTTCGGGACTGCTCAGTGAAAGCAGCGGCCTTGCCTGCCCGGGGCTCATTCGCCCCTCAGTCAGGTGTTTTTTTACTTCATCATCCAGGGATAAGAGCCTTAGCGAGTTCGCAATTGCCGATCGGCTGCGCCCTACTTTTTGGGAGAGTTCTTCTTGAATAAAGCCAAATTCTTCGATGAGCCTTTTATAAGCGTCGGCCTCCTCCAGGGGATTAAGATCCTCTCTCTGCAAGTTTTCTACCAGGGCAATCTCCATCAGTTCTTTAGAATAGTATTCTTTGATTATGGCTGGAATTGTTCTTAACCCTACAAGCTGCGCCGCCCTGAACCTTCTTTCACCGGCGACCAGAATATAACTTTCGTTTTCTTTATGTAGTATTACCGGCTGAATGACACCATACGTTTTGATAGTGTCCGCCAGTTCCCTCAATTTTTCCGCAGCAAAATCTTTTCTAGGCTGCTGCGGATTAGGCTTTATTTTTTCTATTGGTATTTCTGTTACACCCTGATTCTTTAGGTCAATACTTTCATTTTTAAATTCTGGAATTAAAGCTCCCAATCCTTTTCCCAATCTCTGCTTGCTCATCGCGCCAGAACCTCCTCCGCCATATTCTTATATACTTCTGCCCCCTTGCTGCGAGGATCGTAATCCAGGATCGACTCGCCATAACTGGGTGCCTCACTTAACCTCACATTTCTAGGAACAACAGCTTTAAAAACTAAATCTCCAAAATATTTACGGACTTCATCGGCGACCTGGCCGGAAAGGTTTGTCCTGGTATCGTACATTGTTAAAAGGACTCCCCCAATCTTCAATCTGCTGTTAAGATGCTTTTTTACTAGATTAACGGTACTGACAAGCTGCCCCAATCCTTCCAGAGCATAATATTCGCACTGTATGGGAACCAAAATATAATCAGCAGCCGTTAAAGCATTTAAGGTAAGCAAACCCAATGAAGGGGGGCAATCAATAATAATAAATTTGAACTTGTTTTTAACTGGTTCAAGTACTCTCCATAACCTTACTTCGCGGGAGATTGTAGGTACCAGTTCAATTTCAGCACCAGCAAGTTGTATGGTAGCAGGAATCACAAATAGTTGTTGCTGCTTGCTTTTGTAAATAACCTTTTCTACAGGTATTTCATTAATAAGGGCATCATAGATACATGTTTTAATATTTTTTTTATCAACCCCGATTCCGCTGGAAGCATTCCCCTGGGGATCTATATCCAGCAACAAAACTCTATGCCCCAGGTTGGCCAGGCATGCGCTTAAATTTACTGCAGTAGTAGTTTTTCCAACCCCGCCTTTTTGATTGGCAATGGCGATAACGCCTTCCATATTTTTACCTCATTTCCGCTCTTGTACACAACATTTTTTTATATTTCATCTATATATTCGTGAAACATGAAAATAGTTCCTTCCCATAAATTAAAAGGAAATAAAAATCCGGGCTTTTTCCCCGGATTATGTTATTTATTTTAAAGCTAACTATTTTCTCAAGTACTATTCTTTTTCTTTTTTTGGCAAACGAATACGCATCTCAAAGAATTGATCATTGTCCGATTCATCTACCTGTGGATTTAAACCGGCCCTGCGAATAATATTTATGGCCTGTCTGATCGTATTTAAAAATATTCTTAAATCTCTAATTACAACTTTTCGATGCAAAACGTTACTTTTGGGGGCTGTTGTTTCCTTTTTATGAAGATCTTGAACTAATTTTTCTGCTTCTTTTACATTTAATTCCATTTCTAACATAATTTGTACTGCTTCAAGTTGTTTTTCTTCAGAATTAAGTTTTAGTAAGGCCCTGGCATGTCTTTCCGTAAGTTCTCCGTCTTTTAGCATTGTTATGATGTTATCAGGTAACTTTAATAAGCGCAATTTATTGGCAATAGTAGATTGACTTTTTCCCAGCCTCTGTGCCAGGACTTCCTGGGTTAAGTTATATTCATCTATAAGCCTCTTATAGCCCTGAGTTTCTTCGATAAAATTTAGATTTTCTCGTTGCAGGTTTTCTATAAGTGCCACTGCTGCCATGGAACTTCCCTGATATGCCCTGATTATAGCTGGAATTTCAGTCCACCCCAGCGTTTCACAGGCCATAAAACGGCGCTCACCGGCTACGATGCAGTAACCGTCACCGTCAGGTGTTACGATCACAGGTTGGAGCAAACCATATGTCTTTATTGATTGAGCTAGCTCCTGGATCTTTTCTTTTTCAAATGTTTTTCTGGGCTGGTAGGGGTTAGAACGGACTAATTCCATTTTAACCTTCCTTATTTCCTCTTTTTCTTCTTCCTTACGTTCTATCATTATTTTCTTTCCCCAGCGTTCTTTCATCAGCATCACCTCTCGCCTTATGAACGTTCACATTTGATGAACATGTCGTAACAATACTAATTCTTTATACTGTTGTTATTTTATAATTTGCTGTAATTATTCGACATAAGCATTTTTTTTCCTGCCTTCATTTATCTTTTTTTAGCAAGGGTCTTTTTTGGGGAATCCCTGCCTTACGAGGAAAGCGTTCATCTGTTTTTTTTTCTTTCTTAAATATTAAAATGTTTCTGTTTTTTTGTCCCCTTATTAATTGATAAGAGATTGTTTCGACGAGTCTTCCCCCGCAATGCCTTAGGATTTCCCCGGCCTCTTCCATTTCCTTTATAAAATCCGGTCCTTTAAATGCCCAAAAATATCCGCCTTTTTTAACCAGTGGTAAAGCCAACTCCAATAAAACGACAAGAGGAGCAAGAGCCCGTGCTGTAACCCAGGAAAAAGCTTCCCTTCCTTTACCCCTTCCCAGGTCTTCAGCCCTTTGATGCAGTAAAGCTACCCCCTCTAATTTCAATTCCTTAAGCAGTAATCTTAAAAATGCTATCTTTTTTCCCGATGAATCCAGTAAGCATAGCTTGATATGAGAGAGATATATTTTAATGGGCAGACCTGGAAAACCGGCTCCGCTTCCCAGGTCTAACAATTCATAGCCAGTTTTATCTTTTCCTTTCTTAAGCCCTACGAGAGAGTCTATAAAATGTTCCTCCAGTACTGTCATGGGATCAACGATACGCGTTAAATTAGTATTTTTGTTTTCTGTGATAAGAAGCTCATAATACTTTTTCAAAAGCCGGGCTTGTTCCTCCTGCAGTACAAGATCCCAGGAAGCAGCTTCTGTTATAATATCACTTATTTGTAATTCTTTTATTTCTGGCATAATTTAACCTTCATTTCCTATTTTCCGATACAAAACCTCTGGAAGATATGATCCAGTACTGCTTCCCCGGTGTCCTCTCCGAGCAGGTTACCAAGGTATTGATGCACCTGGCGGAGGTCAATGCTGACAATATCAAGGGGATATTTTTCTTTAAGAGCTTTCATGACATCTTCCAGGCTCACTATTGCCTGGGAAATTATCTCACCATGCCTGGCTTCCAGGAGCAAAGCACCGTCTTCTTCTCCTTTAAAAACACCGGAAAAAACCAGTTCCGTAATTGCTTCTTCCAGCTGCTCAAGTCCTTCCCCTGTTGTCAGCGATGTCTCCAGTACCGCTTTACAGGAAAGTGTTCCCTGTACAAGTTCTTTACTAATCTCCTTTTTTAAATCTATTTTGTTAAGAATAATAATGATATTGGGCCGGTTAAAAGAGGGGATCTGTTCGTAAATCCATTTATCTTCCGCTGTAATACCTGTAGAAGCATCAAGTAAAAACAAAAGCAGATCTGCTTCCTCCATGGCTTTTTTAGAATATTCCATACCAATTTTTTCCACCTTGTCGCCATCTTTGCGAAGACCTGCCGTATCGATAAGTTTTAAGGGTACACCTTTCAAATTAATATATTCAATCAAAAGGTCCCGGGTGGTACCCGGAATTTCTGTGACGATAGCCCTTTCTTCCCTAATAAGATAGTTATAGAGGGAAGATTTACCGACGTTAGGTTTACCGACAATAACGGTTTTTAAACCTTCTTGTAATATTTTCCCCTTAATTCTTTTCTCCAGAAGAGCATCCATTCTTTCTTTTAGATCTTTAATGCGGCGGGTTATATTTTGATAATTTTCGCTTCCAAAATCAATATCCTCATGGGCATAGTCCACATCTACTTCTATTTCGGAGAGTATATCGATAACATCATCGCGAATTTTTAATATTTCACCGGAAAGGGCACCTTTAAGGCTTTGTATGGCTGCTTTTAAACCTTTTTCCGTTTTAGCCCTTATAATAGACAGGATGCTTTCCGCCTGGAGAAGATCTATCCTGCCGTTTAAATAGGCTCTTCTGGTAAATTCACCCGGTTCTGCAAGCCTGGCGCCTTTCCTGATGATTAGTTTTATAATATTTCTTAAAGGAACAATGCCTCCGTGGGCATTAATTTCTACGATATCTTCCCGTGTATAGGTATAGGGGGCCTGCATATAGCTCAATAATACTTCGTCGATTTCTTTCCCCTGCTCATCGATGATATAACCATAATACAACCTCCTGGGGACAGTTTTATTTTTTATTTTATCGTTAGCTTTTTCAGAGGGCCTTACAAATATTTTTAAAGCGATATCTAAAGAATCTTTACCGCTCATACGTACTATACCGATACCACCCTCCCCTGGAGGAGTAGAAATGGCTACAATAGTATCATTATCATTTTCCAAAACAATCACCTGGTCTTAAAAATAAGCCGCTTTTTTTCTCTTTTATGGCCCATCTGTACCAGGCTGCCTCCTTCCTATTTGCGCACATTTGTTCTATTTTAACATATTTTAACATGTTAAACAAGCATTTATACCATACAAAAAAGCCGCAAACCCTTTATGCAGGTCATGCGACCTCTTTCCCTTTTATTGGATTTTTGACTAGCGCGGCGATATAACAACTTTGCGATAGGGTTCTTCCCCGTAACTGGAAGTGATAACGTCCCTGTTATTTTTTAAGGCTAGATGTATAATACGCCTCTCTTGCGGGGTCATGGGTTCCAGAGTTACTTCTTTTTTGGTTCTCAAAGCCTTAAGGGCTAAATTTTTTGCTAATTGTTCCAGTGTCTGTTTACGCTTTTGCCGGTAATTTTCTACATCCAGCAAAATCCGTCCTTTACTATTAGCAAACTGCCGATGAAAGACAACATTAACCAGGTACTGCAGGGAGTTTAATGTGTTTCCACGTTTACCGATAAGAAGTCCCAGATCTTTCCCGTTTATCTTTACATAAAGATCGTCCTCTTCTTTTTTTTCAATGTTAACATCCCCTTCAAGGCTGAAAATATGCAGCAGTTCGAGCATAAAGTCTTTTATAAATTCTTCTGGTTCTTTTTTTACCGTTAACCTTACTTTGGCCGTTTTTGAACCGAAATATTTTAATAAACCCTGTGCCGGCTCGTATAAAATGTCAATTTTTAAATTTTCTTTTTTTACACCCAACTTTTTTATACCTTCATCCAGGGCCTCTTCTACAGTTTTAGCGTTAATTTCAAGGGAAATCATCTGGCTTTTTCAGCCCCTTTCTTTTTACCTTTTGTTGTTTTCTTTCTAGTTTTGGGGGCGTCTTTTTGGGGTAAGCCTTTTCCTTTTTTCTTTCTGGCTTGCTTTAAAGTTGTATTTTCCTTTTTAGAGACTTCAGCTGATCCATAACCATTATCCTTTGATCTATAACCATTATCCTTAATATTTTCCTCTTCTTTTTTATCATATTCTTTTTCAGTCTTATTATTTTCTTTCAGTTTTAATTCCTTTATATTTTTTGCACTCTCTGTTCTTTTTAAAAGATAATGATTTCCCACAGAAAACAAAGAATTTGTAAACCAGTATAACACCAGTCCTGCCGGAAAACTTACACTAATAACCATGATCATTACTGGAAATATATATAACATCATTTTTTGTTTGGGATCCGTCATTACCAGTCTCTGGTGAAAGAAAGTAGCTGCAGCAGCCATTATCGGTAAAAGATAGATTGGATCCGGCTTGGTAAGATCCAATGGGAAAAATAGAAAATTTGGATTAAAGTTTTCTACTGATTGGGCAATTATACCCGGTTCACGAAGAAGCTGGAAAACAGCAATCATGATCGGAAATTGGACTAAAAGGGGAAGGCACCCCCCCATGGGGTTTACCTTGTGTTCTTTCATATACTCCATGGTAACCTTATTATATTTTTCTTTATCGTGCTTGTACTTTTCCTGTAATTTTCTAAGTTCGGGTTGTATATCCTGTAATTTTTTAGATGCCTGTATTTGTTTTCTTGTTAAAGGAAAAGTAATAATATTTACAACAGCGGTAAGCATGATAATTGCCAGCCCATAGTCACCTACTAAATTGTAAAAATAACTTAAAATAATATTTATATAACCGGCAAGAGTCTGTATCATTAAGTTAGCCCCCTTGTTTTATCCATCTTTGCTGCTGTACTTTACCTCTATTCTTCCTGGGGTAAAGGTAGGGGATCATACCCCCCGGGGTTTAAGGGATGACAGCGCATCATTCTTCTAAAACCTAAAAATATCCCCTTTATAACACCGTATTGCTTCACTGCATCATAACAGTATTGCGAGCAAGAAGGGTAGAACCTGCATCTCGGAGTTAACATTGGGGAAAACACATTTCTATAAACTATTATTATTAACAATATAATATTTTTCATTTCATTAATTTTCCCCTGACCAGCAACCTTTTAAGATCCTTAAGCGTTTCACTGTATGTCATGTTGCCGGCTTCTTTCCTGGCAATAATAACAATATCAAACCCTTCTTTGACGATCTCCTTCCTTAAATTACGGAAGGCTTCCAGGTAAAGCCTTTTTAAATGATGCCTGACTACACTTTTACCAACTTTTTTGCTAATAGAAATTCCCAGCCGGTTGTATTGTTGCGCATTCTTTTTGATAACTAGTACTGTTTTACCGGTGGACTGGGCTTTACCCTCTTTATAAACTTTTTGAAACTGGTAGTTTTTACGAAGCTTTTCAATTTTCCCCTTCTTTATGTTAAACACCTTTTTCTTTTTACTAAGCAGACAAACTTCCTCTTCCCTTTTTTCTTCTCCTTTTAATCAGATTACGCCCTGCCAGCGTTTTCATTCTTTTTATAAAACCATGTATTCTTTTTGTTTTTCTTTTTTTCGGCTGATAAGTTCTTTTCACTTTAAACCCTCACTTTAAGCAAATTTACGTAGTTAATCCAGTAAAACTCTGGAACTCATTATATCTTATCTTTTAAAATCATGCAACCTTTGAGACCTCATTTGATTTTTTCTTTTTTTTAAACAAATAAAGGAGCTATAATATCTAAAAGTCTTTTTAAAAGGCATATATGCTCTTTTTAGAGCTTTTCTATTTATTGCAGCACTTTACTTATTCTGTTATTATATTACTGTGTATAATTACTCTTTTTATATTTGTCCACAATTTTTGTGGACAACACTTTGTTCTTTGTGGATAAATTTTACGGGGGTTTTAATATGGAAGAGCGGTTATCCGATATCTGGCGCTCGGTTCTTTCTGAAATGGAAAGTATTCTCAGTAAACCCAGTTATGAAACATGGTTAAAAACTACTAAACCTTTAGCCCTTCAAAATGGGACCTTAATAGTGGAGGTACCTAACGAATTTACCAAAGACTGGTTACAAAATCATTACCGTAAGACTATTTCCAAAGCGCTGCAAAAAGTCAGCAACTGTGATTATTACATACATTTTGTTACTCCCCAGAATATTGATTTTTCCGAAAAAAACAGTCCTCAGGGGAAACAAAGTTTTAGAGATCTTTTTGATAACAAGGGTACTGATGGGGAAAAGAAAGATCTTTCTGTTACATGTAAATGGTTAAACCCTAAATATACTTTCGAAAGTTTTGTTATAGGTGGCAGTAACCGTCTGGCCCATGCGGCCTCCCTCGCGGTGGCAGAAGCTCCTTCCAAGGCTTATAATCCTCTTTTTATTTACGGAGGTGTAGGTCTGGGAAAAACTCATCTTATGCATGCTATCGGTCATTATGTTATCTCTCATAACACCAGTGAAAAGGTTGGTTATCTTTCCTCAGAGAAATTCACAAATCAATTTATAAATGCTATCAGGGATAATAAAACAGTTGAATTTCGCAATAAATACCGTACTATTGATGTTCTTTTAATTGATGATATCCAGTTTTTGGCTGGAAAAGAACAAACCCAGGAGGAATTTTTTCATACCTTTAATGCTCTCCACGAAAATAATAAACAAATTATTATTTCCAGCGACCGTCCTCCTAAAGAAATACCTACACTTGAAGATCGTCTTCGCTCCCGTTTTGAATGGGGCTTGATTACAGATATACACCCCCCTGACCTGGAAACTAGGATTGCCATTCTTCGCAAGAAAAGTTCACAAGAAGGAATCTTTATCCCTGATGATGTCCTTACTTTTATTGCCCAAAAAGTAGAAAATAACATTCGTGAACTGGAAGGTGCTCTTATACGGATCATTGCCTTTGCTTCTTTGGAGGACAAGCCTATAAATTTAAAACTATCCGTAGAAGCCTTAAAAGATTTTTTTACACAAAAACAAAAAGTTTTATCACCAGAAGAAATAATCTCTACAACGGCATCTTATTTTAAAATAACCTTACTCGATATCAAATCTAAAAAGAGAACACAAAATTTTTCTTTACCCAGACAAATAGCCATGTATCTCTGTCGTGAACTCACTGATTTTTCCCTTCCCAGGATTGGTAAAGAATTTGGTGGCAAAGATCATACCACAGTCATTCATGCCTATAAAAAGATTTCCTCCGAGATGGCCAATGACGAAAGGATTCTTCGCTATCTCAAAGATATTAAAAGCCTGCTCAATTATTAATTTGTGGACAAGCTTGGGAAAAATTTGTTTATATTTAAATATTTCTGTGGATAATTGTTTTTTTCCTATCTTTTTTTTCCTCTTCTGTTAATTGTGTTTATAACTTTATAATAATTACTCACATTTTTTCCACGCTTCCGATCTTGAGAACATTGCTCTAAAGACAGCTTTTGCACAAAATCCACAAGCCTTATTATTAGTACTTCTATCTTTTTTAAAAAATAGTTATAAAAGAATATGTTGTTGATTAAGAATACAAGGAGGTTTGTTTATGCATTTTTTTGCCAAACAGAGTGTCTTGCTAGAAAATCTTAGCATTTTAGAAAAAGCTATTCCTGTAAGATCACCGCTCCAAATAATTAAAGGAATCTTTGTGGAAGCCAAAAATAATTGTCTTACTTTTATGACTAACAATCTGGAAATGGGTATTAGAGCAGATTGTGACAATGTGGAAATTAAAGAAGAAGGAGCGGTGGTTTTACCAGAAAAATTTGTAGATATTATCAGGCAGCTTCCTTCAGAGGATATAGAAATTAAAACAGATGGAGAAGAACTACGGACGGAAATTTTAAGCAAGCAGACCAATTTTTTTTTATATGGAATGAATGCCGATGAATTTCCTGTCATTACTGGTGAACTTCTGGGGAGCCAATGGGAAAGTCTGGAGTTTTCTGCTATGGAACTCAAACAAATAATTAAAAAAGTCAGTTTTGCCGTTTCACAGGATGAAAGCAAGCATTTATTCAGAGGAATTTTATTGGAAATAGATATGCAAAAAAACATTTTTTGTATGGCTTCTGATACGTACCGCCTGGCTTATTATCAAAAAACCCTGAAAAAGAAAATGAATATTCAACCTTTGCGCATACTGGTTCCAGGTAAAACACTTATAGAAATATCGAGAATTATAGATGATTCCCATGAAAAAGTAGCATGTTTTTTTAGAGAAAATGAGATCATCTTTAAATACAGGAATTTTACTTTTAAAGGCAGATTACTGGAAGACAAGTTTCCTAATTTTAGCAATGCTTTTCCTGCCGGCTTTAATACTAAAATCCTTGTAAATACCCGGCTTCTGGAGAAAACCATAGGGCGGGCCTCCTTGCTTGTTCATAGCCAAAATCTCATGATTACTTTGAGTATTAATGATAAAATGCTTCAAGTAAGATCCGGTTCGGAGATAGGAAGAATGACGGAAGAACTGATCCTCGAAGGGAAAGATGGCGATGATTTGGAAGAAATACTTCTCAATTACCGGTTCTTTTTAGACCCGTTACGTGTTTTGGAAGAGGATTTTGTAGAAATAGAATTTAATGGTCCTTTTGGACCATGTATTTTTAACTATCGCCAGGAGCTGGATGACAGCCTGAAATCTTATCGCTACCTGGTCCTGCCTATTAAAATTGAAAAAAAGGATCTTTGAAAAAATAGAAGGTGGCAGTATTTGTATATAAAGGATTTACACCTTAAATATTTTCGAAATTATGAAAAAGAAGAAATTAATTTTTCCCCTGGTATTTGTCTTATACAGGGAGCAAACGGACAAGGTAAGAGCAATCTGTTAGAAGCAATTTATAATTTATGTTTTGCTCATTCGTTTAGAAATCTAAAGGAAAGCGATCTTGTTTACTGGAATAAGCCTTTTTATTATCTTCAGGGAACGCTCTGCCTGCAGCAAAGATTTTTTAAAGTTGAAGTGGGTTACGATTTGTTAAAGAAAAGAAAAGTCGTCAAAATTAATGGCAGAAACGTTAAGCAATTTCACTTAGCGGAATATTGTCCCGTGGTTTTCTTTTTACCGGAAGATCTGGAACTTGTAAGAAGGGGTCCGGAAGAGAGAAGGCGTTTTTTGGACCGTGAAATAAGCCAGGAAAGTCGCCTGTACGGTGATTTATTAAGCCGTTACAACCGTGTTGTTTTTCAAAAGAATCAGGTATTAAAGGAAAAAAGATCTAACAAAGAAATTAAGGAATTAACTCGCCCCTGGAACAAACAAATGGTATATTTTGGCAGCCGTATTATACAAAAAAGGGCCCAGGTATTGTCTACGTGGAGTACTCTTGCTGCTCATAATTACAGTGTGCTATTTAAATATGCTCCAGAAATGAAAATAGTGTATAATAACTTTATAGGCGAAGATGCAGTATTTGCAGATATTGAAGAAATAGAGAACAGGTTTTATAAAGAAATATCTTCATGGGAAGAAGAAGAATTTAAACGTGGTTTTTCTTTATTAGGACCGCACAGAGATGATCTAACTTTTTTACTTGATGGAAGGGATGCCAGGCGGTTTGCCTCGCATGGACAGCAGAGAAGCGCTGTCATTGCCCTTAAAGCGGCACAGATCCAGTCATACAATAAGAAAAATGAAAAACCTTTATTTATTCTTGATGATGTTTTTTCTGAACTGGACGAATGGCGAAAGCAGCAGTGTTTTTTGCTTCTTCGGGATGCTGAACAAGTATTTTTGACCATCACTAAAAAAGACAGCTGTCTTGATACTTTTCTGGAACAAACTGCCTGCTCTTCCTTTCTTCATGTTCAAGAAGGCAAAATATTGGAGATTAATAGTAATGGAAAAAATAGTACAATCTGTTGATCTCTTTCTACAAAAAGCAGGACTGAAAGAACAATTAATGAACAGGGGGCATCTTGCTTTATGGTATAAAGTAGCAGGTGAATATATCGTTCATTACACCAGGCCTATAGCTATTAAAGAAAACAAATTATTTGTAGAAGTAACCGATAGTACCTGGATCCATCATTTAACGATGCTTAAACACAGGATCATAACTGATTTTAATACCGCTGCCGGCTGTAAAGTAATTAAAGATATAAAATTTTTTAATGCCGATTTTCATGCCCGTGGTTCCCTGCCAGAAAATAATCCAGTTTTTAAAAAAAAGGAGGATATTTTCTGCGAAGAAATTATGGCCGTGGAACCTGGCGAAGAAGAGATTATAAGAAAGTCGATTCTTTTAGCTCCCGAATCTTTCCACTCTCAACTCAGCAAGTTTTTAAAAAATAGCTGTCTTTATCAAAAGCAGCAGAAAAAAAAAGGTGCCAGGACCTGCCAGAGCTGCCAGGACCTGTTTTATAGCCAGGATTCAGAGGGAGAACTTTGTCCCCTCTGTGTCCGGCAGCTTAAAAGCTGGCATAAACTGCTAAAAGTTTTTTTTAAAAGGACTCCCTGGTTAGGGTATAATGACATCCTAGAACGGTATCCATCTCTGGATCATAAAGTGTTTTGTATATGCAAAACGGAAATAATTAAAATATATAAAAAGCGCATTTTAAAAGTTTTTGAAAATAAGCGCGTGAGCGATATGATCAAAAAAAGGATCTTAAATAAGATTGTACAGCGCTATATATTGCTTGTGGAAGAAAAGGAACCTGTTTTTATCGAACAAGCTGATATCTTCAGGGTGTTACAAAGTTTTCCAGGTTTATATCTTTATTTATATAAAAAATAGTATATGAACGCAAATTAAAAAAAACATTTATTTTGCTAAAAGAAAGGTGGATGGCCATGTTTTTACACATAGGAAACTCTCGCATTGTCTCTCTGCAGGAAATTATCGGCATCTTCAACCTGGAACTAAAAAATAACCAGGTTAATACCCAGTTTTTAGAAAGTTTTCCCGGTGAAAAGCTGTCTAAAAAAGAAGAAGAGGACTGCAATGCCTTCATCATAACTACGAAAAAAGTTTATTATTCGCCCATTTCTCCTCTCACGCTGCAGAAAAGAATCGAAAAAACTTGGGAATAATAAATTTTCTTAAGGAGGCTACAAGATGAATGATAAAAATGCGGGTATTTATGATGAAAGTCAGATCCAGGTTTTAGAAGGCCTGGAAGCAGTTAGAAAGCGTCCCAGTATGTACATCGGCTCTACTGGCAGCCGGGGACTGCACCACCTGGTTTTTGAGGTTGTAGATAACAGCATTGATGAGGCTATGGCCGGTTTTTGTACTTTTATGCAAGTAATTATTAACAAGGATAACAGCGTTACGGTTATAGATAACGGCAGGGGAATTCCGGTCAAAGAGCATCCTCAGCAAAAAAAATCAGCTTTGGAAGTAGTGTTGACGATACTGCATGCCGGGGGTAAATTCGGCGGTGAAGGATATAAAGTTGCCGGAGGACTTCACGGTGTAGGTGTATCAGTGGTAAACGCCCTTTCGGAGTGGCTGGAAGTGGAGGTTAAAAGAGACGGGGAGATATATACGCAGCGTTACGAAAGGGGTGCTCCAGTCACGCCCCTTACCATCAAAGGAAAAACAAAAAAAACCGGGACAGCGATTACTTTTTATCCTGACCGTGAAATTTTTGAAGAAATTGTTTATGATTTCCAGTTTCTTTCCCAAAGGCTGAGAGAACTGGCCTTCTTAAATAAAGGCATTACAATAACGGCCGAAGACCTCCGCGATGAAGAAACCAGGAAGGAAGTTTTTAATTTTGAAGGGGGCATCAGCTCCTTTGTTTCTTTTCTCAACAAGAACAAGGAAACTTTTCCTAAAAAGCCTATCTATATTGAAAAAGAGAGGGATAATTGCTGGGTTGAAACAGCCCTGCAGTATAATACCGGTTTCAGTGAAACTATCTATTCATATGCCAACAATATCAGAACCCAGGAAGGAGGCACGCACGAGTTAGCCTTTAAAAGTGCCCTTACCAGGTTGATAAATGACCATGCCCGCCGGTTGGGTGTTTTAAAAGAAAACCAGGATAATCTTCAGGGTGAAGATATCAGGGAAGGTATAACGGGAATTATCAGCGTTAAAATTCTTAATCCCCAATTTGAAGGGCAGACTAAAACGCGACTGGGCAATACAGAAGTACGGGGGATAGTAGAAAGCGTGCTTACGGAAGAAGTAGGGGCTTTCCTGGATCAAAACCCGGCCATAACCAGGAAAATCTGTGAAAAGGCCCTTCAGGCCTCCCGGGCCCGGGAGGCCGCCCGCAAGGCCCGGGAGCTTACCCGTCGTAAAAATGCCCTGGAGATAAGTCACCTGCCTGGAAAGCTGGCCGATTGTGCTTCCAGGGATCCTTCGGAAAGCGAGCTTTTTTTGGTAGAGGGAGACTCAGCGGGCGGTTCAGCCAAGCAGGGCCGGGACAGGCATTTTCAAGCTATTTTACCCTTGAGAGGTAAGATTCTGAACGTGGAGAAGGCACGGTTGGATAAAATCCTAAACAACGAAGAAATCCGAACCCTGATTACGGCCCTGGGCACAGGCATCGGAAACGAGTTTAACATCCACAAGTTGCGTTACCACCGCATTATCATCATGACTGATGCTGATGTGGATGGTTCCCATATCAGAACTCTGTTACTGACCTTTTTCTTCCGTTACATGGAACCCCTGGTGTCCAGGGGGAATATTTATATAGCCCAGCCCCCCCTGTTTAAGGTGAGCAAGAGTAAAAAGACATATTATCTGTACAGGGAAGCGGAACTGGAAAACCTTATGTCGAAGATAGGCCGCCAGGGAACAAGCGTCCAGCGGTACAAGGGCCTTGGCGAGATGAACCCCGAACAGCTCTGGGATACTACCCTTAACCCCAAAAGCAGGACAATTTTAAGAGTAGCTATGCAGGATACCATTATTGCCAATAATGTTTTTACTCTTCTGATGGGAGACAAGGTGGAACCGCGCCGCAAGTTTATAGAAGATCATGCCAGGGAAGTACGAAACCTGGATATTTAAAAGTCCTAAATATTTAACAAGGAGGCCGAATCCTTCTGATATGCAAGAGGAAGAGAGAATTTTATCCATCCCTATTTATGAAGAAGTAAAGAATTCCTTTCTGGATTATGCCATGAGCGTTATTGTCAGCCGGGCACTGCCTGATGTCCGGGACGGCTTAAAGCCGGTGCACAGGCGTATCCTCTATGCCATGCGGGAGCTGGGAATGGGCCCGGACAAACCTCATAAGAAATCAGCCAGGCTCGTGGGGGAAGTGCTGGGAAAATACCATCCTCACGGAGATCAGGCTGTTTATGATGCTATGGTACGCATGGCCCAGGATTTCTCTATTCGCTATCCCCTGGTAGATGGCCAGGGCAATTTCGGCTCCATGGATGGCGATTCTGCTGCAGCCATGCGTTATACCGAAGCAAGACTCTCACCGCTGGCTATGGAAATGCTCCGCGATCTGGACAAGGAGACTGTGGATTTAAGGCTCAATTTTGATGAAACTCTGGAAGAACCTGTTGTTTTACCTTCACACTTTCCCAATCTGCTGGTTAACGGCTCCTCGGGAATTGCTGTAGGCATGGCTACGAATATACCTCCCCATAATCTTACAGAAATTATTAATGCCCTCGTTCATCTTATTGAGAAACCCGATGCTTCCAATAAAGAACTTCTAGTTTATGTTAAAGGTCCTGATTTCCCTACAGGGGGGGTAATCCTGGGCCACAATGGTATACATGATGCCTACCTTACCGGCAGGGGAACCATTAAAATGCGTGGAAATACCAGTTTTGAAAAAACAGAAGAAGGCAAAGACAGGTTGCTTATTACGGAAATTCCATACCAGCAGAACAAAGCAAGGCTCATTGAAAAAATTGCGGAACTGGTCAGGGAAAAAAAGATTACAGGAATTTCCGAACTGAGAGACGAATCAGACCGTAACGGAGTACGTATCGTCATTGAGCTGAAAAGAGGATTTAATCCCCAGGTTATCTTAAATCAACTTTTTAAATTTACCCCGCTGCAGCAGAGCTTCGGCATCATTATGCTGGCGCTGCTTGACGGAAGACCAAAAGTCCTCACCTTAAGTGAACTTCTTTCCGCATATTTACAGCACCAGAAAGAAATAGTTACCAGGCGGTCTCAGTTTTTATTGCGGCGGGCCAGGGAAAGGGCGCATATTGTGGAAGGCCTGCGCATTGCCCTTGATAACCTGGATCGTGTTATTGCCCTGATCAGGGGTTCCGCTGATGCGGAAAAAGCCAGGGAAGGTTTAATGCAGGAGTTCCGGTTAAGCGAGAAACAAGCCCAGGCTATCCTGGATATGCGCCTGCAAAGGTTAACCGCTCTGGAAAGGCATAAATTACAGGAGGAGTACCTCTCCTTGATGGAGGAGATCGCTTACCTGGAGGCCCTGCTGGCTGATGAACGCCTCGTTATGAAGGAAATTAAAAAGGAACTGAATGAAATAAAGGAAAAATATGGTAACAAGCGTCTCACCAAGATTATTCATGACGAAGGGGAAATTGTCCTGGAAGACCTTATCGTAGAGGAAAAAATGGTGATCACGCTTACACATCAAGGATATGTTAAACGCCAGCCTCTTAGCTCCTACCGCAGCCAGGGCCGGGGCGGCCGGGGCGTCATGGCCCATTCCATCCGGGAAAAAGATTTTATTGTCCAGCTTTTTGTCTCCTCAACCAGGGATAAGCTTCTTTTCTTTAGCAATAACGGAAAAGTATATCCCCTTAAAGTTTACGAAATACCCGAGGTAGGGCGCCAGGCCAAGGGGACGGCCATTGTTAATTTATTGCCGCTGGAAAGCGGAGAGTATATCACCGCCGTTTTCCCCCTGGTGGAATACGGTGAGGAAGACCACATTATTCTGGCTACCCAAAAAGGATTAGTTAAGAGAACTCAACTCAGGGAATATGCAGCAGCCAGGCGTTCCGGTCTTATCGCCATTGACCTGGCAGCCGGAGATGAACTTATCTCCGTAAAGCGTTTAAGTAACGAAGAAAACGGTAATGAAAACGAAAATACCGCTGTTCCCGAGGCTGCTGATATTCTGCTGGCAACATCCGGGGGGCTGCTTATTCGTTTCCCGGTAGCACAACTGCGGACCCTGGGGCGTACTGCCCGGGGAGTTAAAGGTATTTCCCTTCAAGATAAAGACGACAGGGTTATTGGCCTTAACATCGTAACAGGGGAAAATATCGACCTGCTCTTTGTTTCTGAGAACGGCTACGGGAAAAGGACCAAGCTGGAAGAATTTCGCCCCCAGAACCGCGGCGGAAAAGGTGTTATGGCTTTCAAGCCCAACAAGCGCAAGGGTTCTATGGTTAGTTTCATACCCGTTCTAAAAAAGGAAGAATTAATAACGATTACAGCCCGCGGCCTTATTATCCGGGCAAAGATATCCCAAGTTCCTATCCAGAGGCGCTATGCCGGGGGTGTTACCTTAATCCGGCTTACACCTGAAGATAAAGTGGTTAATGTAGCAGCTGTGGCTAAGGAGTAGATCTAAGTAAAAAGGAGGGGAGCCCCCCCATGCCTCAAAAAAAAGGAAGCTCCCAGGCCATAATTGTTCTCCTTATTACAGCGATTTTTAGTATTTTTGTTTTGCAGGCGGCCATGCAAGAAAAAGAAACAGGCACAGAAATTCCCAGAGGGGCAGATCTGGCTGTTATTGGCGGAACCACTGCAGCACTGCTGTCTGCTCTGGAGGGAGCAGCACACGGTGCACAGGTTTTTCTTTTTCCCAACGGGCAGGAAATGGGGGAAGACGTCCCCTTTCTGGTAGCAGGGGGCCTGGCAGCGGCACTTACACCTCCTCAAAAGGAACTGGGGATCGAATTTGGCCCTGAATTTCTCAAAGAGAAGATAAAGGAACACGGTGGTGGTATTAACGACCCTGTTTTATTAGATTCTTTCATTTTATCACAGGATCTTTTTCGGAAATCAGAAGAACTAAGCGGGCTTTGCTTCGATTTGCTTCCCCATCCGGAGGTAAGGCCTTATTTGCATCTCAGTGCCCATCCCCATTCTGATTTATTATTTAAACAAAACCTGCTGGTCAAAATAAAAAATTCCACGATCATGGTTAAAGATGATAAGGTAAAAGAGCTTATATTTTCTCCGGAGGGCCAAATAGAAGCTTTATTGCTGGAAAACGCCCGGGGAGAATCTTACCGGTTTTATATACAGGCTGTAATTCTGGCAGATGGCGGGTACAGTGGAGATATTCACCGCTGGCATGAATATTTACCCGTTGAAAACCTTATTGAGCTTCGTCCCTCCCAAAAAGGCGAGGGGTTGCGAATAGCTGTAGATCTCGGCATGGATGTGGTACAGATGGGTTTCTTAAATACAAGGCTCCTTCTTTATTCACCTTTGGAGGAGAAGTTTCATTTTTTACCGCCGGATCCCTGGGAAAATACTTATTTTATAAACAAAACAGGCCATATTTTGTCCTGGGGAGAATCTTCTCCCCGGGAAGCAATTAATTTTCTGCTTCAATCTCTACCCGGGGGTTCGTTGATCATGGCTCCAGAAGACAGAGCCACAGCTTTCGGCCGCTTTTTTCGCCGTTTTGATGAGTTGGAACAGCTCATGCAGGCCTATTCTTTAGATTCTCTTCCCCGTTTCCCCGGTACACGGCCTCCATCACCCCCTTACTATGTAGCACCTTTAAGAGCGGGTCTAGACTATACGCTGGGGGGCATCTCTATTACCTCCCGGGGAGAGGTCAAAAAGGATGGAAATGTTGTTAAAGGCCTGTATGCTGCCGGTGAAATTGTGGGCGGGTTGCATGGTGAAGCCCTGCTTCCCGGCATGGCCCTGAGTGAAACTTTTTTCCTGGCGAAAATAGCTGGAGAATCAGCGGCCCGGTACTCCCAGCGGTAAAGACAACACGGAATTCTGCCAGCAAACGCTCGATATTATATTAAAAAAAGGAGGTAATAAGAGCTTGGCTATAATCAAAAAAAAGGTCGGCATTACCGATACTACGTTAAGAGATGCTCACCAGTCGTTAATGGCGACGCGCATGCGTACCGTAGAGATGCTTCCCATTGCTGCGGAAATCGATGAAGTAGGTTATCATTCCCTGGAGGTCTGGGGGGGCGCTACCTTTGACTCCTGTATGCGTTTTCTCAATGAAGACCCCTGGGAAAGACTCCGCCTTTTGAGGGAGCGCTTTAAAAAATCCAAATTACAGATGCTTTTAAGAGGACAAAACCTGGTGGGTTACCGTCATTACCCGGATGATGTTGCCAAAGCCTTTGTTAAATGTGCTGTTAAAAATGGCATTGATATCATCCGTATTTTTGATGCTTTAAACGATGTACGCAATATAGAAACAGCCATGAAAGCGACAAAGGAAGCAGGAGCACATGCTCAGGCCACCATCAGCTATACCACCAGCCCCCTGCACAATATCCCTCACTTTGTGGATCTGGCTGTGGAGATGGAAAAAAAAGGAGCAGATTCCATTGCCATAAAGGACATGGCCGGGCTTATTTCCCCATATGACGCTTTCGAGTTGGTGGCCAGGCTTAAAGAAAACCTGAAGGTTCCCGTGCAGCTTCATTCGCACTTTACCAGCGGAATGGCCTCCATGTCTTATCTTAAGGCTATTGAAGCCGGATGTGATGTGGTGGATACGGCTGTTTCCTCTCTTTCCCACGGGTCTTCTCAGCCGGCTGCCGAGAGCATGGTCGCCGCCTTGAAAGGCACGCCTTATGACAGCGGGTTAGATCTTGAGCTTATTACCCGCATAGCCGAGTATTTTAAAAAAATCCGTTCCGGCTACGATATTCCCCTGGATCTGGTCATGGGAGTTGATACCGCCGTGTTAAATTACCAGGTTCCCGGCGGGATGATTTCCAACCTCATTTCCCAGCTTTCCAGCCAGAATGCTTTACACCGGCTTGGTGAAGTCCTGAAAGAAATCCCCCGTGTCCGGGCAGAACTGGGTTACCCTCCGCTGGTGACGCCTTCAAGCCAGATTGTAGGAACACAGGCTGTTATGAACGTTCTTACCGATGAACGCTATAAGGTAATCCTGACAGAAGTTAAGAACTATCTGAAAGGACTCTACGGCCAGCCCCCGGGGGAAATAGATCCGGACCTTTTAAAGAAAGTATTAAGAGAGGAGGAACCTTTCAGGGGTAGGCCTGCCGATTTGCTGGAGCCCCAGCTGGAAAAAACGAGGGAGGAAATGAAAAACGAAATCACCAATGAGGAAGATCTGCTCTCTTACATTCTTTTCCCGCAGGTAGCCCAGGCATTTTTTAAACAGAGACATGGTAATACACACACTTCCGCCGTAAAAGCAGAGGTTCCGCGCCAAAAGCAGGCCGGTAACGTTTCCCTGCAAAACTCTCCGGATGCTCCTGCTCCTTTGCATCTTGATAAACTATATACGGTCGATGAAACGCTGTTGTGCTGCGATAGCCAGGAGGAGCAAAAATATTTTACTTACCCCAGCGCATGAAGGATGATTTGAAACCCTTGCACAAATATTTAGGCGGAAAGTTTTTCAGGAAGGAAAAATATAATTTAAAGGGAAATTTAATAAGGAAGCCTTTTGGCTTCCTTATTAAAATCATTAAACAGGGGGGAAACATAGGTGTCAGGGAAAGCCGTTCTCGTTGTCGACATGCTTAATGATTTTGTTAAGGGGGATTTAAAATGCAAGCGTGCCGCAAGCATAATTTCTCCCTTAAGAAAGCTGATTCAAACAGCCCGTGTAAAGGGGATACCTGTAATTTATTGTAATGACAGCCATCTTAAGGGTATCGACAGGGAGCTGCTTTTATGGGGCGATCATGCCCTGGCCGGTACGGAAGGCGCAGAAATAATTGAAGAGCTGAAACCGGCAGCAGGAGATTATGTTGTTCCCAAGCGGAGGTACAGCGGCTTTTTCCAAACCGATCTCCACCTGCTGCTGGATGAACTCAAAGTTGATACTTTAATTATAACGGGCCTGCTGGTTAATATATGTGTGCGTCACACGGCAGCGGATGCTTATCACTGGGGTTACCGCATAGTTATTCCCGGTAATGCGGCCGAAGATATTACGGAAGAAGAGTATAAGAACGGTTTAGATTACATGACCAAGATATACGGAGCAGAATTAACTTCTGTGGAAGAAGTAATTAAAGAGTTTTAGAGCCGCCCGGCAGATTCCCGGAAGCCTTTGGAAAAAATATACCGGTCAAAAAAGGCAAACCGGCCGTTTAGCTTATTGACAAAAAAATACCGTGCATATATAATTAAAAACAATAATTTCCCAGGGGATCTGTCTTATTTTTTAAATATACAGGATGTATCTTTTTTTCTTTTTTACTGAATTCCATAATTGCAAAAGCAATGACGGGGACATAAGGAGATATTTCTCTTCTACAGAGAGCCGGTGGTGCTGGGAGCCGGTGGGGAGTTGTTATCCCGGTCACCCCGGAGCTCCTCCCTGAAAGCAGGTAACCATTCCCGTAAAATAGGGGACTGAAAGGTAGGGGGGGACGGTAAGACCGTTAAAAGGAGAGGTTTGCGCTTGAAGTGGCCCTGTTTAAAAAGGGCAATAAGGGTGGTACCGCGGAGCTGGCTCCTTCGTCCCTTGCAAAGGATGAAGGGGCTTTTTTATAAAAAGGAGCTTTTTTAAAGAATGGAGAAGCAATAAGAGGGGAGGTGAAAGTCTGGTTTTCGGCTTGCCGGGGATCAGACTTAAGATGAGCATTCAGATTTATATTGACGGTGTATTCCGGCCAAAGGAAGAGGCTAAAGTTTCAGTTTTCGATCACGGTTATCTCTATGGTGACGGGGTTTTTGAAGGGACCAGGGCTTACAACGGCCGCATTTTTAAATTACAGGAGCACCTGGAAAGGCTTTACGAATCTGCCCGCCACATCTTGCTTGATATTCCTCTTTCCATGGAGGAAATGAAAGAGGCCACCCTGGAAACGGTACGCAGGAACAACCTGCATGATGCCTATATCAGGACCGTAGTTTCCCGTGGTGCAGGAGACCTGGGGTTAGATCCCAGAAAATGTACCCGGGCCAGTATGGTAATAATTGCCGATAAGATTTCTCTTTTTCCCCAGGAGTTTTATGACCGGGGACTGGAAGTTGTCACGGCCGTTACACGCCAGCGTACTGCTGATACCATGGAACCCCGTATTAAATCCCTGAACTATCTGAACAATATCCTCGTTAAGATAGAGGCGGCCCAGGCCGGTGTAATGGAAGCCATAGTCTTAAATACCCAGGGCTATGTGGTGGAAGGTTCCGGGTGCAATATTTTTATTATAAACAAGAACGGAGAACTTATAACCCCTCCTCCTTATTTGGGGATCCTGGAAGGTATTACACGTAATACGGTCATAGAAATTGCCGGGCAGGAAGGTTTAACTGTTAAGGAGCTTCCCTTTACACGTCATGATCTTTATATTTCCCGGGAGTGTTTTTTAACGGGAACAGCAGCCGAACTAATACCTGTTATCTCTATTGACAGGCGTACCGTCGGTGAAGGAATACCCGGGGCGGTTACCAGGAATCTCATGCGGAAATTCCATGATTACGTCCAGCATAACGGTACGCCCGTATACCCGTAATTAAATAAATACAAAGAGGAGGCAGAAAAATTGCGCAGCGAGCTGGTTAAAAAAGGATTGGAAAAAGCTCCCCATCGCTCTCTTTTTTATGCCATGGGTTACCTTCCTTCAGAGCTGGAGAAGCCTCTTGTCGGTGTCGTAAATTCAGCCAATGAGATTATCCCCGGCCATATTCATCTTGATAAAATTGCTGGAGCGGTAAAGGCCGGAGTATATGCCGCCGGCGGCGTACCGGTGGAGTTTTCAACCATCGGCATCTGTGACGGTATAGCCATGGGCCATACAGGAATGAAATATTCCCTGGCCAGCAGGGAACTTATTGCAGACTCCGTGGAGGCCATGGTACAGGCCCATGGTTTCGACGCCCTTGTCTTTATCCCTAACTGCGACAAGATCGTCCCGGGGATGCTCATGGCGGCAGGGCGTCTGGATCTGCCCGCCGTCTTTATAAGCGGGGGCCCCATGCTTGCCGGTGAGTTTCAGGGTCGCCCGGTGGATCTCAGCAACGTTTTTGAAGCGGTGGGAGCTGTTAAGGCCGGGCGTCTTACAGAGAAGGAGCTGGGTGAACTGGAGATGGCTGCCTGTCCGGGTTGCGGATCCTGTGCGGGAATGTTTACAGCTAACTCTATGAACTGTATAACGGAGGCTCTGGGTATGGCCCTCCCCGGAAACGGCACCGTGCCGGCCGTAATGGCCAGGCGCCTGAGAATGGCCAAGGAAGCGGGCATGAAGATTATGGAAGTTTGGAAAAAGGATCTCCGGCCATCTAAAATTATGACGGCCAGGGCCTTTCGCAACGCCCTGGCCGTGGATATGGCCCTGGGGTGTTCTACCAACACTATCTTACACCTTCCTGCTATTGCCAATGAACGGGGGATTAGTTGGGATCTAAACGAGATTAACGTCATCAGCGGGCGCACGCCCCAGCTGTGCCTTTTAAGTCCCGCCGGCCCGGATCATATCGAAGACCTGGATAAGGCTGGCGGCATCCAGGCCGTAATGAAAGAACTGGCTAAAAACGGTCTGATAGATACAGAGCTTGTAACCGTTACCACTGAAAAGGTCAGCGTTAACTTTGCCAGTGCACCCCCGCCCGATGGCAGGGTGATACGCTTCCTGGATGACCCCTGCCGCCCCGAAGGAGGGCTGGCTGTTCTTTTCGGCAACCTGGCCCCGGGGGGCGCGGTGGTTAAACAGGGCGCTGTGGCACCGGAAATGCAGCAGCGGACCTTAAGGGCGCGGGTGTTCGAAAGCGAGGAGGCGGCCGTGGAGGCCGTGCTGGGAGGAAAAATTGTCCCGGGGGATGTTATCGTGATACGTTTTGAGGGCCCCAAAGGCGGCCCCGGGATGAGGGAAATGCTGGCCCCTACCTCGGCGGTAGCAGGCATGGGGCTGGATAAAGAAGTGGCCCTTATTACGGACGGCCGCTTTTCCGGCGCCACCAGGGGCGCTTCCATAGGGCATATATCTCCGGAAGCCATGGAAAGGGGCCCCCTGGCCCTAGTACAGGAAGGAGACACTATTGCCATAGATATTCCCGGAAGGCGCCTGGACTTGTTGATTTCACCGCAGGAATGGAAAGAGCGCCTGGAAAACCTGCAGCTTCCCGAGCCCAAGATTAAAAGCGGTTATCTGCTGCGCTATGCCGCCCAGGTTAGTTCAGCGGGAAAAGGGGCGATCCTGGAACCGGAGAAGGGGAGGATAGAGAAATGCGATTAACAGGCGCGCAGATGGTCCTGGCCTGCCTGGAAGCAGAAGGCGTCGACGTAATTTTTGGCTTTCCCGGCGGGGCTGTCTTAACCCTTTATGACGAGATTTTCAAAAAAGGAATCAGGCATATTTTAACCCGCCATGAGCAGGGAGCGGCACATGCAGCTGATGGTTATGCCAGGGCCAGCGGCAAACCCGGTGTGGTTATTGCTACATCAGGGCCGGGTGCCACCAATCTGGTAACGGGAATTGCTACGGCTTATATGGATTCTATTCCCCTGGTGGCTATTACCGGCCAGGTGGCCACATCTTTTATCGGAACCGATGCCTTTCAGGAAGCCGATATTACCGGCATTACCATGCCCATAACCAAGCATAATTACCTTATTAAGGATATTAATGAGCTCCCCTACGTCTTAAAAGAGGCTTTTTACGTGGCCAGCACCGGCCGCAAGGGACCGGTGCTCATCGATCTGCCCAAGGATCTGCAGGCCCAGGAAGGGGACTTTGCCTACCCGGCACAGGTGGAAATGTCTACCTACAGGCCCACGTACGAAGGCCATACAGGGCAGATTGCCAGGGCGGCAAATGCCATTAAAAAAGCCCAAAGGCCTCTTCTTTATGCCGGTGGGGGAGTGATCAGTTCGGGAGCCCATGAAGAACTCCTGGAACTCTCCCGGAAAGTTTCCATCCCTGTAACAACAACCCTGACAGGCATGGGGGGTGTTCCCTGTGACTACGATTATTTCCTGGGGATGCCGGGGATGCATGGCACTTACGCTGCCAACAATGCCATTAACGAATCAGATTTACTCATTGCCGTGGGTGCCCGTTTTGACGATCGTGTTACGGGAAAGCTTGAAACTTTCGCTCCCCAGGCGCAGATTATTCATATCGATATTGACCCGGCGGAAATAGGTAAAAATGTAGTAACCCATATACCAATTGTGGGAGATGTCAAGCTGGTACTAAAAGAGCTCCTTAAACGTCTCCAACCTGCTGATGGTGATATACACAATACCCGGGAATGGTGCCAAAAAGTTCTGGAATGGAAAGCCTCTAACCCCCTGCGTTACCGGCAGGAGCCTGGAAGCTGCCTGAAGCCGCAGTATGTTATTGAAGAGCTTTACCGCCTGACGGGAGGAGAAGCAATTGTAACTACTGACGTGGGCCAGCACCAGATGTGGGCAGCGCAATATTACCGCGTAAAAAGACCCCGCGCCCTGATCTCTTCAGGCGGTCTGGGGACCATGGGCTTCGGTTTTCCTGCCGCTATAGGAGCACAGATGGCCTTTCCCGAAAAACAGGTTGTTTGTATCGCCGGGGACGGCAGTTTTCAGATGAATTCCCAGGAACTGGCCACAGCAGTCTGCTATAATATCCCTGTAAAAGTGGCTATTATCAATAACCAGTACCTGGGGATGGTGCGGCAGTGGCAGAAATTTTTCTACGGCGGCCGTTATGCCCATAGTTCTCTGGCCGGAAGCCCCGATTTCGTAAGCCTGGCAGAGGCTTATGGAGCCAGCGGGTTTCGCGTTACCAGGCCGGAAGAGGTAGCGGCAGCGATTGAAGCTGCACTTAATACACCGGGCCCGGTAGTGATCGATTTTCAGGTAGATCCCGAAGAGAATGTCCTGCCTATGGTGGCCCCCAACACCTCTATTGTAGAAATGATCGGGGGTGAGGAATAGTGAAAAGAATGCTGGCCATACTGGTGGAAGACCGTCCCGGAGTACTGACCAGGGTTTCGGGGCTTTTCAGCCGCAGGGGATATAATATTCAAAATATTGCCGTGGGACGGACCATGGAGCCGGGAATTTCCCGTATGACCGTTACCGTGGAAGCAGATCCCCTTACCGTGGAGCAAATTGTCAAGCAGCTTAACAAACTGGTTAATGTCCTCAAAGTAAGCGATATGACCGATGAACCTTCGGTGGGACGTGAACTGATGTTGGTCAAAGTTAAGGCGGAACCCGGCAGGCGCAGTGAAATTCAACAGATGGCAGCTACCTTCCGTGCCAAAATTATTGACTTGTCTCCTGACTCCATGATTATTGAGGTCACAGGAGACGAACAGAAACTGCATGCTTTTCTGATGATGATGCAGGAATTTGGTATCAAGGAGATCGCTTCTACCGGAAAAATTTCCTTATTGCGAGGCAGTAAAATTACCCGGGACATGAAGGCCTAAAGCCCCCTGGGAAAGAGAGCATTTTAGCTTTCCTCCAGCAACGAAGGGGGATTTCCCGGGAAATACCCACAGGCTGAAGTTAAGCTGCGGCTCTTGATTAGGCAAGTTATACGGTCCCGGTCTCTACAGCCCTTTTTTCGTACTTAACCGCCTGTTTTTCCCCCGGGCGGCTATTTATCTTTAAGCGGTTCCGTACCGAAAATATATACAAGCAAAAAATTTTATAGTAGAATGAAGATTGTTAGAGTTTTGTAAAGGGGGAGAAAGTTATGGGGCAGACAATAGCGGAAAAGATCCTGGCCAAGGCTGCCGGGAAAAAGGAAGTCTTTCCCGGTGAATTAATTAATGCCCGGATAGATATGGCCCTGGGAAATGATATCACGGCACCGGTGGCCATAAACGAATTCAGGAAAATCGGGGTTGATAGGGTTTTTGATAAGGAGCGTATTGCCCTTATCCCGGACCATTTTACCCCCAATAAAGATATTCAGTCAGCGGAGCAGGTAAAGCTGATGCGCTCGTTTGCCTGCCAGCAGGAAATTGTTCACTATTATGACGTTGGGCGCATGGGTGTGGAACATGCCCTCCTGCCGGAATTGGGGCTGGTTTTACCGGGGGAAGTAGTAGTGGGAGCTGATTCCCATACCTGCACCTACGGCGCTCTGGGTGCCTTTGCTACCGGTGTGGGGAGCACGGATCTTGCGGCTGTAATGGCTACGGGGGAACTCTGGTTTAAAGTTCCCCCCACCATCAGGATTATTTTTCAAGGCAGGCTGTCACCATGGGTAAGCGGTAAAGACCTTATTTTATATACCATCGGGCAGCTGGGCGTAGATGGAGCACGCTATGCCGCGCTGGAATTCACAGGGCCGGTAATATCCCAACTGAATATGGATGCCCGCTTTTCTATTTCCAACATGGCCATAGAGGCCGGGGCCAAAGCAGGCCTTATCCCTCCTGATGCCATAACCCTCCAATATCTTGAAGGCAGGGCCAGTAGGCCTTACGAAGTTATCCTGGGCGATGAGGATGCTCCCGTGTTACAGGAATTTAAATGGAATGTAGAAAACCTGGAACCTCAGGTTTCCGCTCCTTTCAGCCCGGCTAATGCCCGGCCTGTTTCCAGCCTGGCCGGAACAAAGATAGACCAGGTAGTGATCGGTTCCTGCACCAACGGCAGGTTGGAAGACCTGCGCCAGGCAGCGTCCCTCTTAAAAGGCAGGAAGGTTCACCCGGGCGTACGACTTATTATTATTCCGGCCACCCCGGCTGTTTACCTGCAGGCCATGCGTGAGGGGCTCCTGGAGATTTTTGCCGAAGCCGAAGCAGCCATCAGCACGCCCACCTGCGGCCCCTGCCTGGGAGGGCACATGGGTATCCTGGCGGAGGGAGAAGTGGCCGTGGCTACCACCAACCGCAATTTTGTGGGGCGGATGGGCCATCGCCAGAGCCAGGTATACCTGGCAGGCCCTGCCGTAGCGGCAGCTTCAGCAGTAGCGGGGGTTATAGCCCACCCCCTGGAGCTCGGGGAGGTGAAATAAAATGAGTTTAATAAAAGGTAAAGTATGGATTTTTGGAGATGATATTGATACAGATGCCATTATACCGGCCCGCTATCTTAATACCTCTGATCCCGCAGAGCTGGCCAGGCATTGTATGGAGGATGCCGATCCCTCTTTTGCCGGGAAATTATCACCTGGCGATATTATCGTGGCCGGGAAAAACTTTGGCTGTGGAAGTTCCCGGGAGCATGCTCCCATAGCGATCAAAGAAGCAGGTATCGCCTGCGTAATTGCCGAGAATTTTGCCCGCATCTTTTATCGTAACGCTATAAATATCGGACTTCCTATCCTGGAATCTGCGGAGGCGGCTACATTTCTAAAAGAAGGCCACCAGGTGGAAGTAAACCTGGAGAAAGGGGAGATTGTGGAAATTTCCGGCGGGCGCAAGTTTTCCGCGGTTCCCTTTCCTCCATTTATGCAGGAAATTATGTCCAAAGGGGGGCTCATAAACTTTGTTAAGGAGAAGGTGAAAATAAATTATAAAAAGTAACTGATTGTATGAGGAAGGAGGTGTTAACCTGGTTCCGAGAACGTTGTGTTCTTTCTGGGAACCAGGTGAATATGAAAGGTTACAGTACCGAACAAATTCGTAATGTGGCTCTTATTTCACATGGAGGCGCGGGTAAAACATCCCTTGCGGAAGCGATGCTTTACACCTCGGGAGCAACTAACCGCCTGGGCAGGGTGGATGCGGGCAATACGATCACCGATTACGATCCCGATGAAATTAAACGTCAGGTAACGATCAGTACCTCCGTGGCTCCCCTGGAATGGAAGGGGGTAAAAGTCAACCTCCTGGATACACCCGGTTTTTTTGACTTTATCGGAGAGGTCCAGGGAGCCTTACGCGTAGTGGATAGCGCTATTCTCGTAGTTTGCGCTGCCTCCGGGGTAGAAGTGGGAACGGAAAAAGTCTGGAGTTATGCGGATAACCATAACCTGCCGCGCCTGGTTTTTATTAACAAAATTGACAGGGAGAATGCCAATTTTGATGCGGCCCTGGAGCAGCTGCGCAAATTTTTCGGACTCAAGGTTTTCCCCCTGCAATTTCCTCTGGGGCAGGAAAATTCCTTTAAGGGCGTAATCGATCTGGTAAAGATGAAAGCTCTTGTTTATACCGATGGAACCGGGCTTTCTATGCAGGAAGAGGAAATACCGGCAGAACTGTTGGAGAAAGCACAGAGCCTGCGGGAAAAGCTTGTGGAAGCCGCTGCGGAATCGGATGACGAACTGATGGAAAAATATCTGGAAGAGGAATCTTTAAGCGAAGAAGAAATCAGGAAAGCTTTACGCAAGGGCACCCTGGAAGGCAAGATCGTTCCTGTTCTCTGCGGTTCCGGAACGATGAATTACGGTATACAGCCCCTTCTGGACCTGCTGACAAGCGCACTGCCTTCGCCGGCAGACAGGCCTCCGGCCCTGGGCAGCCTGCCCAACAAGGGCGATGAGGCCTCCAGGAGGGCTGATAAAGATGAACCGCTTTCTGTCCTTGTTTTTAAGACCCTTGCCGACCCCTATGTAGGCAGGGTAAACTATTTCCGTGTCTATTCCGGAACATTTAAGTCGGACTCCCAGGTTTTTAATTTTAACAAGGATAAAGCGGAACGTATCGGAAGCCTGTTCTTTATGCGGGGTAAAAACCAGATCCAGACAGATCAGGTAATTGCAGGTGATATCGGAGCTGTAGCCAAACTGGCCGTAACCGGTACCGGTGACACCCTGGGCGATAAAAACAACCCCATTATTTTCCCGCCCATCGAGTTCCCTAATCCAGTGATTTCTTTTGCCGTGGAACCTAAATCCAAAGGTGATGAAGAAAAGGTCGGCGCCGGTTTAGCCCGTTTCCTGGAAGAAGACCCCACCTTCCGCGTGGAAAGAAATACGGAAACTAAGCAGATTATTATTTCCGGTATGGGAGATACGCACCTGGATGTTATTGTGGAGCGACTGGCTAAAAAGTTTGGCGTGGAGGTTAATCTTAAAACCCCCAAAGTGCCTTATAAGGAAACTATCCGCGGATTTGCCAAAAAAGAAGGGAAGTACAAGAAACAGAGTGGGGGACGCGGCCAGTACGGGCATGTATTCCTGGATATATCCCCTCTGCCGCGGGGAGAGGGCTTTGTTTTTGAAGATAAAATTGTGGGGGGCGTTGTTCCCCGTCAATATATTCCTGCCGTGGAAAAGGGCGTGGTGGAGGCCATGGAGGAAGGAAACCTGGCCAAGTTTCAGGTTGTCGATTTAAAAGTGGCCCTTTATGACGGTTCTTACCACACGGTGGACTCCTCGGAGATGGCTTTTAAAATAGCTGCGTCTATGGCTTTACGCGCAGCTATGGATCAGGCTGATCCCGTCCTCCTGGAACCTATTATGAACGTGGAGGTAACTATCCCGGACAATTACATGGGGGACATTATGGGCGATCTTAACAGCAGGAGGGGACGTATTCAGGGAATGGTGCCAGGTCAGGGCCTGCAGGTAATAAAGGCGCAGGTTCCCCTTGCTGAAATGTTCGACTATGCCATAGATTTGCGTTCCATGACCCAGGGCAGGGGCTTCTTTTCCATGAAATTTTCCCATTATGAGGAAGTTCCCTTCCAGGAGGCGGAAAAAATTATCGCCGCCGCCAAAGCCGAAAAAGAAGGAAATTAAAGCAGGACAAGAGAAGCTCCTCGCGGAGAGCGGGGAGCTTTCTTAGTATGATAATGGCGCAGCGTTTGCTGGTGGCGTAGTTCCGGGTTCAACTGGGTCAAGTTCCAAGATGGCCGGAAAGTTACCGTTGTTTTAAGCAAGTTCAACCTACACCCTTTTAGGCATAGTATTTATAAATAACTTCATAAAAAACAAAGGGGCTGAAGAGCTTGGGAAAAAAGTTAAAGGTGGGTATCCTTTTGGGGGGGCGTTCTGGTGAACATGCTGTTTCCCTACTCTCTGCCGCTTCGGTCATCTCTGCTATGGATCATGATAAATACGAGATTATCCCGGTGGGCATAACTGAAGATGGCCGGTGGCTGGCCGGGGGAAACCCCATGAAGGCCCTGCAGGAGAAAGAGATCCCGGGAGATTGTTATTTTGCCTCCCTGGTTACCGATCCTTTTGCCCCCGGTTTGATTCTCCTGGACCGGGAGGGCTTAAGCCATGGCTTTTTACCCCTGGAGGCAGTTTTTCCGGTTTTGCATGGCCCGTACGGAGAAGATGGTACGGTACAGGGATTACTGGAACTGGCCGGTATCCCCTATGTAGGGGCAGGAGTGCTTTCCTCTGCTGTGGGGATGGATAAGGCGGTTATGAAGATACTTTTCCAGCACAGGGGCCTTCCTGTTGGTGATTTTCTTTTTTTTAAATCCCACGAATGGGCCAGAAACAAGATTTCCCTGCTTAAAAACATCGAAGAAAGGCTGGGTTACCCCTGTTTCGTCAAACCGGCCAACCTGGGTTCCAGCGTTGGCGTAAGCAAGGCAGCTGTCCAGGAGGCGCTTGTTAAAGGGATAAATGAGGCGTTACGTTATGATCACAAGGTTATTGTGGAAGCTTTTATCCCTGGTCGTGAAATAGAGTGCAGCGTCCTTGGAGATGAAGAACCTGTTTCCTCTGTTCCGGGAGAAATTATCCCCAGTGCGGATTTTTATGATTACCGCGCCAAGTATATCGATACCGGTTCACGCCTTGTTATCCCGGCTCTTTTAAAGCCAGAGGTGCAGGAGAAATTTAAAGCCTATGCCGTAGAAGCTTTTCAAGCGGTGGAATGCAGCGGGCTGGGACGAATCGACTTTTTTTACCAGGAAGAAGAAGACAGGATCTACGTAAGCGAGATCAATACCATCCCGGGTTTTACCAGTATCAGTATGTATCCAAAACTGTGGGAAGCCAGCGGTCTTCCCTACGCCGAGCTTATTGACAGGCTCATTCAGATCGCCCTGCAAAGACATCAGATGAAAAGTATGCTGCTTACCAGGTACTCTCCCGAGGGGCACAGCTTGTAAAAAACAGCGAGCGCCAGCTTTACCATCTCATTCTCATACTAAATCATTATTGTTAATTGATATTTTATGTAGTAAAATAGGTAAGAGTTGAAACTGTAAAACGATCTTTGGGCAATTAACAGGAGGATGAATAGATATGGTAGAAAGAGGTACGTTCAGGGTTAAAAAAGGTATGGCCGAAATGCAAAAAGGCGGGGTTATTATGGATGTAACCAACCATGAGCAGGCCAAGCTCGCTGAAGCGGCAGGGGCTGTGGCAGTAATGGCCCTGGAAAGGGTGCCGGCAGACATCAGGGCGGCTGGCGGTGTGGCCCGTATGGCGGATCCCGAGAAGATCCTGCGTATCATGGATGCGGTTACTATTCCTGTCATGGCTAAATGCCGGATCGGTCATTTTGTCGAGGCCCAGATATTGGAAGCTCTCGGCGTGGATTATATCGATGAAAGTGAAGTCCTTACTCCTGCTGATGAACATTATCACATTAACAAGCACAAGTTTACCGTGCCTTTTGTTTGTGGATGCAGGGATCTCGGGGAAGCGCTGCGCCGCATTGGTGAAGGAGCTGCCATGCTTCGTACCAAGGGTGAGCCCGGCACCGGCAATGTGGTGGAGGCCGTCAGGCATATGCGCGGGGTAATGGATCAAATCCGCCTGGTACAGAACACACTGGAAGAGGAACTGATGACGCTTTCCAGGGAGCTGGGTGCACCCTATGAACTCGTTCTGGAAGTAAAAAGACTCGGGGCTCTTCCTGTAGTTAATTTTGCTGCCGGTGGTATTGCTACTCCTGCTGATGCGGCTCTGATGATGCAGTTGGGGGCCGATGGTGTTTTTGTAGGTTCCGGTATTTTTAAATCCAAAGATCCGGAGAAAAGGGCACGGGCTATTGTAGAGGCCACGCTGCACTATGACGACCCCGAACATTTGGCGGCCGTTTCCCGCGGCCTGGGCGAGGCCATGCCCGGTATTGATATTACACTTTTGACCGATGCTGAACGTATGCAGGTAAGAGGAGTATAACAGCAAGTTAGAGGACTCCCTGCCCGTTATGAGTACTTTATTTATTTGCGCACAAGGAGAGAAGAGCAAGATGCTGGAATATGAGGGGAAAAACGCTTCTACTATTTTTAAAAGCAGCAGCTTTAAAGACCTTAAAATAGGAGTTCTGGCTATACAGGGGGCCGTTTCCGAGCATATGCACTCTATAGAAAAATGCGGCGCCAGGGCTGTTGCCGTGAGAAACTCTTCGTTACTCCATGATCTGGACGGGCTCATTATCCCCGGGGGAGAGAGCACTACCATCGGACGCCTGAGCAGGCTGTACGGCTTTCAGGACGGCATCTGCGCCCTGGTTGCCAGCGGCAGGCCTGCTCTGGGGACCTGTGCGGGACTTATACTGTTAGCCCGGGAAGTGGAAAATCAGGATCCCATTTTATCCCTGATGTCTATCAACGCCAAGCGCAATGCTTTTGGCCGGCAGAGAGAAAGCTTTGAGACGGATTTGCATATTCCTGTTCTGGGTGAAGAGCCTTTCCGTGGTGTGTTTATCAGGGCTCCGCTTATTGTTTCCGTTGGAGAAGGAGTGGAAATTCTGGGCAGGTTTCAGGAGTATATTGTGGCCGTCAGGGAGAAAAACCTCATCGCCACGGCCTTTCATCCCGAGCTTACGGACGATCTGCGCTTTCACGGTTATTTTCTGGAAATGGCCCTGCAGAAGGCGGGATAAAGCGGGATAATAATTAGAATTTCATTACCAGTGTTTCTCTAAGAAACTTAAAAAAGCAGGAGAAAGGGTTCTTCCCTTTCTTTTTCATTTTTTACAAAAAGGAAAACTAAAGAGGAGTGAAGAATATAAAAGTGAAACCCGGATTAAGGGGAGATTTTTAGCGGGGGTGTCTCTTGTGGAAGATTTTCTTGGTGAACAGGCTGCCAGTATAAATTCTCTTGAGGAGTGGCGTGATTTATGCCTCCAGTGCCAGCGGTGCTTTTTACGCCAGGGGGCCGGCGGTGTGGTTTTCGGTGAGGGTAATCCCCGGGCGGAGATCATGTTCATCGGTGAGGGGCCGGGAGCTGAGGAAGACAGGCTGGGGCGTCCTTTTGTAGGTGCAGCAGGGCAGCTTCTGGAACGCATTCTTGCTGCGGCCGGGTGGCAAAGAAACGATGTTTATATCGCCAATATCGTCAAATGCCGCCCACCCGGTAACCGCCAACCCCAAAGAGAAGAGATTGACACCTGTTTCCCCCTTCTGCAGAAACAGGTTGAACTAATTGATCCCGGCATTATTGTTTGCCTGGGGGCTGTTGCCAGCAAAGCTTTGATTAACCCGAATATTTCCATAACCAGGGAGCGGGGATGCTGGCATAAAATAGGAGAGCGAATGCTTATGCCCACATTTCATCCTGCCGCACTCCTTCGTGATCCGGGTAAAAAACGGCCCGTTTGGGAAGATATACAGCAGGTAATGGCCCTGCATAGAAAAATCAGTCAGGAGGAGACTTAAACAGATGAATAAGAAAATCCTCCTTGTGGAGGATGAAAAAACCCTGTCCAAAGCCCTCAAGTTTAACCTGGAAAAAGAGGGATTCTGTGTGGAAGTTGCCTTTGACGGGGAAGAGGCTTTAAGCGCAATGTCCAGAGAAGAACCCGATCTTGTTATCCTGGATCTGATGCTTCCCAAAATAGATGGCTATGAGGTTTGCCGCAGCATACGCCGGGACTCCGATGTTCCCATTATTATGCTTACGGCCCGTGACGAAGATATAGATAAAATTCTGGGCCTGGAGCTGGGAGCTGATGATTACATGACCAAGCCCTTTAATGCCCGGGAACTTCTGGCGCGCATAAAAGCCATTTTACGCCGTACCGTGCCGCAGACCGCTGCCGGAAAAAAAATCATCAAAATAGGCGATTTACAGATAGATATTATCAAGCACAAGGTTACTATTAAAGGGCGGGAAGTTGCCCTTACCTCCAAAGAATATACCCTGCTGCTCTTTCTGGCTTCCAACCGGGGTAAAGTTTATTCCCGGGAGCAGCTGCTCGAGGAAATCTGGGGAGAAGATTACTCCGGCGATGTTCGTACTGTAGATGTCCACGTCAGGCATTTACGGGAAAAGATCGAGGAATTTCCGGCAGATCCCGGTTTGATCCTCACCGTATGGGGAACCGGGTATAAATTCAGAGAGGACTAAGAACTAGATAATGTTTAACGGCATTCGCCAGCGCATGACAATAACATATTTGCTGCTTATTGCCGTGGTTATGCTGGTTACGGGACTTATTCTTTTAAATATGCTTGAAAAATATTACCTGTCTTCCGCAGAAGAAAATCTGGAACGGACCGGCAGGCTGACGGCCGAATTTATTGCCACCAATCTTCGGGAAGGCGCTGATGCCGTTCTTTTAAGCAACGTAGCAGAAAATTTCAGCCGGCAGATTAACGCCAGGATAATTGTGGTGAGTCCGCAGAAAACGGTCGTAGGGGATTCGTTACGCGTCGGAGGGCTTTTAGGCACGAAGATGGAACGGGAAGAAATTAAAGAAGCCCTGGAAGGAGGCACCGGCCGCAGTATACAATACAGCGACCTCTCAGACCAGTGGGTCCTCCAGGTGGCAGTACCGGTGGAAAAGGGTGATACTCCCCTGGGAGCGGTGTTCCTGTCTTCTTCCCTTAAGCCTGTCTACCAGACTCTTACGGCGGTACGCCGTTTTCTTGTTGTTTCCACTCTTGTCGCCATGGTTTTTGCCGGTGGTCTTGTGATCCTCTTTGCCCATCACCTTACGGAACCCATCAAGGAACTGACCATGGCGGCCCAGCAGATGGCTGAAGGCAAGCTGGACCAGAAGATACCCATCAATTCCGGGGATGAAATTGGGCGCCTGGCCCAGCAGTTTAACGTCATGGCCGCCAGGGTAAAGGATATGAACCAGCGTTTAACCCGCTTCGTAGCCGATGTATCCCATGAATTGAGGACACCCCTGGCTTCTATCCATATCTGCCTGCAGTCCCTGCAGAACTATGAATTAAATGCCCAAGAGCAGAAAGAGTTTTTAGAGGATATCAACCATGAAACACAGCGCTTAATATACCTTGTGGAAGATCTTCTGGAATTTACCCGGAGACAGGAAGTAGCGGATAAAAGAGAGGTCTTGTCATTAAAGTTAATTCTGGAGGAAGTTTTAGATTTAACCCGCCCCCGCGTGGAGCGTAAAGGTTTAAAGCTCTTTTCGGAAATCCCTGGAGATCTTCCCTGTCTGTATGTTTCTTCCGAAGATTTAAAAAGGGTTCTTTTTAACCTTTTAGATAATGCTATCAAGTATACGCCTTCCGGTGGCTGGTTAAAACTCAGTGCCGAAAACAAAGACGATCAAATTATTGTTACTGTTCAGGATACCGGCTGTGGTATACCGGAAGAAGCCCTCCCTTATCTTTTTGAGCGTTTTTACAGGGTGGACAAGGCCAGGTCCCGCTACCTGGGCGGAACAGGCCTGGGGCTGGCCATCTGCAAGGAAGCAGTTGAGCATTACGGTGGAACAATCGGTGTGCTGGAGAGCAAGGAGGGATTGGGAAGCACCTTTTTCTTTACTCTTCCCGTAGACCCCTCTATACAGCATTACAAGGAGGAACTGGAAAAGGTCAGTACGCCACGGAGACGGCAGTCTGTGTGAAAAGTCATCTTATCGTCAAAAAATCTGGCCAGAGTGGGGAGTAATATTCATAATTGGCATGATATACATACCTAATCCCAATAATAATAGCTTAAATAAAGAAAGAAGCGGGGACGTATGATTTGTAAAATTAATTTTCACACGGTCTTACGGTTCCATCGTCTTCCTGGTTAAGGTATGGGGACACACCATGGGGACATTCCTCTGAAAGAGGTGTGTGTCCCCTACCTTAAAAGAACCGTCCCCATGGCTTTGCTTACTTATTCTTCTCGCTGTAGACACCCATGAAGCTTTGCTTCACCATCGGAGGAAAGAAAATGCTCTCTCATGGGCAAAGGATTATTTATGACAGATTTGCATTTTCAGGATAGTACTAAGTAAAATAATTTAAAACGAAGGGGCCATATGACTTTTTATAAACTTTACAGGAAAAACAGAAAAAAGAAAAAAGATTTCTTCCGGAGAAATGCCTGCCTGGGTGGGGCTTGTGTTTGTATTCCTGGAACATGGGCCTTTGTACTGCTTCTGCTGCTTCTTTTAAGCTCTGCCTGTGCTCCGTTCATCCCTTATTCCCAGGAGTCGCCCATAGAACCGGTGGTAACAGGCCTCGAAAATACCGGTGGTGACATGCTTTTAAGAGGCCGTTTTTCTGTAATGAATCCGGAAATGAAGATCTATGCCCTTGCTCTCTCCGGTTCCGGAAAAGAGATCCTCTTTAGCTCCGATGCCCGATCCGTTAATATGCTGGACAACCAGGGCCGCCTGAAATGGGAAGCTGCTTTCCAAGGCCTTCCTGTAGTCGCTGAACTGGACGCTAACGGGTATTATATCGCCGTGGGAACAGACCAGGGAAAAGTATATTTTTTACATTATAACGGCCGCACCTCCTGGGAAAAGAGTTTTGAAGGAGTAGTGGAGCAGATGGCCCTGTCCCGGGATAGCGAATGCCTGGCCGTATCCATAAAAGAAGGAAACAGTGCTTATAAGCTTTATCTTTTTGACCAGTGGGGAACTCTGTTGTGGGAAAAAGAAACAGGCCCACTTCTGCAGCTTGACCTCCTGTCTGAAGATAAACTTTACTACCTGGAAAAAGGGCCGGAGGGGAACAGCCTGGCAGCTCTGAAAAACGGGGAAATCCTGTGGACCGAAAAAGCTTCCGCGGCTGATATTTCCGGGAACGGGGAGTTTGCTGTTATTTACAGCGGGAATGTGCTTTATTTTTATAACCTGGAACCGAAGGGGGAAACATCCCCCCTGCTTATGTGGCGCCACTCCCTGAGCACGGAAATCAGTTCACTGAACTTGACGGAAAAAGGGGAGCATATACTTGCCTACAGCTCCTTTCCCGGGGTTGGCAGCAACCTCTTCCTGTTTCACAAGGATGGCTTTTTGTTATGGGAAAAGAAAATACCCAGCGGTGCGTATATACAGACTTCCCGCTATGGGGAGAGGATCGTGGCTTCCTCCTGGCAGGAGTACAGTGAAGACTTCAGCAGGGTACTGGTGCTTGACAGAGACGGCCACACCCTGCAGGAAATAGAAATGGCCAGCCGTATCGAAAAAATCGCCCTGTCAAGTGATGGAAACATTCTGGCCCTGGCGGGAAATGAGGGGAATATTTTTATTCTGGATATGCCTGCCGCCGATTTTTCACAGGAAATAGAGACAGGCGAAGATTTGGAACAGGGCAAGGAATTGTACCGTCCCGTTACTTTTACCAAATCAGGAGAAGAGCTTTACCTGACCCTCTATTTTTATGATGACTATGCCCTGCACCTGGTTCCTGTAAGCCGCAGTGTAAAGACAACTGACCAAGTCCTGCAGGCTGCCGTTAACGAGCTTGTTAAAGGGCCGCGCCGTTTGAGCGGCCTTTCCCGCACTATCCCCAAAGATGCCGGCATTAAAGTAATATTTGAGGATGGTATCGCCCTGATTGATCTTCCCGAAGAACTTAACCGGCTGGGAGATTCCAGGCAGGTTACCGGCATCATTGATTCCCTGGTACTTACGGCCTCCCAGTTCTCTTCTGTCGAAGGGATCCGTTTTCTGGTGGAAGGAAAGAAGGCTCAGGCCTTCGGTGCCGGAGGCTTTATGATTAATGGTGTCTTTCCTTCGCGTCCCCCTGCTAAGAGTAAAACAATGCTTTATCTCCCCTACCGCTCCGGAGAACGTTATTTCCTGCTTCCCCGTGAGGCAGTACGGCTGGGGAATAAATATAATACCCCTGAGGATCTGCTCAGGATCCTTCTGGCGGAAAGCAGGCGTTTCCTTCCGTTAGTGCCGGAGCCGCGCACCATTAAGGTTATGCGGGAAGAAATTATCCTGGACTGGGATTCTTCCTTTATAAAATTATTTCCACCGGAGGGAAGCCTGGAAGAGAAAGCACTGGCGACACTCTTTTTGGATTCAATACTGCTGACTCTTGGCAGCAACTTCCAGCTAAATAGTATTGTTTTATACGTGGAGGGCGAGCCCTGGAAGCCGCCTTTTGGCTATCCCTCCCCGGTTCTGGAATTCAAGTATCCTTTCTATATTAATCCGGAGTAGGCCACATAATTCATAATTACCGGGCAGAATGGCTATAATGACCGGTACAACTATCTAGTCAGCCACAGGCTATTTTTACCTGTCCCATTGTTTTCCAACTTTATTTAAGGTAGAATAAGAAAAAAGGTTACATACCTGGATGCAGCAAAGGACAGTGATTGAGCTTGCTTGCCTTTAAAGAAGAGATCTGTTACCTGCTTTCTTCCCTTACCGGCATGGACCCCGGGGAAGTGGCTTTTTCCCTGGAAATTCCGCCGGAGCCGGGCCTGGGGGAATATGCTTTTCCCTGTTATGGGCTGGCCCGCTCCCAGAAAAGGCCGCCCCATATTATCGCCGCCGAGCTTGCCGCCAAAATAAAGCCTGCGGAATACCTGGAAAAGGTCCAGAGTGCAGGGCCGTACCTTAATTTTTATGTGCACCGCCCTTACCTGTTTTCCAGGCTTTTACCGGAAATTACAAGACTGGGTCCGGAGTACGGCCGCAACGGGGAAGGACAGGGACAAACCGTAGTTATCGATTATTCCGCTCCTAATATTGCCAAACCTTTTGGCATCGGGCACCTGCGCTCCACGGTAATCGGCAGCGCCCTTTACCGTCTTTACAGCATCATGGGCTACCGTGTAGTGGGGGTTAACCACCTGGGAGACTGGGGCACCCAGTTTGGCAAGCTAATTGTGGCTTACAAACGCTGGGGTGATGGCTCCCGCCTGGAAGAGGACCCTGTCCATTATCTCTATAACCTTTACGTCCTTTTTCATAAGGAAGCGGAGATAAACCCCGAACTGGAGGAGGAGGCCCGTCTCTGGTTCCGAAACCTGGAAATGAACGAGGCGGAAGCCGTGCAGCTCTGGGAGCGCTTCCGTGCTTTAAGCCTGGAAGAATTTAAAAGGCTTTACAGCTTCCTGGGAATCCGGTTTGATTCTTACCAGGGGGAAAGCTTTTATAACCCCCTGCTGGAGGGGACCATCGGGCTGGCTGTGGAAAAAGGACTGGCTAAAGAAAGCCAGGGAGCCCTGATCGCGGATCTGGAGCCTTACGGGCTGCCTCCCTGCCTGCTGCGCAAAAAAGATGGTGCTACCCTGTATATAACCAGGGACCTGGCGGCCGCTATTTACAGGTATGAACAATACCGTTTCCATAAACTTTTGTATGTGGTAGGCGCCGAACAGACCCTGCATTTTAAGCAGCTTTTCAAAATCCTGGAGTTATTGGGTTATTCCTGGGCCCAGGACTGTGTCCACATTCCCTTCGGGTTGATTCATTTTAAGGAAGGTCGAATGTCCACACGGGAAGGCCGGGTCGTTTTCCTGGAAGATGTTCTTAACAGGGCCCTGGATCTGGCTCATAACATTATCCGGGAGAAAAACCCGGATTTGCTCCATAAGGAAAATGCGGCGCGTATGGTAGGCCTGGGTGCGGTTATATTCGGCGATTTAATAAACGACCGCATTAAAGATATAGAGTTCGATTGGGATAAAGTACTGGATTTTTCCGGGGAAACGGCCCCTTATGTCCAGTATGCCCATGCCAGGATCTGCAGTATTTTTAGAAAGGCAGCTCAGGAAGGGGAAGAGGTTTCTCTGGCTTTGGAGCATAATTTCCCCGCTCTCCTGGAAACAGGCTTTTTAAGCTCTCCCGAAGAGGAGCAGCTTGTTATTACCCTGGCGCGCTTTGGGGAGCAGGTCAGGCGTGCGGCGCAGGACTACCGTCCTTCTTACCTGGCACGCTATCTTGTGGATCTGGCCAGGGATTTTAATAAATTTTATCATAACTGCCCTGTTCTTACCGCAGACCAAAACCTGAGGAGAGCACGGCTCCTGCTGATCAAGGGCGTTCGTGTTGTCCTGCATAATGGCCTGGCTCTGCTGGGAATAGAGGCGCCTGAGGAAATGTAAACGCGGTAAAAAACAGCCGCAAAGCCGCTGTTTTTTTACCCCGGTAAAATGATCTTTTAAAAGATGATTAGGTGGGATAAAAAATATGCTGGATTTACGTTTTGTCCGGGAAAATACGGAAGCAGTGCGCCAGGCCATCAATGCCAAGGGAGAAAAAGCTGCCCTGGAGGAATTTTTACAGCTGGATATGAGGCGCCGGGACCTGCTTCAGGAAGTTGAAGCTTTAAAATACCAGCGCAATACCGTTTCCAGGGAAGTGGGCCGCTTAAAAAAGGAGGGCCTGGATGCAGAAGAATTTATGGGACAGATGCGCAATGTAAACGAGCGCATCAAAACTCTGGATGAAGAGCTTAAAGAAATCGAAGAGAATCTGGAAAAAATCCTTCTACATATACCAAATCTCCCTGATCCCGAGGTTCCCGTCGGTTCAGCGGAAGAAGACAATGTTGAGGTTCGCCGCTGGGGGGAGGCCCCGCAGTTTGCTTTTTCCCCCAGGGCTCACTGGGAAATTGGTGAGCTTTCGGGCATCCTGGATTTTCCCCGGGCCGGTAAAATAACGGGGTCTCGCTTTGTCCTTTACCAGGGTGAGGGTGCCCGGCTGGAAAGGGCCTTGATTAACTTTATGCTGGATCTGCATACCGGCGAGCACGGCTACAAGGAAATATTCCCCCCATTTTTAGTCCACAGCCAGAGCATGGTGGGCACCGGGCAGTTTCCTAAGTTTGCCGAAGATGCCTTTAATGTGGCCGGAACGGAATACTGGCTCATTCCCACTGCCGAGGTTCCCGTAACCAATATGCACCGCGAGGAAATTCTTCCCGCAGAGCAGCTGCCGCTGTACTACGTCGCTTACAGCGCCTGCTTCCGTGCCGAGGCCGGAGCTCACGGCAGGGATACGCGGGGCCTTATCAGGCAGCACCAGTTTAATAAAGTGGAGCTGGTTAAATTTACATTGCCTCAGAATTCTAACGAGGAGCTGGAGAAGCTGGTAAACAACGCCGAAAAAGTATTACAGCTTCTGGGTATACCTTACCGTGTAGTGCTCATGTGCACAGGAGATTTGGGCTTTGCTGCCGCCAAAAAATATGACCTGGAAATCTGGTTTCCCGCTTACGGCGCTTACCGGGAGGTTTCTTCCTGCAGTAATTTTCGTGATTTCCAGGCCCGTCGTGCCGGAATACGCTTTCGGCCTGCTCCGGGGGCTAAAGCGGAGTTCGTTCATACCCTGAATGGCTCGGGAGTAGCTATCGGGCGGACCCTGGCCGCCATCCTGGAAAATTATCAGCAGGCTGACGGCAGCGTGGTTATCCCCGAGGTGCTGCGGCCCTATTTCCCACCTTCTCACGAAGGAATTATCCGGCCGGCTCAGGGCTGATCTATTATTTTACTTTGCTTTTTAATTATGTTCTTCTGCTGCTAAGATTTCTGATTTGGGCTTCATCCCCGGGTTTTGTTTCAGGGTAGACAAACAAGGCCAAAAAGTATCACCAAAACAACCTTTTGACTTTATCCTTCTTTTAATTTTAGCAATTGAAACTGCGGGGGTGGCCATGAAAAATGGTTTATTTCGTCTCCCGCGGCAGCCTTAAAACTGGCACCTCAGGCCCTGCGCTTCGTGGTTGTTGGTTGACAATATGGCCATCTTGTGCTATACTTTCCCTACAAAACGAACCAGGAAAACCCGGGAGGGGTGTCCGAGCGGTTTAAGGAGCCGGTCTTGAAAACCGGTGACTCGAAAGAGCCGTGGGTTCGAATCCCACCCCCTCCGCCAAAGAGTGTTTAAACGCGGAGAGATGGCCGAGTCGGTCGAAGGCGGTCGCCTGCTAAGCGATTAAGCGGGTAAAAGCTCGCTTCGTGGGTTCGAATCCCACTCTCTCCGCCATAATATGCGCCCGTAGCTCAGCCGGATAGAGTAACTGACTACGAATCAGGAGGTCGCAGGTTCAAATCCTGCCGGGCGCGCCATTGATAAAAGTAACCCTTCGGAGTTTTCGAAGGGTTTAACCTTTTTATAGCTTAAACCGGGAGTGGCAGTTCCGGTCTATGAAGCCCTTTCTTTGAGGTTTATTCGCTAAGGCAGGGGGCTGGCGGGTTAAGTTTTTTCAGTTTCATTTATTCGTTCTTGCTACTTTAACGTTCACCTGCTATACTTTGAATGTTGCCTAGAGGGAGGATTAATGATAAAATGGTTGGAAATTTGCCTAAGGAACAGATCCGAAATATAGCTATTATTGCCCACGTTGACCATGGAAAGACCACCCTGGTGGACTGTCTGCTGCGCCAAAGCGGAACGTTCCATGATCATGCGGCTGTTGTGGAGAGAGTTATGGATTCCAACGACCTGGAGCGGGAACGGGGCATAACTATTCTGGCCAAGAATACGGCTGTAAATTATAAGGGGATAAAAATAAATATCGTGGATACTCCGGGCCATGCCGATTTTGGGGGTGAGGTGGAACGTGCCCTCAGCATGGTCAACGCCGTCCTCCTCATTGTGGATTCCTCAGAAGGGCCCATGCCGCAGACTAAGTTTGTTTTGAGCAAGGCCTTACAGGCGGATCTACAGCCCCTGGTAGTGATCAATAAAGCGGATCGGACCGATGCCCGCCCTCTGGAGGTTTTGGACGAAGTAATAGATCTTTTCTTTGAGCTGGGGGCCAATGACCGTCAGCTGGACTTTCCTGTCCTCTATACCTCTGCCCGGGAAGGTTGGGCCGTCAGGGAATGGTCCGATGAACGCTTGAACATGGAGCCCCTTTTTGAGACGATCATCGATCATGTGACGCCGCCCGACTGCGACCCCCAGGGCCCCTTTCAAATGCTCATTGCTAATCTGGAACACGACAACTACCTGGGCAAATATGCCATCGGTATGATCAAGCGCGGCTCTGTAAACCGGGGAGAACAGATCGCTGTCATCCGCCATGACGGCTTCCTGGCTAAGGGGAAGGCGGCCAAGCTTTTTGTGTACAGCGGCTTGAAAAAAATAGAGGTGGACAAAGCTCTCGCCGGAGATGTGGTGGCCATCGCCGGCCTGGAGGAGATCAATATCGGTGAGACCCTGGCAGATCTGCAAAATCCCGAACAGCTGCCGGTGATAACAGTGGATGAACCTACCCTGACGATGACTTTCATGGTCAATAACAGTCCCTTTGCCGGTCTGGAGGGGGAGCATGTCACCTCCCGCAAGTTGAGGGAACGCCTCTTTAGAGAACTTAATTCCAATGTCAGCCTCCGGGTAGAGGAGACGGACAGCCCGGATCAGTTTAAAGTGTCCGGCCGGGGCGAATTACATCTTTCCATTCTCATTGAGAACATGCGCCGGGAGGGCTACGAGCTGCAGGTTTCCAAGCCTGAGGTTATCTATAAAACTATTGATGGTGTGCTCACAGAACCGGTGGAATACCTTATTATCCTTACTCCGGAAGATGCCCAGGGAGCCGTTATGGAAAACCTGGGCCGGCGGAAGGGCGAAATAGTCAAAGTAGCGCCGGCCGGAGGCGGGGATGTCCGCATGGAATATCTCGTTCCCGCCCGGGGCCTGGTAGGTTTCCGTTCCGAGTTCTTAACGGAGACCCGGGGTAGGGGAGTCATGAATTACAGTTTCTATGGTTATCAGCCCTATAAGGGCGAAATACGCACCCGTTTTCGGGCCGCCCTCATTGCCTGGGAGAAGGGGGAAGCCGTCACCTATGGCATGCTGCAGGCGGAAGAGCGGGGGACCCTCTTTATAGAACCGGGCACCAGGGTCTATGAAGGCATGATCGTGGGTGTCAATAACAGGGATAAGGATCTGGAGGTCAACGTCTGCAAGCGCAAACAGCTCACTAACATGCGGGCCAGCGGCTCGGATGAGACGGTCAGGCTGAAGGAACCCCGTCTCCTTTCCCTGGAGGAGGCCATTGAATTTATTGAAGATGATGAGTTAGTGGAGGTCACTCCCAAAAATATCCGCCTGCGTAAAAAATACCTGAATAAAAATGAACGGGATCGTCATAATAAACAGCTCAGCATGTAGAACATGGCTAAAGAGAAGTTCGCATTGTTTTGGCAGCAGCGCTCTGCTATAATTTATAAAATCAGGAACGTCGGAAAGGAACACGGCTCTAACGATTGGAAAAAGCGAGGAATAAGGGTATGTCTGTAAAATTTCAGGACTACTACAAAATATTAGGTCTGGAGCGTAATGCTTCCGAAGGTGATATTAAAAAAGCTTACCGCAAGCTGGCCCGGGAGTACCATCCCGATCTCCAGCCCAAGGAAAAGAAGGAAGAGACCGAAAAAAAATTTAAATTAATTAATGAAGCTTACGAAGTCCTCAAAGATCCTGAAAAAAGAGCCAAATACGATCGCCTGGGCCCAAACTGGCAGCACGGGGATGAATTTACAGCCTACCAGCGGTACCGGGATCAAAGACAGGGAGCCCAGTGGAGAGACGCCGGTGGGGACGTTGGCGATGACTTTGGGGGATTTACGTTTCATTTTGGCGGCGAGCGCGGGGACAGCAGTTTCAGTGAATTTTTTGAAGCAATTTTCGGGGGGGGCTTTCCGGGGGGAAATCCTGGGGGTGCAGGAAGGACACGTCAACCCCGGCGAGGTCTTGATGTGGAAGCGGAGCTGGAGGTTACCCTGGAGGATATCTACTTTGGAAAAGAAAAGCAGTTCGGGATTACCCTGCAGGACTTGTGCACCCAGTGTGGAGGCACTGGCCTGGTCGGCAACAGTTTTTGCCGCATTTGTGGCGGCAGCGGCCACGTCGCCGGTGTCAAAAACATCAAACTTAAGATTCCCCGGGATGCCAGGGATGGTAAGAAAATACGCCTGAAAGGCCAGGGCGGCGAAGCCGAACCCGGTGGAGAACGGGGAGACCTCTACCTCAAAATTAAGGTGGTACCCCACAAGCTTTTTTCTCTCCAGGGGGATGACCTGGAGGCAGAAGCAGTGATCTACCCCTGGCAGGCAGCGTTGGGTGCCAAGGTTTCCGTTCCCACCATGGACGGGTCTGTGCGGGTAACAGTGCCTCCCCGCACCCATACCGGCCACAAGCTTCGTTTAAAGGGTAAAGGTATGCCCAAAAAGGATGGGAGCCATGGAGACCTTTATATTAAACTGATCCTCGATATTCCCCGGGAAATAAACCCTGAGGAAGAAGATTTGTATCGCAAAATGTCCCGGGTAAACAGTTAACTGTCCTTAGGAAATTATAAATTACCGAAACTTTTTTACGGGTGCGTGTAATTAAACTTAAGGCTTTAACGGGGGTTTTAAAAATGAAAAAATACCAGGTTGAAGTATTCTGTTTTGATGTCACTGTGGGTGAAGATTATGACTGGGTAAAACTACAGCAGCTTGATATACCTGCTGAGCTCGTGCAAAAAATGGCTGAGGTGGGTATTATTGAGATTTGTGAAAAAGGCATTCGTTCAGACCAGGTCCAGCGGATCTATAAAACCCTGCGTTTGCGCCGGACTTTGGGAGTTAACCTGGCCGGAGCGGGAATTATTCTGGAGTTGCTTGATGAATTAGAGAAGCTAAGGGAAGAAATTAAGAGATTAAAAAAGGGATAACTGCCTTGGATAGAGGAGAGGAGATCCTGCAATGCTAATAATTAAAAGAGCATTTATCGATCTTCAGAACTGCCGGAAATGCCATCCCTGTCCTCTTATAGCTAGCTGCCCCACAAAGTCTTTTCCGCAGAAAGAAGAGGGGACCCCTTATGTTGATAATGGTTGCAACGGTTGCGGTGCCTGTTTAAAAGGTTGCCCGTACAAGGCAATTTTTCTGGTTTAGAAGTTAAGGGAGCGGTTCTTGATATGTTAGGGAATAAAGATGAGCACTATATGGAGCTGGCCCTGCAGTTGGCCAAAGAGGCTTTTAGCCGGGGAGAGGTCCCCATCGGAGCTGTCCTGGTGAAGAATGGGGAGATCCTGGCTCAGAATCATAACCGCCGTGAGGAGCTGAAAGATGCAACAGCCCATGCGGAAATCCTGGTACTGCGGGAGGCAGGTCAGCTGCTGGGGGGCTGGCGTCTTCTGGGAACTACACTCTATGTAACGCTGGAACCCTGCCCCATGTGTGCCGGAGCCCTGGTCCAGGCCCGTGTCTCACGCCTGGTTTTTGGAACGCGGGACCCCAAGGGAGGAGCATGCGGATCTCTTTATAACATCCCCCGGGACGGGAGATTGAATCACCGCCTGGAAGTTGAAGAAGGGGTTCTTGGGGAAAGATGCGCCGCTCTACTGCAGGATTTTTTTAAAGAACGCCGGGAATAAATTTATAATATAGCTATAAGGAATAGAACACCAGATATCAAAAAAGGCGCACTTATCAACACTGAGGCCAAAACCTTGTTTGTTCCTGCAGTAAAGTAAATGAATATTGCAAATGCTATAGCACAAGTTATAGGCCCAATTTTGATAAGAAGTTTTATAAGTGGAAATTTCTCTCCATAAAAAAGGGTTTCTCCTATTGGGAAAGAAACCCTTTAGCTTTTTTTGCACTTGATTGCAGGACGTTGCAAAATTTACTTTTTGGACGTATAATATAAAAAAGGCTGAAAGGTGGAATGTCGGAATGTCTGAGAAAAAGCTTGTGCGACGTCGAGTGAATCCTTCTATAATTAAGAAAGTACGTGTTTGGAGTAAAGGGCAGTTTACCATTCCGGCTGACATGAGGGAAAGTTTGGGAATCAAAGAAGATATGATTCTAGAGGTGTTTCAGGCAGGTAGGGCAATTGTGGCTACTCCGGAAAAGATGCTGTTGAAAGAACTTGCTTCTTCTGTACGTGAAGAGATGGAAAAGAGCGAGATAGACCTAAAGGGGCTTTTGGATGGATTGAGAGAAGGAAGCCACGAATATGAAACAGATTAAGGTATTCCTTGACAGCAGCGTTATTATTGCCGGTCTGGCATCCAGGAGTGGTGGTTCGTATGAGGTGCTCGCTCTTGCTGAACTTGGTATTATTATTCCCTATATTTCCGGGGAAGTAGTTAATGAAGTATTACGGAACGTTCAGAAAAAGATGCCCGGATGTGTTAAACAATTTTACACTCTTTTTAAAACATTACCATTTAAAATATTTGATCCTGCTGATAATGATTTGAAGTTTGCCAACTCGTTAATTAACGAAAAGGATGCCCCCATAATGGCGGCGGCTATGACAGGTAGGGTAGACTGGTTGTTAAGCCTGGACAGGCATTTTTTAAAAGACTGGAAGGGTAAAGTTGATTTTTCGGTTGGCACACCGGGGGATTTTTTGCAGGAGTTACCATCCCTTATTTCAGATTAAAGATACAGCGCATCTTAAATGTTGTTAGCTTAAAGTACTTCAAGGCTGTATACAGGAAAAAGGTGCTGCTTTATATGTCAATTTCAAATAAATAATAAGATTTGCGCCGTTGTAATCTAATCAGAAGTGCTGCCATAGCGTAATTTCTGTCACTGTTTATCTGCTTTACAAAAATTCTTCGCTGTTGTATAATTTGCCTTGCAGTTTATTTTTTCTTATAAATAGAACAGCATGGAGAGATGGCCGAGTCCGGTTGAAGGCGCTCGACTCGAAATCGAGTAAACGGTGATGAGCCGTTTCGTGGGTTCAAATCCCACTCTCTCCGCCAAAAATATGAAAATAAGGGGTTCACAAATTTTTAATGTGACCCCCTTATTATGGTTTCATATACCTTCAATGATTGCCTTTTCATTTTCGTTATCATAAAATGAAAATATTTATGTAAAAATAGGGTAAATACTTTTTTAAAAATTTTTCCCAAAAGAAAAGTTCTTTGTCTTTTTCGAATCCCACTCTTTCCGCCAAAATCGAAGCTCCGGGGACTTGCTCCGGAGTTTTTAAAGGTTTATGATTAAATTTTTAGTTATTCCTATCAGCTATTTATTATATTGCTGGCTGTGGGGGATACCGATACCTCTTATCTGGTTCAAAATCATTTCAATGCCGGCTTCAAAATTTCGATCATCTTCCCCTGTACGTTTTTTAGGACCTTTGGTTCTACCTCCACTGCGACGATATTTGGCTTTTATCTCTCGTTCTTCCAACATAAACTCCATGTTGTCATGTCGGTACTCCCTTCCATCAGGGCTTAGGCATTTCGCTTGCTTGCCCATAACCATAGCTGCCAGCCCCCAATCCTGTGTGACAATAACATCATCTTTTTGAGCTATGTTTAAGATTTTTAGATCGGCTTCCTGGGCAGCATTGCCTACTATGACATGATAATCCGACTTTATGTTATGGTTAAAACTGGCTATTGTCCAAACCGCTACATCAAATTTATGGCCAATCCTTAGGCATATTTGCAAAACTGTTTTGGGGCAGGCATCAGCATCCACTATAATCTTCAAAGATCTTCTCCCTTAATGTATTCCGATAAATACTTTTACCTTTTTCGCTGGAAGGATTCACTATCTCACATACTACGCCTTATTACACTAATTATACCACTTTTTGAATGCCATTAAAATATTCTGTACAAAGCCGGGAGAAGATGTTCGTCGACTTCGCCGGGCAGACTTCTAAAATACATCAACGAGCTTATCAATGAGCACAGCGCTGGCGGGAAGTCCCTGGATAACGCCGTTAGGTTATCTACCGCGATGCTCTGAAGGGGATTCCCGCGTCAAAGGATGGGTTATTTCAGGCCGGCCCTTTAAGCTTTAAGGGCTCGGAGACACTGATAAATACTACTGCCAGCAGGCCACCAATCAGGGCGTTATAGAACTGGGGCAAAAGCAAAACTCCTGTGAGGGGGGACGGCAGGGTTAAGATATAGGATGCCGCACCGGCAATTATGATGAACTTTGCTGTTGCACCCGCTGCTACTCCTGCTATCTGGCCGGCCCTGGTAGGTATATAATGGTAAAGAAAACCAATAAAAAATGTATAAAAGGCATTGCCAATCATAATAAAAGGTATGCCGGGCGCCAGGGGAGCAGGTAGAATGCCCAGAAGCAGGGCGGCCCAGGGAGTAAGAAGCCCAATAATTACCCCGCTGGCTATCCCTACCCAAAGTGTGGCCAGGGCCAGTAAAAAGTTTACCGAGGGGCCTGTTAAAAAGGGTGGCAGACGAAATCCCTGTAGTGCCAGAGTCAGCGCCAGAAAAAGTGCAGTACGGGTCAGAAAATTTATATTTACCCGCAAAATGAATACCTCCTTCCAACTGAAGTTACAAGTAAAAAAATATATCATTATAAGAAAGTATATGAAGGAAATAGGCAAGTTATTAAAAAAATAGCATACGACAGCCGCATTTATGTATTATTTGTTACTAGAGAGGCACACTTTTAATATATTATTCGAGTAGTTACGGAGGCATTTATGGAGAAGACCGCAGTTGAAAAAAAAGAGAATTACCAGGAACTGGACAGTGTTTTGGAAAAATATAAAGGGCGCGCGGGCGTCTTGATTAAAGCCCTCCAGGAGGCCCAGGAGATTTACGGCTACCTGCCCCGCGAACTCCTGATCCATATCGCTTATGAACTGGATGTGCCCTTAAGCGAGGTCTACAGTGTGGTCAGCTTCTATTCGCTCTTTAAAACCCAGACGTCCGGCCGGTGCCACTTAGAAATCTGCAGTGGGACAGCCTGCTACGTTAAAGGGATGAAAAATCTTCTTGAATACCTGGAGGAAGACTTGTCTCTTAAACCAGGTGGGGTCACTGAGGACGGTAAGTTCAGCGTATCAACCACGAACTGTGTAGGCGCTTGCAGTGCCGCTCCGGTAGTTAAAATCGGGGATGAATTATATGGAGAGATGACTCTTGAGCGCCTGCAGCAGCTTTTGGAGGAGCATGACCATGAATAAGCTGATGGACGACTTAGAAGAACGGGTGGCAAAAATTGAACCCGAAGAAAGGCATATCCTGCTTTGCGGGGGAGTGCCCTGCCTATCACTGCGCTGCCGGCAGGTAAAAGAAGCAATATTAGGTGAGCTGCACGAGCATAACCTTGAAGGGAAGGTAAAAGTCCTGGAGACTGGTTGTATCGGCAATTGCAAGCTGGGTCCTTCGCTCATTATCTACCCCGAAGGGGTGGTTTACCGCCGGCTGAAACCTGAAAATGCACGGGATATTATCGAGGAACATGTCCTGGGCGGCAGGCTTCTCGAGCACCTGCTGCACAGGGATGACGATTCCAATGAAATACAGCACCGCAGAGAAGATATGCCCTTTTATAAAAAACAGAAGCGCCTGGTTTTGAGAAATTGCGGGGTTATCCCTCCTGATATCAATTCCTATATGAGCAACCAAGGTTATGCAGCTTTGGCTAAAGCTTTAACCGAATTAACCCCGGATAAAGTCATTGAGGAGGTAACCCGTTCCGGGTTAAGGGGACGGGGGGGCGGTGGATTTCCCACAGGGAGAAAGTGGCAGACTGCCCGGGAGACGCCCGGTTCGAAAAAATATGTGATCTGTAACGGCGACGAAGGTGATCCGGGAGCCTTCATGGACCGCAGCATCATGGAAGGTGACCCCCACAGCGTCCTGGAAGGCCTGATCCTGTCCGGTTATGCGGTGGGTGCGAAACAGGGATACATCTATGTACGTGCCGAGTATCCCCTGGCGGTCCACAGGCTGGAAGCGGCCATCGGCGAGGCCCGCGAGGCGCGTTTGCTGGGGGATAATATTCTGGAACAGGGATTTAGCTTCGATCTAGAAATCCGGGTCGGTGCCGGTGCCTTCGTCTGCGGCGAAGAAACAGCGCTCATTACTTCCGTGGAAGGGACCAGGGGTGACCCTAATCCGCGCCCGCCTTTCCCTGTCCAAAAAGGTGTATGGGGCCATCCTACAGTTATTAATAATGTGGAGACTCTGGCCAATATCCCCCCCATTATTTTAAACGGGGGTGACTGGTTCGCCAAAATCGGCACTGAAAAAAGTAAAGGCACCAAGGTTTTTGCCATTGCCGGCAAGGTGCGGCATACCGGGTTGGTGGAAGTACCTATGGGTACAACTTTACGGGAAATTATCTTTGATATTGCCGGGGGCATACCCGATAACAAAAAATTTAAAGCCGCTCAAACGGGAGGACCTTCCGGAGGGTGTCTTACGGCTGACCATCTGGATTTGCCCTTGGACTACGATTCTTTAAGAGCAGTGGGCAGCATGATTGGCTCCGGGGGGCTGATTGTCATGGACGAGAACACCTGCATGGTTGATGTGGCCCGCTATTTTAGTGACTTTAACCGCCAGGAATCCTGCGGCAAGTGTACTACCTGCCGTATTGGCTCCAAAAGGATGCTGGAAATCCTGGAGAAGATCACCTCAGGCCAGGGAGAAGAAGAAGATTTAGGACGGCTGGAGAGCCTTGCCATTTTGATCAAAAACGCCTCACTGTGCGGTCTCGGTAGATCCGCGCCCAACCCTGTTCTCAGCACTTTAAGGCATTTTCGTAAAGAGTATCTGGCACATATCAAAGAGAAGCACTGCCCGGCAAGGGTCTG
>QZJM01000022.1 GCA_003605065.1 Dethiobacter sp. | reverse complement strand
CGAGGAGAAGGGCCTGGGCTGCCAAGTGGTGCTACACGATTCCCAATATACTACCCGCCACTATCTTTTCCCTCCCGAAAAACGCCGCAACTGTGGTTAAGGAACAAAAAAAAGAGGGGTCCCGAACGGGCCCCTCTTCAGTTCTTATCCCAAGGTTCTTATCCCAGGAGCTGCAGTACGGTTTGCGGAGCCATATTGGCCTGAGCCAGCATGGCGGTGGCCGCCTGGTTCAGGATGTTGGTCTTGGTAAACTCCATCATCTCGGCGGCCATGTCCACGTCCCTGACGCGGGATTCGGCAGCGGCCAGGTTCTCAGAGGAGGTCCCCAGGTTGTTGATGGTATGTTCCAGTCTGTTCTGGTAGGAGCCGAGCTTGGAGCGTTCGCTGGAGACGATATTCAGGGCATTGTCCAGAAGCTCGATGGCATCGGTCGCACCGGAGACAGTGGAGGCGTCAATGCCTTGCGTTCCCAGGTCGTTGATGTTCATGCTACTGATGCTGACAGACATATCCTGGTCTTTGTTGGCGCCAATTTGGACGATCAGTTCGTTCTTGGTCACGGTGACCGAGCCCTTGGCTCCGACGGAGTTGGCACCTGCGGTAAAGGTTACGGAGATGGCATGGGTACCGGAGCCGGTCAGCGTCAGGCCGCTGCCGGTACCGGCTACGCCGCCGATGGTACCGGCCACGTTGGTACCGGTCACACTGGTGTCTGTGGTGGCGTTGGTGGTAATGCCCAAGGCCGCGGTGGTGGCGTTGGCGGAGATGACGAAGTTACCTGCTGTGCCAAAGACGTTGGATGTCAGGACAATCCCAGTATCGTTGCCGCCAGCGGTAATTCCAATGTTGGCTGTATTGACGGCGTTGATGAAGGCGGTGGCGGTTGCAGCGTTAGTTGCTCCGGCCGTGAAGCTGATAATGTGCCCGCCGACGGTTACCGTCTTGGCGGCCCCGTCACTCAGGAGAACAGCAGCGCCAGTGTGTGTAGCCTTGGTTGCTGCGGTGGTAATCGCCAGGTCTTTTACGCCGGCTTCAACCGAGGTCGCGTCCGAAATCTGGGCAAAGGAGAGATTGGTGTTGTGGGTATAGGTAACCTTGGTGCCGGCTTCGCCGTTTAAGAGCTTCTTGGTGTTGAACTCGGTGGTGTTGGAGATGCGGGTGATTTCACTGTTCAGCTGATCCAATTCCTTTTGAATTTCGGTACGATCGGCCAAGGTGTTAGTGTCGTTGGCCGACTGGACCGACAGTTCGCGCATCCTCTGCAGGATGGCATGCGTCTCGTTTAACGCACCTTCAGCGGTCTGGATGAGGGAAATGGCGTCCTGGCTGTTACGAACGGCCTGGTTTAAACCCCTGACCTGGCTGCGCATCTTTTCGCTGATGGCCAGCCCCGCGGCGTCGTCCCCCGCCCTGTTGATACGCAATCCTGAGGACAGCTTTTCCAGGGACTTGGCACTGTTCATCTGGTTGGCGCCCAATTGCCGGTGAGCGTTCATGGCGCTGATGTTGGTGTTAATTCTCATTATTGTATTCCTCCTTGAATTTTTTGTCCCCAGTCCGTTGGGGACTATTCTAAAGAAAACAGCATTACCCGGCCGGCCGCTCCGGAAGTCTGCTATTTTCTTTATCACAGTATTTATCGGCTTTAACTGGAAAAAACTTTAGCCTGCTGTTACTAACAATGTTTACCATCCATAAAAACCCCTGCATGCTGCTCCCTGCCGGGCTTATAGGCTCTGCTGGCATCCCTGCCCTTTTGCAACTTAAGTGATTCATCTTTTAAAGAATCCAGCTTCAGCTGCAGGAGTTCCCGGCTCCCGGCGTCTAAAGAGACAGTTTCCTTTAAAATGGGCTCCAGTAAAACGATTATTTCTTTCAGCCTCTTTGTTTCCGGTGAAGGGAGGAGCTCCGCCAGTTCAATCCCGTCAATACCTGCCATCTCCAGGCACGAATTTAGCCCTGTTAAAATATAGGTTGCAATTTGTTGACTTTTTTCAATGCTCTGCATCTGAACTTGTCGGAATTGGAGCAATTTGTTTAGACTGTTTAAACTCTCTGTTTCCCTGAAGTCAGCATTCGCGCAGAGGCATTGCAGTTGGTGAGCTGATTGGTGTATGTCGCTATACAGGGAAAACTGCTTTTCGTATTCCTGGACGAGACGAAAAATATATTTATTAACCACCCACTCGCCTCCTAATCAGTTTTAATTACTTTTTGGCAAAAAAGCCTTGATTAAGTTGCGTCATCAGCCAGTCGCCCTGGGAATAAAGCTGCTGCAGGGCCTTTTCCATGGCAGTAAACTGGCGGTAATACTGCTGCTCTTTGCGGTCCAGGAGTTGATTCATACGGTCCATGCGTTTGTTCAACTCCGCTATCTGCTTGTCGATAAAGTTGTTGAATTCACTTATGTCACCTTCTATCCCCGCCTTTTCCAGAAGGAGGCCCTTGTATCCCTGTTGGTCACGGGTAGTGCGGATGTTGTCATTAATGATATCGCTCAAGCGGTGAGCCAGGCCCGACTCGTCGTAGCGCTGTGCCCTTTGGGAAGAAGTTAAATTGGGGCTGTAGGCAATGTCGGAGCGGCGGGTAAAAATGTCCGCGACTTTTTCGGGGTTTGTGGCGATGGCCTCCCGCAGGGCATTGCCTCCCCCCTTAAGGGTAAGCTTGCCCTGGTCCCGGTAGTTGCTGCTGGTCTCGATACCAATTTGCGTCAGGTGAAAGTCCCCCACCAGATCATAAAGAGCCCGGCGCATACTCCTCAGCATGTTTTCCAGGGATGATTCACCCTTCAAAAGGCCGCTTCTTGCCTTTTCCTCCCATTTTTCAATATCCTGCTCCTTCATAGCATCTTTTTGTTCTTCTGTCAGGGGAGGGAAATCCCGGAAACGCTCTTCCTGAAGTTTACTGTTGATAGTATCCAGCAGGGAATTGTAATCATGGACAAATTTTTCTATTAACCTGTAAACACCATCTGTGTCCACGCCGGTGGTAACCGTCATAACTTCTGTAGCTTCATTCACCTGGGTGTTAATGTTGTATGTAATACCATCAATAGTAAAGACGTTGCTTGAGCGGGTTCCGGCAAATCCGTTAATCTCAAAAATGGCGTCCCGGCCACCTACTCCGATTTTCCCTTCAGTGGGGGGAAGCCTCAGGGCACTGAAGAAGTTGCCCCCGTCGTTAGTGGTTATATAGCCCGCCCCCGTGCTTTTGGCGGTAAAGGTAAAGGTGTCGCTGAAGGAACTGTAGTGGGCCTGCACTTCCGCGCCGCTGCTGTTGATCCTGTTGATGACGGAGCCCAAAGTGTCAGTTTTGCTAATGGTTATTTCTGTGTCGTTTATAATCAGGGTAAAGCGGCCATCTTCACCAAACTGGAATCCTTCCGCCAGTTTACTGCTGACTGTTTGCATACTGTCTGAGAGGCTTAAACGGTTCCCCTCTGCGCTTCCCTGGCAGATTGCCACAGCGGCAGCCTTGGCGGCCGTAGCGCTCTGTAAAACTTTGAAAGTGGAGTTTCCGCTGAGGGCGTCAGCATTGGCGGAGACAGATACGATGGAGTTACTGCATGAAGCGGTCATCTTTTTTAGTGTTGAGGGGGACATCAGGTTTGTATCCGGCTTTGTTATATTAAAATATTCATCCCTGAAACGGCGGACCTGGTTTATTATTTCCCTGAACTGCTCCTTTTGCCAGTTCATGACCTGCTTCTGACGGTAAAGCTTATCATTTTTCATCCGCTCAATGCGCATTAAGTCTCTTACTATTTGTTCAGTGTCTAAGCCGGAAGATATGCCGCCGATACGTAAAATACTCATAAAGCACCATCCTCTGCCAGGTTTAGTTAAAAATTAATCATTTTTATTGTTATTATATTAGTCGCAGTTTTTACAAAAAACTTTAGCACTGCCGGTTTATTATTACGCTAAAGGTTTCCTGGTTTTAGCCGATTCTAGAAATTAAGAACTTTGGTGAGGAGGTGAAATGGATGAAGATCGACGGGACGGATCCTTTGACCCTGAACAAAATCCAGGACCAGGTTCGCAGGCCGGAAGTGCAGAGGTTGGGAGATATTGAGTCCGGTAATAAGATTATTGATAAGCAGCAGACCGGGGTAAAAGATGTGCCGCGAAGTTACAAATCTTATATTGAAGAGCTGGAACAGGCGGTCAGGCAGGCCAATGAGACTGCGGAAGCCCTCAATCTTGGGATTCGTTTTAAATTTCATGACAGTTCGGAACGGTTAATGGTTCAAATTGTGAACAGGGCCGATAATGAAGTTATAAAAGAAATCCCACCGGAAAGAATACTTAACCTGGTAGGCCAAATTCAGGAGATGATAGGCCTGCTGCTTGATGAAAAGCGTTAAAGAGAAATAAGCTGCGCAGAAAAGATGCCTGGGAAGATCAGGGAAGGAGACATTACCATGCGGACGGACCCTTACCATCAATACAAACAGAATGAGGTAGGAACAGCTTCACCGGAAAAATTGCTGCTTATGCTCTATAACGCGGCGTTAAAGTTCTTAAAACTATCCAGGGTAGGGGTAGAGGAAAAGAATATTGAAAAAGCAAACATGTACATAGGCAAGGCACAGGATATCATTTATGAGTTAATGGCCTCGCTGGATTTTGAACAGGAGAATATACCAGAAAAACTTTATTATCTCTATGATTACATGAATCAACGCCTGGTTCAGGCCAATATCAAAAAAAATGCGGCCATAATCAAGGAAGTGGAAGGCATGTTAACTGAATTGAGGGATACATGGAAAGCCGCTACAATTAAAGGGTGAGAAATGTGTTTAAAATTGTCAGGCAGCTCAAGCTGTCTTTTTTTTCGGTAGGGAAATTATAGCTTTGCATACAATGTCTAAAAAAACCAAAAAAAATTTAAAATTTTTTAAAAGTGAGCAGGAAAATGGATTTTTATGTAGAATATGGTTAGAAGGCAATGTGAATTATTCCCAAAATGATTAACAAAAGGAACCTCAATTCCTGACCGATAAAGGCAGCCCTTTCGAAAGAGAGGTACGCAAAGCTATGGGTCTAAGGCCTCAGGAGGGCTATGATCGCCAGGCTGCCGAAGCGGGATTTTTGTGTCTATGGTTATAAATCCTGAATAAAAACTGGCTTAATAAAGAAAGAGGAAGAATTCCTGACCGATAAGGGCAACCCTCTCGAAAGAGAGGTGCGCAAAGCTATGGGTCTAAGGCCTCAGGAGGGCTATGATCGCCAGGTTGCCGAAGCGGGATTTTTGTGTTCTGGCCCAAAATGACTTTAGGGGTATAAATACTGCACATGGGAGGTTACAGGATGCATGAGCTGTGGTCAGGCAAAGTTTTTATGTATTTGATAAAAGGCATGGATGCTTCCGCCTTACGGCAGCGCGTCCATGCCCATAACCTGTCTAATGTGAATACTCCCCAGTTCAAGCGGTCTTATGTTCAGTTTGAAGAAATACTAAAGCATGCCGCTGTGACAGGAAAAAGAAACTTTGCAGTTACCAGCCCGGGTCATATTGCAAGCAGAGGTGGGGGAGGCGTTGGTGACACTCGCGTTGTCAGGGATAATGCTACTTCAATGCGCAGTGACGGTAACAATGTGGATGTGGATAAGGAGATGGCCCAGCTGGCTATAAATCAGCTGTATTACAACGCCCTCTCGCAGCAGTTAAATGACAGGTTAGGTGTTCTTCGTTATGTGATCAATGAGGGGAGGAGATAATTGATGAGGCTTTTTGAGGCCATGAAAATTAGCGCCACAGGTATGACGGCTGAAAGATTAAGGATGGACCTTATCGCCAATAACCTTGCCAACATCAATACTACCAGGACAGCAGAGGGTGGCCCTTATCGAAGGCAGACAGCAATATTTTCGGAAATAATGGGCCGGGTAAGGGATAAAAGCGGTAATGGGGTAAAAGTAGTGGGTATCAGCAGGGACAGCACTCCTCCTCAGCTGGTGCATGACCCCGGGCATCCTGACGCTGATGAGAATGGCTATGTGGCCAGGCCCAATATAAATGTCGTTAATGAAATGGTGGATATGATTACTGCCACCCGGGCTTACGAGGCTAATGTAACAGCTGTAAATGCTTTCAAGGGAATGTTCTTAAAGGCTTTAGAAATAGGACGAGGTTAGGGAAGGGAGAAGTATAAATGAAGATAAACCCTGTTACTATGCTGATTCCCCAGGGGAGCAGAGTTGGTGAAATTAAAGCGAAGGATGCTTCTCCCCGGGACTTTACAGACGTCCTGTTTAAAGCCCTCAAAGAAGTTAACCAATTACAACTGAAAGCGGATGAGGTAACGGAGAAGATGGTGCTGGGGGAACTAGACGATGTGCACCAGGTAATGCTAATGACCGAAAAAGCGAAATTGGCCCTGCAGCTTACGGTGCAAATTCGAAACAAGCTGGTAGAGGCTTACCAGGAAGTATCACGGATGCAGTTTTAACTATTCCGGTCATGGGGATTAAGGAGGATGGTTTTTCTTGGAAGGAGCAGGACATAAACAACTGGGTGCAGGTCTGTTTGTGTTATGGAAGGGCCTGAGCACGCCGAAAAAAATTAGCATACTGGTATTTACCGCTGCCTTTCTCACTGCTTCGGTTTTGTTCATAAATTATTTTTCCACCCCGAAAATGGGACTTCTCTTCAGGGGATTGAATACTGACAGTGCCGCCGCAGTTATAGCCCGCTTGAACGAGATGGGTGTCCCCTATACTCTGGGAGCCGGGGGGCAGGAAATCCTGGTAGCGGAAAACCGTATCGATGAACTCAGAATTACCCTGAGCAGTGACGGCAGCCTCTACGGCGGCAGCACAGGTTTTGAGTTGTTTGATCAGACCAAGCTTGGGGTATCGGAGTCAGAGAGGCGGCTTAATTATCAGCGGGCACTGCAGGGGGAACTGCAGCGGACAATTACCCAGATTGAAGGAATAAGCCAGGCCAGGGTGCATCTGGTAATCCCTGAGCCCAGCGTCTTTTTAAGAGAAACATCTGCAGCTACCGCTTCAGTGGTCCTAAAACTCAATCCTTTAAGCCAACTGAGAAATGACCAGGTTATGGGTATTGTGTATCTTATTGCGGGGAGCGTGGAGAATTTAACCCCTGAAAATGTTACCGTCATCGACACTCAGGGTAGAATCCTTTCCAAAGTGGGGAGTGAAGGATTTTCTCCCGGAGATTTTAGTGTTTCCGCTACCTTAAAACAGCTGGATATCAAAAAAGCCTTTGAAAAGGAACTGGAATCACGCCTCCAGGGAATGTTGGAAAGAGTTTTGGGCGGCGGCACGGTTGTGGCCATGGTAACAGCTGATTTGGATTTTGATTCGCAAGAGATTACGGAGATTACTTATGGCGAGCCTGTCTTAAGGAGCCGTTCCCGCACAGAGGAAGAATTCGAGGGAAGCGGTTCTTTACCCGGGGGTGAAACCGGCACGGACAGCAATATTCCCGCTTATCCCCATTATAATTCCGGGCAGGGAGAGAGCAGGTATGCCAGGTTGGATGAAATAGAGAATTATGAAATCTCCGAGACCAGTACCCATTCCATAAAAGCCCCGGGAAAGGTAAAAAACCTTTCAGCTTCAGTAATTTATGATAACAGCCTGGGCACACTAACTTCCCTGCAAATGCAGGAGTTAGAAAACCTTGTGGCTGCTGCCCTGGGGCTTTCCGGCGAGAGGGGCGATCAAGTCAGCATAGCATCTATAGGTTTTGACACTACTTACCTGGAAGAGACCATTATGGCAATGGAAAAGGCTGCCAAGGCTGAAAAAAACCAAATGTATATCAGGTACGGGCTGACAGGAGCAGTTGTTCTGGCAGGGTTAATATTTTTCATGCTGCTATTGGGAAGGTTAAAGTATTTCCTGGAAGAGCAGGCCCAATATAAGTCGGCGGCTGCTGCTGATCTGCAATTTACCATTGAGGAGAGGCTGCCGGAAATAGGTGAAGAAGACAAGCATAAAAAGAGAATCAAAAATCTTACTCAACAAAATCCGGAAACGGTAATTTCGCTGCTTAGGATGTGGCTCATGGAGGATCAGAAGTGATTGGCCTGAAGCGCGGCAAAGAACTGAAGGGTATTGAAAAGGCGGCGGTTTTTCTCATCAGTTTAGGCCCGGAGGTTTCCTCCCAGATCTTAAAACGTTTTTCCGATAGTGAAATAGAACGCATAACCATGGAAATCGCCAACACCACTTCTGTTTCGAATGAGAAGGTTGAAAAAGTCGTTGATGAGTTCCTTCTTTTGATAGAGGCAAAGCAGAATATGATCGATGGGGGTATAAATTATGCCAGGGATATACTGGAAAGGACCCTGGGCAGCCAAAAGGCCAGCATCATAATTAAAAAGCTAAAAGAAACCTCCCAGATAAAACCCTTTAGCTTTGTCCGGGAAGTGAACCCCAAGCAGTTGACAAATATTATCGGCCAGGAACATCCCCAGACTATAGCCCTTATTCTTTCATATTTACAACCGGAGCAGTCAGCTGTAATTCTTTCAGAACTGCTTCCGGAAATGCAGCCTGATATTGCCAGGAGGATGGCATTAATGGAACGGACATCGCCGGAAGTCCTGAAAGAAGTGGAGAAAGTGTTGGAAAGCCGGCTGTCAAATATCATGTTCCAGGACTTCACTGCTTCCGGGGGCATACCTTCCCTGGTAAATATATTAAACCAAGTAGACCGCGGCACGGAAAAACATATTTTGGAGGAACTGGAGAAGTACGATGCCGAGCTGACAGATGAAATACGCAAGAGGATGTTTGTATTTGAAGACATTGTCACCCTGGATGATAACGCCATACAGCGCATCTTAAGAGAAATTGACACTAAAGAGCTGGCCCTGGCTTTGAAAGGAGTTGACCCAGACGTAAGCGAGCGCATCTTTAGAAACATCTCCAAGCGAGGGGCGGAAATATTAAAGGAAGATATCGAATTTATGGGGCCAGTAAGGCTGAGGGACGTGGAAGAAGCCCAACAGCGCATCGTTGCGGTAATCCGGCAGCTGGATGAAACGGGGGGAATAATCCTGGCCCGCGGTGGGGAGGATACCATCATTGTATAAAATAATCAAATCGGATCGCACGCTGGAGTCAGGGTTCTATAAGGTGCCTCTTCAACAACCGGCAGTTGCCGCAGAGGATGAAAACCCCCCGGCAGAAGATGATGAGATCTTAACTGAGGCGCCGGAGGATGAGGGCTATGGGGCTCATGATGAAGCAGAAAAGATTGTAAAAGAAGCCGAAGAAAAGGCACAGCAAATTTTACGCCAGGCACATATGGAGGCAGGAGCGTTGAAAGAGGAAGCTTTGAGAAGGGGCCTGGAAGAGGGCAACAGGGAGAGGGAGAGGCTCCTGGAGGAAGCCAGGGAACTGATGGCTTCTGTAAGGCAAATCCGGGAGGAGATTATTAAATTTGCAGAACCCCAGGTAGTGGAGCTATCCCTGCGTATTGCCAAATCCCTGATAAAAACCAGCCTTCTTTTTGAGCCGGGCATAATCAAAGATATCGTTGCCGAAGCCATTTCCCTTCTGGCCGGGGACGAAAGCATCATTGTCAGAGTTAACCCCGAGGACTTGGGCGTGTGCCGCGCCCATAAGGTTTTCTTCCAGGAACTACTGACAGATGATGCCTCCATAAAATTTCTACCCTCAGAGGAAGTGGAAAAGGGCAGTTGTACAGTCCAGGGGCAGTACGCCCTTGTGGAGTCCTCCCTTCAGGAAAGGTTTAATGTTTTGCGGGAGGCCCTCTTAAAGGAGGCCAAATATGCAACCCAAATGCCGGCAGATTGATTTTTTCAGGTACCATAGTGTACTGGCAGAGACCTCCACCCTTAAGCTAACGGGCAGGGTCAGCCAGGTGGTGGGATTAACCATCGAGATAAAGGGCCTTAAAGCTGCTTTGGGGGAGATTTGCCGCATTTATGTCCACGGGTCTTCACCCCTTCCCGCAGAAGTAGTGGGTTTTCGCAATAATACGGTCATTGCCATGCCCCTGGGAGAGTTGACGGGGATTTCCCCCGGCAGCCGGGTAGCATCAAGCGGGGAGACATTTTCTGTGGCTGTAGGCAGCGAATTGTTGGGCAGGGTATTGGATGGATTGGGCAGACCCCTTTTAAAGGACAGTTTTTTGCCTGCCATGGAAAAACGGCCTGTAGAAAGCCCCCCTTTAAATCCCCTGGAAAGGTGCCGCATAGATGAAATCCTTTCTACAGGAGTAAAATGCATAGACAGCCTGTTAACATGTGGAGAAGGACAGCGGGTCGGCATATTTTCCGGAAGTGGCGTGGGGAAAAGTACCCTGTTAGGCATGATTGCCCGCCATAGTGGGGCTGATGTTAATGTTATCGGGCTTATTGGAGAGCGGGGCCGGGAGGTTGGCGGGTTTTTGGAAAGGGATTTGGGGAAAGAGGGGCTCAAACGTTCTGTTGTGGTGGTAGCTACCTCGGATCAACCTGCCCTGATCAGAATAAAGGGAGCGCTGGTGGCAACCACCATCGCTGAATACTTCCGCGAGCAGGGCCTTAAAGTGCTGTTGATGATGGATTCCGTAACCCGCCTGGCTATGGCGCAAAGAGAGGTGGGCCTGGCCATAGGAGAGCCTCCCACAACAAAGGGTTATACCCCTTCAGTGTTTGCCATGCTGCCGAAGCTGCTGGAACGGGCGGGAAAGTTAAGAAAGGGTTCAATTACGGGTTTTTATACTGTTTTGGTTGAAGGAGATGATTTTAACGAACCCATAGCTGATACGGTAAGGAGCATTCTCGATGGCCACCTGGTTCTAAGACGCTCCCTGGCGGCAAAGAATCATTTTCCCGCTATTGATGTTTTAGAGAGCAGCAGCAGGTTAATGCTTGATGTGACGCCCCGGGAACAGCAGGAACTCTCCGGCAGGCTTAAAAATTTGCTGGCTACCTATCGGGAAGCTGAAGATTTAATAAACATCGGCGCTTATGTGGAGGGAAGCGATGCTAAAATTGACGAGGCCAGGAAATATCATGACACCATAAACTCCTTTCTTTGCCAGAAAATTGATGAACATGTGCCTTATACCGAGTCTGTATCTCTTCTGAGGGAGGTGTTTGAAAAATGAACGGCAGATTCACATTCAGGTTGCAAAAGGTTTTAGAATACCGGGAGGAGAGGGAAAAAGCGGCCCAGAGTAAATTAGCCGGTGCTCTAAATTCTCTAAAGGAATCGTTAGAAGAATTATCATGCCTGAAGGATGAGCTTCTAGAGGTTTACAATGGGCAGAAAACCGAAAGCGGTGGAGGTTTTGACCTAAATGGCAGGCTCCTCTGTTCACTTTATGCCGATTATTTAACGGGGTGTATATCCAGTAAGGAACAGACTGTACAGGAGAAGGAGGCAGAAGTTTTAAGAGAACGCCGCCAGTTAGAGTCTAAGATGCTGGAAAGGAAAATACTCAGCCGTTTAAAGGAAAAAAAACGCATTGCCTTTAACCTGGAGAACAAACTTAATGAACAGAAGATGAACGATGAGTTTGCCATAACCGGTTTTGCCCGCAGGTAGGGTTTTTACACCGACAGCAGCATGCTTAAAAGGAAGGTGGCAGGTGGGTACATAAGGCCAGTTAAGGGGTAAGAAAGGAGGTGAAAAAAATGGAGATGATACTGCCTGGTATTAGCTTCTCGCCTGGAGGAAAGTGGGCAGCCCCGCCGGTAAATGCTGATGCTCCCCAACAATTTATACGGGTACTGGACGAAACCATGGGTCTCTGTTCCGCAGAAAGCCGGAAAGAAGTGCAGTCGGATAGCCAAGAGGCTATTCCGCTTCAGGAAAGGGCAGCGCATATGGAAAAGGACATGCACATTGGTTATAGCGAAGGTTTTGCAGGAAATGACCCGGACCTTTCTATTTCCTTAGGGGACGCAACGGTGGGGGAGGTATCGAAAGAAGAAACTGACGCCTCCGAAACAGTGCCTGAACCGGAGGGAGGGCAGCATAAAAAAGCGGAAGCGGAAGCATCACTTCAGGAGACGATGGAAAACGCTGGCAGTTGCGGCCTGCTCCTGGTTCGTGAACATGCTATGGAGAAGGCTGAAAGCTACACGGGCCGGAATGACTACCCTACCGTTGCTTTACCTCAAGAGCCTGAATCTGCACCAGTCTGTGAGAGGAGTGCCTTTGCTGCAGGGCATTACCATGGTTTGCAACCGGATCGCTACCCCGAAATAAAGCAGGCAAAGGCAAAGCATGGCCACGAAGCTTGGAAAATTGGGGAAACAGGTTTGGAAAACCTTAAACCGCCCAGTGGAAAAGAACAGGGGGCCGTAAGGGATGAATTAGAGGGTGAAAACCCTTCAATGCAAGGAGGACTGAAGGTTGCAGATGCCTTTACTGGAAAACCTTCCAGCAGAGGAGACCACAGGGCCGTGCCGGATAAATTAGAGGGACAAAATCCATCCTTTCAGGAAGGCCGGAGGACCGGGTTTTTTACAGGGACACAACCTCTTTTGGAGCCCGAAGGAATTAGTCTGCCAGCGGGTTTAGCATCCAGAGTAATAGATCCCATCGTAAAGGGCATACAGGTACAGCGTACCCTTAAGGACGAGGTTAGTGAAATCAGGGTAAGGCTTAAGCCCGAATCTCTGGGAGAGGTTTTAATAAAAATCTCGCGGGAAGACGGGCAGGTAAACGGCAGGATTTTCGTGGAGAATCTCATGGTGAAAGAAGTGCTGGAGAATCGCTTACCATTGTTCAGAGAACGCCTGGCCGAAATGGACATTGAATTGAAGGAAATGCATGTGTCTCTTGGGAACAACTCTGATCAGGAAAGCGGCGCGGGTTTACCGGCATGGAAGGGTTGGCCTCCCTGGAGCATGAGAGGAAAAGTGTTGGAACCGGCAGACAGCGACAGGCCTGTCCGCGTTATGCGGGGGATTTTAGACATTTTAGCCTAGAAAGGAGGGTGAAACAATGGTTGCTGTTACAGGCACTGCCGACAGCAGGCAGAAGGATTTTATGCGTAAGACCGGCAACGCAGGAGAATTGGACAAGCATGCTTTCCTGGAGCTTTTAATAACTCAGCTGCGCTACCAGGATCCGCTAAACCCCAGTGCTAACAGCGAGTTTTTAGCTCAGATGGCCCAGTTCACATCCCTGGAACAGGTGCAAAATATTAATGCGGGCATGGAAAAGCTTCTCTCCAGTCAGGCGGAACATCAGGCCAGGCTTTTAGAGAAGATGGATAATCTTAATGAAAACATGGAAAGCCTGCTTTACTTGTTCCAGTTGTCTCAATTTACTTCCCTTGATCAGGAATTGCTCCTGCTGGGGAAGGATGTGACTGTCAAAACGGCAGAAGGGCAGGAAATAGTGGGGAAGGTCAGTGCCGTAAAACTGGGCCAGGGAGGCAACAGGCTGGTTGTAAACGGCCAAACCTTCAGCCTGGCACAGTTAGTGAAAGTGAAAAGTGGTGATGAAAATGAGTGACAAACTTATAATCAATCCTCAGCCCATAACCCCATTTAAATCTGCCACAGAAAAAACCGGGAAAGGGCAGGTAAAGCCGGACCAGGCCTTTGGTAAAGCCCTGGAGGATGCCCTGCGAAAGCATAGTGAAGTAAAATTTTCTGCCCACGCCCTGGAACGCTTGCGGCAGAGGAATTTCAATCTTCAGGAGGAAGATTTGCATAAAATTGGTGATGCTGTAGAAAAAGCGCGCCGGAAAGGTGTAAATTCATCCCTTGTCTTGCTTGGTGACCTGGCTTTAGTTGCCAGCATCAAAAACAAGACCATTGTAACCGCTGTTGATACAAAGGGAATGAAGGATCATGTTTTTACAGGCATTGATGGTGCTGTGATTATCGAGTAATTTGGCTGGACCTCTTTGAGGAAGCCGAAGGCTGTGGAACGACGGAAACAGCCTATACAAAAAAAGGAGGTTATTTTTATGCAAAGGTCATTATTTACGGCAATCTCCGGATTGAACAACCACCAGACAAAACTTGACGTTATCGGTAATAATATTGCAAATGTTAATACCACTGCCTTTAAATCCGGCCGGGTGAGGTTTGCCGACATTTTAAACCAGACTCTGAGAGGGGCCAGTGCCCCTCAGGATAACAGGGGAGGTATTAATCCCATGCAGGTGGGATTGGGCATGCAGTTGGCGGCCATAGACAACAACCATACCCAGGGCAACCTGCAAAGTACAGGCAGGGAATTGGATATGGCCATACAGGGCAACGGCTTTTTTATCGTCAGTGACGGAAGGCAAAAGTACTTTACCCGGGACGGATCTTTCGCCCGGGGAGCTGACGGTTTCCTGGTAAATTCGGCCAACGGTTTCCAGGTAATGGGTTGGATGGCGGGAGCTGACGGCAGCACAGATATCACCCAGCCCCCCGGCAGCCTGAACATTCCCCTGGGTTTTAAAGCGGAAGCCAGAGCCACAGCACAGATGATTTTTGGAGGCAATCTGAATGCTTCCGTCCAACCCCTGTCAGGGGGCGCCTTCCCCCTGGAGATGGATATTTATGATTCCCTGGGTAATGTCCATACTCTGGAAATTGAATTTGAAAAGACAGAGGTTAACCTGTGGACATGGCAGGCTTATCTAAAAGATGGCGACGCTTTTATCGGTTCAGGGTCGGGATCCATCATCTTCAATGAACAGGGGAGTGTGGCTTCGGGGCAGCAGGGGACCTTTACCCTCAACCCCATTCCGGGGGGCTCTTCTTTGGAAGGTTCGGAACCGCTCAAGATCCTGTTGGATTTTTCCGCTTTAAGCCAGCTGGTGGGAGAGACCGATGCTCTCCTGCGGCGGCAGGATGGTTTTCCCATGGGCATACTTAACGCCTTTAATATGGACAGTACGGGAATAATTGCCGGTGCTTATTCAAACGGTATGGTTGTTTCTTTAGGCCAGATTGCTCTGGGAAGGTTTGAAAACCCCGAGGGGCTAATCAAGGTAGGCGCCAATATGTTCCAGTCTTCTGCTAATTCCGGCGATGTTTTTATCGGTGCTCCCGGTACCCAGGGGAGGGGAAAGATTGAAACATCTACGCTGGAGATGTCCAATGTCAATATAGCCTTTGAATTTACGGAGATTATTACCACATCCAGAGCTTTCCAGGCAAATTCCCGTGTAATAACTTCTTCTGATGAACTGCTCCAGGAAGTAGTGAATTTGAAGCGGTAATCCTATGGCCTGACGCAGGGAGGGTTTTCCCCTCCCTGCCAAACTGAAACATAGTGAGAGTGCCTAAGGTGAAAGCAACATGAAAAAAATGGACATGCTTACAGTACTGGGAATTATTTCCGGCATCGTATTAGTCTTGGGAGCTATTATTTCTAAGGGCAGCCTTGGTATCTTTTACGACCCGGCTTCACTGATGATAACTATCGGGGGCTCATTCAGCGCGCTCTTAATCAGGTTTCAGTTTGAGCAGATCAGGATGGTCTTTAACATTACCAAAAATGCGTTTTTTGCTGAGGTTGCCAGCATTGGGGATATTATCTCTGAATTTGTCCGTTTAGGGCAAAAGGCCAGGAGGGAAGGCCTTCTTTCCCTGGAGGATGATATTGAGGAGATGAAAGACCCCTTCATTCAAAAAGGACTGCAGATGGTTGTGGACGGCTTCGGGCCAGAGTTGATTAAAGATATCATGTATATTGAGTTAGATTCTCTGGAAAACCGGCATAAGTTGGGGCAGGAATTGTTCAAATTCTGGGGAGTCCTCGCCCCCTCTTTTGGTATGATTGGTACGCTGATAGGACTTATTCTCATGTTGGTAAACCTGCATGATGTGGCGGCCATCGGCCCGGGGATGGCTGTTGCCCTCCTGACTACCTTTTACGGGGCTTTACTGGCCAATTTAGTCTTTATTCCCATAGCAGGCAAGCTGGCGATGCGCAGTGAAGCAGAGATTGCTGTTAAAGAAGCGGTTATTGAAGGGGTTTTATCAATTCAGGCAGGGACAAATCCCCGTATCCTGCAGGAAAAACTGAAAGCCTTTATTTCGCCAAAAGAAAAAGAAACTTTGGAGCTGGGCGGGAAACCAGCTGAACGGAGTTCGGAGGAAGTACTCATCGATGAGAATTAAGAGCAGCCGCAGGAAAAATAAAAATGTTGTCGTGGAAGAAGGCGCGCCGGCCTGGATGGTTACATATTCAGACATGATTACCCTGGTTCTGGCTTTTTTTGTCCTGCTTTTTTCCTTTGCTGCCATAGATGAGGCCAGGTTTAACGAACTCCTTTCATCCTTAAGGGTAACTTTCTTAGGAAGTGAAGGAATCCTCAAGGGCTTCCCTGATCCTTCTGACTCGCAGGACAGTTTTTTTGACAGGGATAAGCTGGAAGATTACCAGGATACCGTTGAAAAAATTCGAGGTTTTATTGAAGAAAAAGGCCTTGAGGGGAGCGTGAATCTGCTGAGGGATGAAAGGGGTATAGTGCTGGAGATCCCGGACGTTCTTTTTTTCGACCCTAAAAAGGCTGAACTTAAGCCCGAGGCACAGGAAATATTAGGCTATGTGGCGGACCTTTTAAGCTCTCTTGATAAACAGGTAATAGTAGAAGGCCATACTGACAACGTACCAATCAATACATACCTTTTCCCAAGCAACTGGGAGTTATCAGTGGCCAGGGCGGTAGTAGTTGTAAGGTACCTGGTAGAAATAAAACAGCTGCATCCAGCACGGTTTGCTGCCATGGGGTTTGGCGAGTTTCACCCCGTTGCCACCAACCTTACAAGTGAAGGGCGTGCCAGGAACAGGCGGGTAAATATAATTATTTCCACACCGCAGTACAATCTTTGACAAGGAAGGAGCAGCGAAATGAGAATAACAGATCATGCCCCTGATGAGAAGCAGCAAAAAAAAGATACAAAAAAAGAGAAGAGCAAAGTCAAAGCAATGGTATTCATCCTGATTATCGGCATGGCCTTAAGCGGAGGTTATTCAGCCTGGCACTTCTTCCTCAGGGATAAACAGGCACGGGAAAAGAGAGCAGCCCAGATCATCACATCTGCTCCTATGGATTTTACTGTAAACCTGGCAGATGCAGGGCAGCGCCGCTATTTAAAAGCCACAGTGGAGCTGGGCTACAGCAGTAAAGGCCTGACGAAGGAAATTGAAAAAAATGCTGCGGAGATAAGGGATTTAATTATAGAACTTTTCCGCTCCAGAACTGTGTCCGAAATAAACGCTTCAGAGGGCACCAACGGGCTGCGCATGGAACTCAAAGCGGAGCTTAACGAGAGGCTGAAATCGGGCGAAATACTTGAAATATATTTCACTGAATTTATCATTCAGTAGGAGGCTTAAACATGTTGGATTCCTTTCTTTCCCAAGAAGAAATACAAGCTTTGATAAAACAGGTTAAGGCAGAGGATAGTGATGATAATGCAGATATCCTGCCTGCTGAAGGGGAAGCGGTAAAAGCTTTTGCCGCGGAAAAAGGTCGGGGAGAGAAAAGTTATAGACAGAAAAAAGGGCTGTCTGAAACCTGTAAAGTTGTTTTTAACAGGATTGAGCCGAAACTAATAACCAGAAAGGACCCTAAAATAGAAGAATTAAACCATGTGACTTTTAACTTAAAAGTTGTCCTTGGTGAAACAGTCCTTACAGTGGGAGAACTCCTCAATCTGAAAAGGGATTCGGTAATTGTCCTGGACCGTTTGGCGGGAGAAAACGCCCGGCTTTTGGTAAACGGCAAACCCCTGGCAGACGGGGAGATAGTTGTCCTCAATGATTGCTTCGCGTTCCGGGTAAATTTCATGGAGGATAGAAAAAGGGAACCTGCCAGAAAGCAGGTAGAGGGGGAAGAGAGAGAGCAGTGAACCTATTCTGGGAAACAGTTAAACTGGTGGTTGTTCTGGGGATAATTTTAATGGCCATTGTATACGTTATCAAGTTTGGCCTTATCAGGCTGCAGCCCGATTATTACCAAAAGAAGGGTTCTTTAAGAATAGTAGAAAGACTCCCTTTAAGCCAGAGAAGCGGTCTCTTTCTGGTCCGGGCGGGAGAAAGGCATTTTCTGCTGGGGGTTTCCGCGGACAATATAAATATGCTGGCGGAGGTTAACAGTGAGGAAGTACTGCCTTCCCTTCCCCGGGGGGAGCATAAGGAATTTAAAAGCTGCCTGGACAAATATTTAACTGAAGCCGGGGAAAATGCCTCCTTCAAAGAAAAAATGCGGTTCCTTATCAGGAAGAAGTTCCATGGAGGACATTTTGATGGTAAAAATGGAGAAAAATAAGGCCTTATTAATGCTGCTGATTGCTCTCACCGTAACCATAACTATTTTGTTGAGCAGCGGTAAAGCTTCCGCCCAGGCTTTTCTGCCAATCCCTAATCTAAATCTTGATATTGGCATGTCCGGCGAAGGGGAGGGACTGGTGGCTTCCCTGCAATTATTACTGCTGCTGACGGTCTTATCGTTAGTGCCGGCATTTCTTGTTTTAATGACTTCCTTTACAAGGGTAGTCATTGTCCTGAGCTTTGTCAGAAATGCCCTGGCAACCCAGAATACGCCGCCGAACCAGATCATAATCGGCCTTGCCCTTTTCCTGACCATCTTCCTGATGCGGCCCGTATTTACAGAGATTAACACAAAGGCGCTACAACCGCTGCTGGCGGAGACAATAAGCCAGGAAGAAGCGCTGGAAAGGGCGGCCACCCCTTTAAAAAAATTTATGTTTAACCAGACGAGGGAGAAAGACCTGGCGCTTTTTGTTAATATCGCCGGCCTTGATCAACCAAAGAACAGGGAAGAAATACCGCTGACAGTGCTGGTACCGGCTTTTGTCATCAGTGAATTAAAGACAGCGTTTCAAATGGGTTTCATGCTTTTCATTCCCTTTTTAATTATAGATATGGTGGTTGCCTCCACCCTTATGTCTATGGGGATGTTTATGCTGCCACCGGTGATGATTTCCCTGCCTTTTAAGATTCTTTTGTTTATTATGGTCGATGGCTGGCACCTGGTGGTGAAGTCATTAGTGCAGAGTTTTGGTTGAGAGGGTGGTTAAATGTCTGAAGAATTTGTCTTGAGTTTGGCTCGCGATACCGTCAATATCATGCTGCTTACGGCTGCCCCCATCCTTTTAATAAGCTTGTTGGTAGGCTTAAGTGTCAGCATCTTTCAGGCTACCACCCAGATACAAGAGCCGACAATGACCTTTGTACCTAAGATCGTCGCTGTATTTCTGACTATTCTCATCTTTGGCTCATGGATGTTGAACCTGCTGATTACTTTTTCCATAGGTATGTTCAATAATATGTCCGTTATAATCCGTTAGGCAGGCGGTATAAGATGACAGATGTGATATGGTTGAATTTTCTGCTTATACTTACCAGGGTGGGAAGCTTTTTTGTAACCTTGCCCTTCACCAGTTATCGGGGTGTACCAAACCTGGTCAAGGTTTTTTTGGCCCTGGTTGTTTCTTACCTGATATTCCTTAGCAGCGATTTTTCCTATGCGGCAGGGGATTCCTTCACTACCATGAGGATGGTGCTGTTCTTAGGAGGAGAAACCTTAACGGGACTGACGATCGGTTTTATTGTCCTGCTCTTTTTTACGGCCTTTAGGATGGCAGGCCAGTTGGCAGATGTAACTATTGGCCTGTCTATGGCTGGAATTTTTGACCCCCAGTTCGGCAGCTCTGTTACTTTACTGAGCCAGTTTTATTATCTTTTTGCCATGGTCATTTACTTCACCTTAAACGGGCACCATTATCTTTTCCTTGCCCTTGCCCGTAGTTTTGAGTTAATACCCTTAGGGGGGCTTTCCTTTAATGATGTTACCGTAAGGATGCTGCTGGAATTATTTTATTACATCTGGGCCATGTCTTTTCAAATAGCTGCGCCCATAGTGGCTGCCATCCTTATCACCGATATCGCCCTTGGCCTTATCTCCGAAACCGTTCCTCAGCTTCACGTGTTTCTTGAAGGTCTGACGCTGAAGGTTTTTGTGGGGCTTTTTGTCGTTTACCTGACGCTGCCCTTTATGTCACTTGTCATGGAGGAAATTTTTGGCAGTCTTTATACTAATATCATAAATATTATGGAGAGTATGACGTGAGTGATAACAGATTTGGGGAGAAGACGGAACAGCCAACGCCCCATCGCTTACGGGAGGCGAGGAGGAAGGGCCAGGTCGTTAAAAGCACCGAGCTTTGCTCGGCCTGCAATTTACTGGCCGTGGTATTTCTCTTTATCTTATTTGGAGGCACGCTATTTCAATGGATTAGAGAAATGGTGGGGCAATTCTTGGGGGAGTACTTGTCAATGGCAGTTTCTGACGGTAATATGCGGCCATTGATCATGCAGGTTGGTTTTTCCTACTTCAAGATTATGGGGCTTATTTTTGTAACGGTCCTTTCGGCGGGGTTGATCATCAACTATGCACAGGTAGGCTTTGTCTTTTCCACAGACAAGATTTCCCCCTCCATGGAAAAACTCAACCCGTTAGAGGGATTCAAACGAATTGTTTCCCGCCGGGCACTGTTTGAACTGTTGAAAGCTTTAATGAAGATTTGCCTGGTAGGTATGGTAACATTTATATTTTTTAGTTCTCGTTTGGAAGGTTTTCTCACCTACATGTTCTTATCTCCCGGTTCATTTTTGGAGATTTTCAGCAGTGAAATTATTAACCTGAGCTTACGGGTGGCTATAATCTTTATTATCCTGGCGGTTTTGGACTATATTTATCAGCGGCAGGAGCATTTTAAGAACCTGCGCATGACCAGGCAGGAAGTGAAGGAAGAATTTAAACAGATGGAAGGGGATCCTCTGATCAGGAGCAAGTTGAGGGAGAAGCAGCGAAGCTTAGCCAACCAGCGTATGATGCATGAGGTCCCTAATGCTACAGTGGTGGTTACAAACCCCACAGAACTGGCGGTGGCATTGAAATATAGCGCAGAAAAAATCCCCGTACCCCTGATGGTGGCCAAGGGGGCCGGACTCATTGCCGCCCGTATTAAAGAGAAAGCCAAAGAGCATAACGTGCCCGTGGTGGAAAATAAACCTGTAGCGAGGATGCTCTATGAGCAGGTTGAAATAGGGCAGGTAATACCCATGGAACTGTACCAGTCTGTGGCGGAAATATTGGCCTTGGTTTATGAGTTAAATAAAGAGCATGGAAGAAGGAGGTAAGTTATGGCGTCTTTATTAAACAGCCGGTTTTTAAGGCGGCTTTTGAGCCACAGCGATATATTTATAGCCTTGGCCATAGTCTCCATAATTTTCATTATCATCATTCCAATCCCTGCTCTTCTGCTGGATATTCTTTTTACTTTCAGCATAACCTTTTCTCTGGTAATACTGCTTTTAACCATGTTTACCACGGAAACACTGCAGTTTTCAGTGTTTCCCTCCCTCTTACTGGTGGCTACCCTGTTTAGATTATCTTTGAATGTTTCCTCCACACGGCTTATCCTGCGGGACGCTGCCGCAGGGGATATCATTAATGCCTTCGGAAATTTTGTTGTAGGGGGAGACTATGTCGTTGGTTTTGTCATTTTTCTGATCATAACTTTAATCCAGTTCCTTGTAATTACTAATGGGGCCGGGCGGGTTGCGGAGGTTGCCGCCCGTTTTACTCTGGATGCCATGCCGGGAAAACAGATGAGCATAGACGCAGACTTTAACGCCGGTTTGATTGACGAGGCTACCGCCAGGGAAAGGCGTATGGTTCTACAGCAGGAAGCGGATTTTTACGGTTCTATGGACGGGGCAAGCAAGTTTGTTAAGGGTGATGCTATTGCCGGTTTAATAATAGTTTTGGTAAATATCGTCGGGGGGTTGGCGATTGGAGTTATCAAGGAAGGGTACCCTATTGAACAGGCCATCCAGGTCTATACCCTCCTAACCGTCGGTGACGGGCTGGTAAGTCAGATTCCTGCCATCCTCATTTCCACTGCCGCTGGTATTCTTATCACCCGGTCTGCCAACCAGAGGACCCTCGGGCAGGATTTATCCAGTCAGCTCTTGGGTTTCCCCAAGGTTATCGCCATGTCTGCTGGAATTGTCCTGGTTTTAGGTTTAATACCGGGGCTGCCCTTTTTCCCATTTTTTATACTGGCGGTGGGCAGCGGTTTCGCCTCCTACCTTCTGCTTCAGGAGGAGAAAAGCAAAGCGGCAAAAGGGCTTGCCCGGGAGCGGGTTGAAAGGGAACGGTTGGAACCCGAGAATTTCCACGGTCTCGTCAGTGTTAACCTTCTGGAACTGGAGCTCGGGTATAATCTTTTGCAGTTAACGGAGAAGGAGTCTGGAGGAGACCTTCTGGATAGAATCACAGCGGCCCGCCGCCAGTTTGCCCTGGAAGCCGGTCTGGTAGTTCAGCCTATCCGTATCAGAGACAACCTGCAGCTTGCACCCAACAGGTATGTAATAAAGCTTAAGGGCAACTTTTTAGCTTCGGGTGAACTGCAAACAGGCCATTTCCTGGCTATGAACCCGGGGGGCCTGGCGGAAGAAATAGAGGGCATTCCCACCAAAGAGCCTACTTTTGGACTGGAGGCCCTGTGGATTGAAAAGGATAAAAAAGATGATGCGGAAATGGCGGGATATACAGTGGTGGATGATGTCACGGTCCTGATAACACATCTCACGGAAGTTATCAGGAATCATGCCCACGAGCTTCTGGGGAGGCAGGAGGTAAAACTGCTCATAGACAATGTCAGAGAAAACCAGCCTGCGGTGGTTGAAGAACTTATTCCCAATATGCTTTCTGTAGGGGATGTACAGAAAGTCCTGCAAAACTTGTTGAAAGAAAAGATACCTATCCGGGACATGGTTACCATCCTTGAAACCCTGGCGGACCATGCTTCAGAAAGTAAAAATATGGATTATCTGACAGAAATGGTGCGGCAGTCAATGTCCCGCACCATTTGCAGCCTTTTTTCCGGAGAGAACAACAAGCTGTATGTTCTTACATTAGATCCGGAACTGGAGCAGAAAATTGCAGATTCTCTGCAGCAGACTCCCCAGGGCACTTACCCGATTTTAGATCCCGGCCTGACTCAAAAGATTTTCAACAGCCTGGTGTCCCAGGTGGAAAAAATGACTATGAAGGGGAGACAGCCTATAGCCCTGGTTTCGCCCCGCATCCGGCTTCCTTTGAGGAGGCTGTTGGAAAGGTCACTGCCCCAGGTAATTCTCCTGTCTTTCAATGAAATCATTTCCGGTGTGGAAGTCGAAGCGTTAGGAGTGGTGAATAATTGATGAAAATTAAGAGATACAGGGTTTCCAGTATGCGGGAAGGCTTGGCCCAGATACGTAAAGAAATGGGCTCAAACGCGGTTATTATTGAAAGCAAGAAAAGAAGACAGAAAGGGTTAAAAGGATTTTTTCTCCCCAAAACAATGGAAATAACTGCTGCTGTAGATACGAACGGAGAAAGGCAGGAAGAATACAAAAAGATGCCGAGCGGCAGCAAAAACGTGGATGATGAACTCAATGAGCTAAAGAGTATGATGCAGATAATCATATCTCAGCAGGAAAATAACCTGCCTCAGGGCAGCAGCGCCTTTAATTACTGGTTAAAAAGGCTTACTGATAATGATGTTGACAGGGACTATGCCCTAGAGATCCTGTCTGGTATTCAGACTGTTTCTGAAGGGAAAAACCTTACGGCTGAAATAACGGAGATGCTTGTCCTGAACAGGATTAACAAGACCATTCTTACTAAGGAGATTCATCCCAAGGCAAAGCACATCTCTTTTGTCGGGCCCACCGGCGTGGGGAAAACTACGACCCTGGCCAAGTTGGCTGCTAATTTCGCTTTTAAGCAGGGTAAAAAAGTGGCAATTATTACCGCCGATACCTACCGCATAGGTGCGGTGGAACAGCTTAAAACCTACACCGAAATAACTGGTATACCACTGGAAGTGGTTTATACTCTCAAAGAGATGCACAGAGCTGTAGAAAAGTGTAAGGAGTTTGATTTTATTCTTATAGATACAGCGGGACGGAGCGCAAAGAACTCTTTACACATTGCAGAAACAGCACAGTACATCAACTGTCTTAGCGAGGGGATTGTATTTTTGGTGGTTAGCGCCACGACTAAGATGCGGGACCTGCATAAAATTACGCAGGCTTACAAACGGAGTAACTATAACAGCCTGATATTGACAAAACTTGATGAAACAGAAACCTTCGGTACAATTCTAAACGTATGCCGGTTAACAGCATTGCCCATTGCTTATATAACTACAGGCCAGAATGTGCCTGATGACATTGAACCTGCTAATGCCAGCCGTTTGGCAGATATGGTGTTGGGGGAGGATCAGGTATGGCTGACCAAGCAGAAAAGCTAAAAGAATTAGCAGCAAAAAAAGATATTAAAAGCAATAATCTTTCACATAAAGTCCGGGTAATAACAATAACCAGTGGCAAGGGTGGCGTGGGTAAATCCAACATGACTGTAAACCTGGCCCTGGCTTTAGCGCAAATGGGGAAAAGGGTGGTCATTTTTGATGCTGATTTTGGGCTGGCTAATGTGGACATCCTGCTGGGTTTAATACCTCGCTATAACATGCACCATGTAGTCAGTGGGGATAAACAGCTGCAGGAAATAATTTTAAAAGGACCTCTGGGAGTTCATATTGTGCCAGGAAGTACAGGTCTGTTGGAAATGGCTAACCTAAATGGCTTCCAGCGCCAGCAGCTTTTAAAACAACTCCTTGAACTGGAAAGGAGCGCAGAAATCATCTTAATTGATACCGGTGCAGGCATATCAAAGTCAGTATTGGGTTTTATCACGGCTGCTGATGATGTCCTGCTCATAACAAACCCTGAACCTACTTCTATTACTGATGCCTACGGCATAGCCAAGATAATCAGCAAGTACCAGCTGCAGCAGGAAGTTAAACTGGTTGTAAACCAGGTTAAAAACATACAGGAAGGGGAGGATGTGGCCCAGCGCTTTTCGCGGGTTGCTCATAATTACCTCCGGTTACCCGTTGACTACCTGGGCTGTGTACTTTGCGACAGTGTTGTGGCGCGCTCCGTCAGGGAGCAGCATCCTTTCTTCATCGCTTATCCTAACAGCAAGGCGGCTGAATGTATAGATAGGATAGCCAATAATTTAGTGGAGCCTTATTCCCTTAAAGTGCAAGGCGGTGAGGGTATGAGCGGATTTTTCCGTAAAATAGCAAAAATTTTTTCTTAATGGTTGGTGTTGGTGATGATAAAAAAACAATGCTTTCAAATTAATCATTTTTAATTTAACGAGAAAAAAAACTTTTTAAGGGGGAATGAGTGTGCTGCCACAAGGCTACGCTGTTCAGGATACTTCCCGGGAAGAGATGATTAAAAAATTCCTGCCCCTGGTGAGCCGTATGGCTAACCGTCTGGCCATGGGCCTACCTGACCATGTTGACAGGAACGACCTGGTTAGCAGCGGCATAATGGGCCTTTTAGATGCTTTGGAGAAATACAACCCTACCAAGGGTCCCCTAAAAAAATATGTACCGCTGCGAATTAAGGGGGCTATGTTGGATGAACTGCGTAAAATGAGTTGGCTCCCCCGCAGCCTGCTCTCCAAAACCCGCGAGGTAGAAAAGGCCCACGCTATTTTGAGTGCAAATCTGGAGAGGACTCCCAGTGAAGAAGAGCTGGCCGCATACCTGAAAATCAGCACAAAGGAGATAGGCACACTGCTTGCTCAAATAAACAGTAAAAGCCTCGTCCATCTGGAGGAATATCTCTTTGCCGGTGATGAAAACGCCGGAAAGGTAGAAGAATATATTTCTGATAAAAGCGATTGGGTTAATCCTGAAGCCAACCTGTTAAAAAAAGAGAAACTGAACATGCTGGCAGGGGCAATTGAAACGTTGTCAGAAAGAGAACAGCTTATTTTGCACTTGTATTACCAGGAGGAGTTAACTCTAAAAGAGGTAGGACAGGTCCTGGATATTTCTGAATCAAGAGTGTCGCAAATCCACAGCCGGATTATGTTAAAATTACGCCACCAGCTTAAGGAGGAATAAAATGGCCTATTTGGTTTTGATTGTTGGCGTTTTCTTATTCCTGTATTCTTTTACAGTTATGGCCAGAAAACAAAAAGAGGTAACAACCTCTTCATCTTTACCGCGGGGAATTACCGATACAGAGAAAGACGTAAAACCCTTTCAAGATGCTTTTTATCAAAATGTGAAACATGCCGCCGTTGACACCGGCATGTTGTATGAACTTAAGGAAAAGGTGGAAATGCAGTTAGCTGAGCTGAGGGAGCAGAAGGAAATGGTGACTTACCTGATGATGAGAGTGGAGAAAAAGTTGGCAGCCCATGATGACAAAGCGCCAGAGAAGACAGCCCGTAATCAAAAAGAACATATTTTCTCCGCTGAATACCTGGAAAGGGCGCGCCTGCACAATGATATTTACCTGTTGTATGACCAGGGGATTCCCCTGGAGGAAATTGCCAGGCAGGTAGGGAGAGGAAAGGGTGAGGTACAATTAGTACTGGGTTTAAGAAATTAAGATGTATTTATGATCTAAAAGTCTTGCTGGGCCTTGGTCTGGGATTGTCCATTGCTTCTTTGCTCTTGCTCCTTTGGCCCCCGGAAAGGATGACTGATTATCAGATCGAAAAAAAAGCCAGAGAAATGGGAATGGTTTACAAGCAGGAAGTCTTGGTATTCAAAGATGATTTAACAGGTGGCAATATTACCGGGGAGACGGCAGAGGTCACCGGCGAGGATAACGACTTTTCCGGGGACGAAACTGGGGATTAAGGGAATCGATAAGGAGGGCGGTTTATGATCAGAGGTTTGTACGCTTCTGCCAGAGGCATGGCGGTAGAAGGGAAAAAGCAGGAAGTCATAAGCAATAATTTAGCTAACAGCAATACCACAGGATTCAAAAAAGACATTGTCCTGGTGCGCAGCTTTTCGGAAGAGCTGCTTGCCAGTACCGGGAAAGGGCGGTCTTTGCCCCTGGGAGCTTTATCTGAAAGCCCCCTTTTACAGTCCATAGTTACGAGCTTTACTCCCGGTTTGTTGGAGGAAACAGGCAGGAATCTGGACCTGGCTCTGACGGATGCTGCGTTTTTTACCCTGCAGACGCCAGCGGGAATCAGGTATACGAAAGATGGGTCTTTTGGCATAGACCGGGACGGTTTTCTTGTCTCCAGCGATGGTTATCAGGTTCTGGATGTGGAAGGACGGGCTATTCAGATCCTAACTGACCATGTAGCGGTGGATGAGGACGGTGGAATCTGGCGCCTGGCGGGGCAGGAGAAGCAGTTTGCAGGGGGGCTTGGGCTGGCTGTCTTCTCTGCAGAAGACCTGCAAAAGTTGGAAAAAAGGGGGCAAAATCTTTTTGAAGCTGTCAACACGGCACCTTCAGCCCAGGGTACAGGCCAGGTCAGACAGGGTATGCTGGAAAAGGCTAATCTGGAAATCATTCGGGAAATGGTGGATATGATCAGTGTTATGCGTATTTATGAAGCAAACCAAAAATCCTTACAGGCCCAGGATGAAATTCTCGGTAAGAGCATTAATGAAGTGGGAAGACTGCGCTAGGAGGGATAATAAATGATTAGAAAACTATGGAATAGCGCTACAGGTATGCTGGCCCAATCTTTTAAAATCGACACTATAGCCAACAATGTCGCCAATGTTAACACAACGGGTTTCAAAAAAAAGAGCGTACTTTTTCAGGACCTGATGTACCGCTCCCTAAGGGGACCAGGAAATCCCGTGGCGCCAAATGAGGAAGGGAAACTGCTGGTGGGCCAGGGGGTTAAGCCAGCGGCTATAAAGACTTATTTTTTACCGGGCGTTCTCCGGGAAACAGGCATAGAACTGGACATGGCTATTCAGGGTGAAGGTTTTTTTCGCATACTGCTCCCCGACGGCCGGGAAAGCTTTACCCGGGTGGGAGGTTTTTCCCTGGACCCAACCTTAAACCTTGTGACGGAAGACGGCTATCTGGTGGACCTGCTGCCCCAGGAATTGGCAGGAAGGGAGTTTACCAGTATCAGTATTGATAGTAACGGTACTGTACGTCTTTATAATGATGCTGGAGAGGTAACGAGGGAAGGTGAGACAGCAATATACCGTTTTCAAAACCCGGAAGGATTGGAGGCCATAGGAAGAAACCTTTGGCTGGCTACGGAAAACTCAGGAGAACCGTTGCGGGGGAGGCCGGAGGATGAAGGCTTTGGCGCCATTAAGCAAAAATTCCTGGAACAATCTAACGTCAGTATGGTTGAGGAAATGACCAGTCTTATTCTGGCCCAGAGGGCTTACGAAATAAGTTCCCGGGCGGTAAGAACCGCTGATGAAATGTGGGCTTTAGCCAATCAAATTCGTAAATAAGCTTAATCCTTCAGCCAGTGAGTGGAAGTGAAAAAGTATAGAAGGGGATAGCTTGATGAAAGTAAATGATATATCTCATGGGAGATGCTGTCCTACAGCTTTCCCAAAAAATAAACCTTCCGAAAAGGAAATGAAGCAGGCCGCCCAGGATTTTGCCGCTGTGTTTTATGAAAAGATGCTTGCAGGTATGCTGAAGGCGAAAATGGGGCAAAAGGGGTTGCAGGAGGAGGTGTGGTGGGAGATGTTGATCGGAGAAATTGCCAGGGAAATATCAGCTTCTCCAACTACCCTGGCAGAGGAGTTGTATGCACAGCTAAAAAAGGAGCTGTAATAACTCTAATTTTAAAGACAGGGGAACTTGTTTTAGCTGTATATATAAAGGGCTGGCTAATAACTGTCGATGTAATAATCAGGAGTTTAAAATGTGGTTATGTCCATATTTCCTGTGCTATTATTGCAGGAGATTTTAACCCTGCTCCTAGGGATGTTAAACTTGTAGGAATTGTCCCCGATAGTGACTATGGTGTTTTCAAAGACTTTATCAATAAATACAATTTGGTCTGAAGGCACTATAATATTTGTTTTTATAGCCGCTTCTGAACCTACCTTGTTGATTTTGATGTTTTTCTCGGCCCTGATAGTGCCTCCGCGGATAACGCCTTTTATCTCAATACTATCTTGAGAAGTGATGTCCGTATGAAAACATCCCTGCCCGGCCACAATAACGCTTCCACTGGCCTCCAGGTGAGAGTTGAGGCAGTACATGACATGAATATCGCTTTTATGAACAGAATGGACATTCAGGTATTTTTTTACAAGGCTTGTTGTCTGTAAAAGCTGGACCGCGTCGTTCAGCTCTTGATAGGGAAGGCGTTTAAAATCATTTAATTGTTTTTTAAGGGATTCAATTGAGTTTATCATATCATGGCTGAAATCATCTTTAAAATTAATTAGCAGGGTTTGACAGAGGTTTTCAATCTGCTGGATAAAGCCATTGAACTTTTTTTCAACCAAGAGGTCAAGGATAAAACCGAAGCGGGCATTTTCATGACCTGGAGTTTTTTTGATTTGCTGAAAACCCTTTAAAATTCCTACTAAGGTTGACTCAAATTCCACAAGAAGGGGATAAACGTGAAAACCAAAAGACTGGCGTGTTCCCGCCATTATACGGCTGTTAATTACATTATTCCGGACAGAAACTGAACCTTCGGCTTTGATGAGGGCGCCGTTTACACTGCCGAGAATCTTCACACTTCTGTCAGAATGAATCTCCATAGATTCTGTAACTTTGCCATTGATTTGAATGTCGCCCCTAAACTTAATGTGGCCCGAGTTTAGATCTACATCACCATCCAGAAGGAAGACAGGCTCAATTGTTATAGTGCACTGTTTTTCTTTTCTGTCCAGGATGGGTTGGCCCAGGACGGCAGACAACACCTGCAGGCCATCCTCACTGCAATAAGTATTTTTACCGGCCTTCAAGAGAATGTCTTTTACAGGGGGAGGGGTCATCTTTTTTCCCGTAACAGTTTTACCCGTTTTACCGGGAATAGCAGGAATTTTTTTCGCCAGGAGAGTGTCTTTATCCACTGAGGGAATGGCTCCTTTTTCCCGGTAATCCATATTTTCCATAATGTCTTCCCTTGGAACAGCGGGGCGAACATTTTCAAAAAAAATTTCTAAACGGGCATTCTCTCCCGGTTCAGGCAGAAGCCCTTGGGCTATGACCACCCATTCCCCGCTCATAAGGGAGAAAGCATTTTCTATAGCCTTATGGTCAAGGCCATAATTAACGCCCATTTTATTTAGCAGACCATATATTTGTTCTAAATCACATCCTTTTTCCTCATAAAGTGTCTGTTCAACCTGGGGCTCAAGGACAGTTACTTCTGGAGAATCAAGTACCAGATAACGGGCCATCATTCTTTTTTTCAGCATTAAAGAAGCGGAGAGGCCGTCATTACTTATCTTAACGTCCATAACTCCGTCTTCAACTAAGTCGATACAGCTTTCGATCTTTACGGTATCCCCTGTATTTATAGTGGTAGAATCATGGATTGGAGTGTCATTTACATAAATCACAATGCCTTTTGCCGGCAGAATTTGCGGGTTGGAACCGCTGCCTCCGGGAGGAGTCAGAATGACTTCAGAGTTAAAAATTTTTAATTTGCCATCAAATTCTTTCATAGCTAGTGACCCCCTAATAATTATTAAATTTGTTTGATAAGTTCTTCCAGACAGAGGTATTTCCTGCAAACAATTTTTAAAAATGTCTTTTTTATTAAGAATTCCGGCCAGAGTTTTTAACAAAGGAGGATTTTCATGGGGAAAGATGTTCTTTCGCAGTCAGAGATAGATTCAATAATTAACGCCTTAAGCAGCGGTGACTTGTCGTCGAAACAGCAGGATGATGAACTGCTCCAGGCTCATAAAGTGGTTCCCTATGATTTTAGGCGGCCAAATAAATTTTCCAAGGACCAAATGCGGACACTGAAGAATATTCATGAAAATTTTGCCCGCATGTTAACAAATTTCTTAACAGCGTATCTCCGGATACCTGCTGCTGTAAAGCTTGAGTCCGCCAGCCAGGTAATCTATGAAGAATTTATTTGTTCTCTGCCGTTGCCAACCCTGGTGACTGTATTCAGGCTTTCTGAAAATAACGGCAGCGCACTTTTAGAAACAAATTCCTTTTTTACATTTCCCATCATAGATATTCTTTTTGGTGGGGAAGGAAAGATCATTAAGCAGGCAAGGGAACTGACAGAAATAGAATTGAGCGTTTTGCGCAGGGTTAATGAAAAGGTCTTAAATAACCTGCGTTACGCGTGGGAAGATATAGCAGATATATCTCCTCTAATTGAATCCCTGGATACAAACCCCCAGTTCAGTCAATTGCTAGCCTCAAACGAGGCTGTGGCGCTGTTAAGTTTTTCAACTAATATTGCCGGAAATGATGGTTTCATAAACCTCTGTCTGCCTTATATAACCCTGGAACCCGTTTTAACCCGGCTCTCTGCTCAGAATTGGCATACCAGGCAGTCGAAAATGGATTGGGATATGACCAAGGCCTTAAAAAACCTGGAGAAAAAATTAAAATTTATTAAAGTGGAATTGACGGCGGTTTTAGGGAGTACCACCATTACTGTATCAGATTTCTTAAATTTTGAGGAAGGCGATATCATTCTTTTAGACAGACAGGTAGATAAACCGGTTGACCTCTGCCTTGAAGGAAGGCCAAAATTTAAAATTAACCTGGGCACCCTGAGTACTAAAATGGCCGGAGTGATTACCGATATTATTTTTGAAGAGGAGGAAACCGAGTGAGTGACATTTTAACACGGGAAGAACTGGATCGTTTATTAAAAGAAGGGAAAAATGCCGCGAGCCGGGAGAGCAGCTTAGGGGACCCAGAGCAAAGGCAAAAAAGTACTGACACTAATAAAAGAAAATTGGAATTAATCCTGGATGTGCCGGTAAGAAGCAGGGTAGTTGTGGGTAAAACCACAAAGAAGCTGCGAGATTTATTAGCCCTTAAGCCCGGCATGATTATTGAAACTGAAAACTATGTTACAGAGTATGTTGAACTTTATGTTAACGATAACGTCATAGCCCTGGGAGAAGTGGTAGTAGTAGGCGAAAACTACGGACTGCGCGTTAAGCAGATTATTACACCGGCAGAGAGAATACGTAAGCTTAAATAAGCGGTGGCCCGGGGTATTCTAATGTAAGGGGTGGGTTATATTGACGGAACAATATAATATTGAAAACAAGGAAAAGGAGAGGGGCCTTATTGGCAGGTACCGGGATGATATTCAAGAGTTAGAAGAAGGAATTAATGAAGAGCCCGCATACATTGAGGAGCGTTCTTCCACCTGTATAACTCACGACAAAAAAACAACTTATGCTGTAAATGTACCGATGGAGGAAAAACCTGACTGTCCCGACGCTTTAAAAGACGATGAGCTGAACCTTGTAGGAAACATTATACTGGAAGTTAAGGGTATTGTTGGCAGGGTCAAGATGCCGTTAGAAAGGGTGCTTCATCTGAGTATAGGTTCCGTAGTGGAACTTGATTCTGAGGTAGGGGATGATGTGGAAATTCTGGTAAACGGGAAACGAGTTGCTTATGCGGAAATTGTAGCAGTTGGCAGCCAATATGGTTTAAAGCTCAGTAAAATTTTAAGATAAGAAAATAAGCCTTGCTTAATGTTTGCCTAAAAAGTTCCGGGGTTGTGCGATCCCGGAATTTTTTTATCTCATTTTCTGTATTTTTAAGTGTTTTGATGAAATTATTTTTGTTAATAAGATTACTGTTCAGGTTAAAAAAGAAACAGCATGGCAGGGATTTTATAATTTTCATGGAATTTGTAAATATTATAAAAAGAGTTTAAAAACTATTACACTGAGTTTTCCGGGTAGAAAAGGATGGTATGACGGTGAAACTTAAACCTCGCTTGGCTGGAGTAGCATCCCTCGTTCCATCCGGTACGGTAGTGGCCGATATCGGAACAGATCATGCTTATTTGCCCGTGCATCTGGTACAGGAGAAGGCCTGTCCAAGGGTTATTGCCGTGGAGAAGTCCCCTCTTAACAGCAGGTTGGCCCAGGAAACGGTTAACCTTTTTAACCTGACCCATAAGGTGGAGGTACGTGTGGGCGATGGGCTGCTGGCCCTTGACGAGAAAGACGGCGTGGAAATAGTGGTTATTGCGGGACTGGGAGGTAAAACAGTATGCAGGATGCTTATTGCTGCAGCTAATAAGCTCAGAAGTTATAAACGTCTGGTGCTGCAGCCCATGGGGGATGTTCCCCTGGTGAGGCGCTGGCTGGCAGCACACGGTTTTTGCTTTGCCCGGGAAAGGCTTGTTCAAGAAAAGGAAAATTATTACGAGATAATCGCTGTGGAAAAAGGCCGGCAAATTGTTAAAGAACCCATCTTCCTGGAAATAGGTCCGGCTCTCCTCAGGGAAAGGGATCCTTTGCTTATACCCTGGCTTAAACATAAGCTGGAGCATTATGAGAAAGTCATGCAGGGATTACTGCGCTCCAGAAATGGTAAGGAAGATCCCAGGTGGCGTTACTTTAATTTTCAATATGACCGGTTGAAAGGGGTGCTGGAAGATGTTTGCCGCGGGGAATAATCTGATTTCTTTTGTGGAGGAATTTGCACCGCGGGTACGGGCTTTACCCGGCGATGCCACCGGCTTGCAATGGGGGGATTTATCCCGTGAAGTTCCGGTTTTGCTGCTGGCCCTTGATTTCTCCGGGGAAGTGCTGGAAGAGGCTCTCCTGGCCGGAGCACCATTTATTTTTACTCATCATCCTTTTTTGTACAGGCCGTTACACAGGCTGGATTTGAATAACAGGCACGAGGCCCTGGTAGTGCGGGCTTTAAAAGAGGGTGTCACCCTATTTTCCGCCCATACCGATCTTGATGTTGCCCCCCGGGGAGTCAGTCATGCCTTGGGTGAACTTCTGGGACTTAAAAATATGCAGCCTCTTTTCCCCACAGGAAGAGAAGAACTGGAGAAGCTGGTTGTGTTTGTTCCCGAGGGATATGAGGATAAAGTGCGCCAGGCTATTGCCCAGGCAGGGGCCGGCTGGATTGGGAACTACAGCCACTGTACTTACCAGTTACTGGGAACGGGAACATTTTTGCCCCGGGAAGGCAGTTCCCCTTTCCTGGGGACAGAGGGCGCTCTGGAAAAGGTCAGCGAATACCGCCTGGAAACAATACTTTTTCGCCGGGACCGGGAGCAGGTCCTGGAGGCTTTATTTGCAGCCCACCCCTATGAAGAGGTGGCCTATGATCTTTATCCCCTCTCCAACGAGGGACAAGTCTGGGGGCTGGGAAGAAAAGGGCAGCTGGCAGAAAAGGTAACATTGGCAGAGCTGGCCGGGCATTGTTCTAAATTGCTTCAACCCGATTTTATAAAAGTTTTGGGGGACCCGGAGATGAAAGTGGAAAAAGTGGCGGTTTTGGGTGGCAGCGGTTCAGAATACGTGGAAAACGCCCTGCAAAGCGGGGCCCAGGTTTTTATTTCCGGAGACATCAAGTTTCATGATGCACAGAAGGCGGCTTATTCCGGCCTGGCCCTGATCGATGCCGGGCACGATGCTACGGAAAGACCGGTACTTCCAGTTTTAGCTGGATTTTTAAAAGAAAGAATAAAACAGTCGGGATTTAATACAAAAGTGATCATCTCGCAGAAAGCAGGTAGGCTGTGGCGTGTCCCGCATTAAAGGATAGGCATGGATCCTATCCTTTTTTGATATTATAGTAAGGAGATGAAACCAGTGGAACAGCTACAATTGCTCTGGCAGTTCCAGGAGCTTGAGCAGAAAATATTTCGCCAGGAACAGGAACTGCAAAATTTAGCCAGTGTTAGCGAATACCAGCACAAAAAGCAGGAACTTGCTGTCTTCCAGAAAGAGTTAAAGCAAAAGGAAGAGAAATTAAACACGGAAAAGAAAGAACTGCGGCGTAAAGAATTGGAGCTGCAAACGGTTTCAACTTCCTTAAGGGAGATGGATAAAAAACTGTATAGCGGTGAGATTCGCAATGTTAAAGAACTGGAGAGCCTGGAAAAAAAAGTCCAATCCTCGAAAAAAGAGAAGTCGGAACTGGAAGATGAGATTCTTTACCTTATGGAGAACCTGGAGAATGATGGCAGGGAAATTTCCCAGTTAAAGAAACAGGAGGAAGTAAAAGACGAAGGGCTGCAGCAGTTAAAATTAAAAGCGCGTGGTGACATAAAGAAAATCCAGGGGGAGCTGCAGCTGTTAAACCAGCAGCGGGATGAGTTGATGCAAAATATTGATAAGCAACTGCTTAAAAAGTACAGGGAGCTTTCCAAACGCCTGCAGGGCGGCAGATGTGTGTCTCTGGTTAAAGAGGGTTTTTGCGGTATTTGCAACGTATCATTACCTTCTTCTTTCAGAGCACGCCTGCTTACTCCCGGGCAGCAGGTTTTTTGCGAGAACTGCGGCTCCCTGCTGGTACGGGGAGATTAGGAAAGAGAAATGGAAAGGTGAGAGGTAATGGCTGGAGGTAAAAAAAGAAGTAAAAAAATGGCCTGGAGAAACTTTTTTTATTTGATAATGGCCTTAATACTGGTAGGGGGGCTGTTGCTGAGCGCGGCATTCGGTTTAATTGATTATTTCCTGAATTTAAAAAAATAAAAGGAGGCCTTTTCTATGACCAGAAGTACAAGGGGAATTATCGCCGTTATAAGTTGTTCCGCCGCCATATTCTGGCCGGGTGCCTTGATTTTCGGTTTTCCCGGTGTAATGGCTCCTTACTGGCAGGAGATGTTTTCTATGGGACGTGGTGCCATCGGCAATACCTTGTTTTTTGTCCTGGCTGCTCTGGGGTTTTTCATGTTTTTTGTGGGCCGCTGGCAGGAAAAGGTAGGGACGAGGATCATGATAAGTATAGGAGCACTCATCTGCGGTTTAAACGTTTTTATTGCAGCTTATGCCTCAAACCTTTACATACTCTACCTCTGGGCTTTTTTAAACGGCACGGCCTCCTGCTTCATTTATGTTCCCGCGCTGACGTCTGTGCAGCGCTGGTTTGTGGGGAGAAGAGGGCTTGTTTCGGGAGTGGTGAACCTGGTATTCGGCATGTCAGCGGCAATTATGGCTCCTGTTTTTAGCAGCATGCTCAAATCCAGGGGGTATGTATCCATGAATATCCTCATAGCCGTTATCAGCCTGTTGGTGGGAATAATAGCGGCACAGTTCACAGAAACCCCGGAAAGGGTAAAATTTGTCCGGCAAGGGGAGTCCCGGGGTGATGTAAGGCCCCAGGCGGTTCCGGGTGAATCGTTAACGGTGCGGGAAAGCCTTAGAACCAGGAGTTTCTGGTTTCTCTGGCTTACATGGGCCCTGCAGGGGGCAGCGGGTATTTCCATGGTAAGCCTGTCGGTTATTTTCGGCCTTTCCATGGGTTTTTCCATGGAGTCGGCCGTTATAATTTTAACTGCTTTTAACATGGCCAGCGGATTAAGCCGTATCTTAACCGGTTATATTTCCGATATTGTCGGAAGAAACCTGACCATGAGCATTACCTTCTTTGCAGCCGGGTTTGCCTATTTTGCCTTACCCCATTTTAACAGCCTGGCAGCCCTGGCTGTGCTTGCCGCCGTTGTAGGGTTTGCTTTCGGAACGCTGTTTGCTGTTTCGGCTCCCCTGGTTTCGGACTGCTTTGGGCTTAAGCATTTCGGAGCTGTTTTTGGACTGGTTTTTACCGCCTATGGTTTTATTTCCGGGGTACTGGGCCCTTCGCTGAGCGGTTACATACTGGATATTACAGCGGGTAATTACCTTGTTGTCTTTACCTACCTGGGAGTTTTCTGCCTGTTGTCGGGATTTTTTATTAGAATGGTAGCGGCTCCCCATTTGGATTTCTTTTAAAAAATTCTTGATTTTAAAAATTAATTGTGCTAATATTAACATTAGTAACATTAGTATTATTTCCATAATTATTTAGTAAGAACAGTATTTTTTAGTAAGATAAGTATCCCCAAAAAATAACACGTATAACGATTATAATTTTAGTAATTACATGTTACTGCGTAGTTCAAATCCCGGCTAATCATTTTTTTTTGTTTATTTAAAGGGGGTGGTTTATGGATGTGAGAAATTTGGCAGTAAAGAGAGGGAATTATGAATCTAAAACTCTAAGGAGGGTCAATTAATGAAAATTAAGGTCCTTGTATTTTTACTGGTACTTGCATTGGTAGCGTTACCTTTATTGGGCGGTTGTGCAAAAGCACCTGCACCAGCGGCACCGACACCGACGGATCAGCCGAAAGAAGAACCCAAGGATGACAGAACATGGAACCTGCAGTTTGCCACTTTCTGGCCTGCCACAGACTTCCAGGTGGCTGAAGGACATATGGGCTGGGCCAAGGAAATTGAGAAGCGCACCAACGGCAGGGTTACCTTCACCTTCCATCCGGCTAATGCCCTGTTGGGAGCAAACGAGATCTTTACGGGTGTAGCAGACGGCGCTGCTGATCTGGGAACAACATGTCCCGCTTATACGCCGGGATTGTTCCCTGTAACAGAAGCGTTCGAGCTGCCCGGGTATAAAAACGACAACGCCCTGGTGGCCTCCATGACCATGTGGGAAGCATATAAGACCATGGATCTGCTGCAAAAAGAGTATAAAGATGTCAAAGTACTTATGTTCTGGGCCACCGGACCCGGCGATGTTATGACCAACAAGCCTCCGGTTCGTAAACTGGAAGATCTAAAGGGACTGCAGATAAGGACTGTCGGAGGGACGGTTCCCTCCATGAAAGCGCTGGAAGCCACCCCCGTATCCATGCCCATGTCTGATGCTTACCTGGCCCTTGACTCAGGATTGTTAGCGGGTATCCTGGCCCCCACCGATACCCTCAAAGGTTTCAAACTGGCCGAGGTTATTAACTACGTTACCAAGACACCCTTCCTCTACAACATCGTTTTTATGAAGGTAATGAACTGGGATACCTGGAATTCCTTCCCTGCCGATATCCAGAAGGCTTTTACCGATGTCAGCGAGGAGTATGTAGAAAAGTACGGTAAACTGAGGACTGACCATACCGAGGGAGGCCTGCAATACGGTATCAAGGAGCATAAAGTAGAGGTTATTACTCTCTCGGCAGAAGAACAGGCCAGGTGGCTGAAACAAATCGAGCCTGTTGTGGATGCCTGGATTGAGAAAACAAATAAAGCCGGCCTGCCGGGGAACGATGTTGTCAAGAAAGTGAAAGAGATAGATGCAAAAATGTCCCAAAAGTACGGCAGCTACGGCAAGTAATAATTACAGTTAACGACCTTAACTATTTGTAACTGTACACTTCAACCGAAGAGAAAACAGGAGAGGGCTTCTGCAGCCTGAGATTCTGCCGTTGCCCTCTCCAACATAAAAATAACAAAGATAACTGGGTTCATTCATTTGGGATACGATAATTGGAGGAGGGATGACATGGGTATATTAGATAAATTTGTTCGCATGATTACCTGGCGGACAGCCCAGATAGGCCAGGCTGCCCTGGCTGCGGTAATGCTTTTAATCGTAGCGAATATCTTCTCCCGAATCCCGTGGAAGCCTGTACCTGGCACCGTTGAATTAACAGAGATCCTGGGAGCAGTGCTGCTGACCACGGGAGTAGCTTACACCCAGCTGATGAAAGGGCATATTTTTGTAGGGGTGCTGGTAGAAAAGTTTCCTCCACGACTGCAGGGGGTTGTAGATACCATCGTGTCTGCTATCTCTTTGTTCTTTGCAGGTTTACTGGCCAAGGAAACAATCGCATTCGGAGCGAAAATGGCCCAGAGAGGTTGGGCGACTGCTGATCTTTTGATACCTATTTACCCCGTTATTTACCTTGTTGCTTTCGGCTTCCTTATGCTGGCTGTAGTTCTACTCAAGGATTTAATTAAAGCAATAATGATGATTATAAAAGGGAGTGAAGCACTATGACCCCGATGCAGGTTGGGATGCTCTCTATATTAGTCATTTTCATCCTTCTCTTTTTACGTATGCCCGTGGCTTTTGTCATGCTGGTGGTCGGCATGTCGGGGTATGCATATTTAACGACAACAAGGGCAGCGCTGTCGATTACTGCTCAGACCATGTACAATACCTTTGCCTCCTACCCGCTGATCGTTGTGCCTCTCTTTGTCTGGATGGGTTTTATCGCCTATTACTCGGGTTTAAGCTCGAGGATTTATGATGCCACTTATAAAGTGATGGGAAGCATGACGGCCGGTCTGGCTCTGGCTACTATCGGAGCGTGTGCCGCTTTTGGCGCCATCTGCGGCTCAACCACGGCTACAGCCGCTACCATGAGTGCCGTGGCGCTGCCGGAGATGAAAAAATACAACTACAGCCGCTCCCTGTCTACGGCTACTGTTGCATCGGCAGCAATTTTAGGGGTGATGATTCCCCCCAGCGTCATTTTTATCCTTTACGGCATCTCTACAGGGGAATCCATTGCCAAATTATTCCTGGCGGGCATTCTTCCCGGGCTGCTGTTGATGGTCCTGTTTATGTTAGCCACCTATTTAATCGTAAGGCGCAACCCGGACCTGGCTCCAGCGGGCCCGAAGGTACCGTGGGGAGAAAAACTCAGGGCGGTCATGAGAGGTGGAGTTGAGGTCATAATTATTTTTGTATGTGTCATGGGCGGCCTTTTTGCCGGCTTTTTTACACCTACCGAAGCCGGGGCCGTCGGTGCTTTCTCCACTTTGGTGGTGGCCCTGATCAGGCGTCAGCTGACCTGGCGGGGATTTGTCAGCTCCCTGAACGATGCCGTGCGTATCGCAGCGATGATCCTGTTCCTTTCCGGCGCGGCGTACGTCTATGGCCGCTTCCTGGCTATCACAGGGCTCCCGGCGGCAATGGCCACATGGGCTACGGAAATCGCTCTCCCGCCGGTTTTGATACTGGTGGTTATCTTAATCGTCTATTTAATACTGGGTTGTTTTATCGATGCTCTGGCGTTGATCCTGCTTACCGTACCCATTTTCTATCCCGTGGTCATGGCTCTGGGCTTTGATTCCGTCTGGTTCGGGGTTATAATTGTGCTGGCACTGGGAATGGGTGTAATTACACCGCCGGTAGGTGCAAATGTCTACGTTGTGGCCGGGGTGGAAAGGGAAACACCTGTCATGACCATTTTCAGGGGGATCTGGCCGTTCCTTATATGTATATTCGTATGTATAGCTATCCTGATAACATTCCCGGGAATAGCTCTAGTTATACCCAGCCTTCTCAGGTAAAAAAGACGAAAAATAATATTGAAAAAACATAAAACAACTGTTAAAATGATAATTGTGCGTTGGTTGGGAGTAGCTAGTACCCTGGTGGTGCTCCCGGACTTCAAATCCGGTGGTGGGCTGACGAGGTCCACGGTGGGTTCGATTCCCATCTACTCCCGCCAGAAGCAAAATGAAATATGCTTCTAACGGGAGGCAGAAAATGAACGAAGAATTTGAAGCAGAAGTTATCAGCAGTCATGTTGTCAAGTGTCCGGTATGTGATGGAAATCAGGGCATAGTTCTGGTTTGGAACGATGGCGATGTGGATTTTATCTGTGTGGGGTGCAAGCATAAAGAACGGTTGAGCCTGGAATAAATGCTCATTTATTTTTTTGATAAATATATAATCCTAAAAGCTTCTGGTATAAGGCAGGTAATAAAGCTTTTATTTCCCTTTCTAACCAGGTGTCCCTCCTTAGTGTTGCTTTTGAATGTTTTCAGGGACGGGCTGGTTTTTTTGTTTCCCGGGGAAAGGTTTCCGGCATTAAAACAACGAGAAAAAGGGCCAGGGCCATACTAACAAGGTAAAAGGTAAAAATTGACCGGTAGGCAGAAAGGGCAGTTTGTGTTTCCAGGAAATGGTCCAGCAGATAACCGGATATTCCCTGGAACAGGGCTACTCCTACAAACATGGAGGCGTTTACAGTGCCCATGGCTGTGCCGGCAATTTTCACGGGGAAGAGTTCTTTTACACAGCCCAGATTGATCAGGAAGACAATACTGAAAATACCCAGGGCAAAGTAGATAAGAGAGATATAAAAAGGACCGGGGTAGGCTGAAAGAGAAAGCATGGCTGCCCATGTAAGGAGCATCCCCAGCGTTCCCAGAAAAAGTACCGGGCGGCGGGCACGGAAGAAGCGATCAGACAGCATTCCCCAGAACAGCCCCCCAATGATCATTCCCAGGGAAATAAACATTAAATGGCTCCCGGCGGTTTCGCGGCTGATGTTGTAGGAATCCTGCAGGTAAGCTGCCCCCCAAAGACCCGAGAAGCTGAAGAGAACTCCGTAAACAAGCAGGGCCCACAGGGCAAAGGGCCAGAAAGAACGGTGCCGCCAGAAAGGCACTGTGCCTGGTAGGGAAGTGGCAGCTACCTCCTTGCGCTGTTCTTTACTTATTTCTTCTTGGCCCGTGACTGGATGGGTTTGCGGTTTCATCAAATACCAGGCCAGCAAAACCAGCAAAAACATGGCCGGTGTCGGCAGGATAAAAGAGTGGCGCCAGCCGATTCTTTCCACTAACAGTGCCATGGGAAGGGTGGCAAGCATCAGGCCAAGCCCGCCAATAGCGTTGATTATGCTGGTAAGGGTGGCAAATTCGTCAGGGCGGTAAGATACGGAGAGATATTTAAGGGCCGGGATCCATATCCCTGCTGTGCCTATTCCGGTGAGCAACCTGGCCCAGGTAGCCATTTGAATGCCCGTAGAGAAAGCAAACAGGATGGAACCGGCCACGCCCAGCAAACCAAAGCCGAATACGGTATAACGGACGCCGATGCGATCAGAAAGAAGCCCCACGGGTATTTGCACTACGGCATAGGCATAAAAGAAAGCGGAGGCCATTAAACCCAGGGAGGCAGCGGGGATCGCAAAATCTCTCATCAGATCTTCCACTATTATTGCTGTACTTGTACGTAAAAAAAGTGCAAAAATAAAGAGTACACAAAAAACGACAAAAACAACGTCACGTTTGCTGATACGTATCATTTTCAGGAACCTCCCAGAAAAATTTATTATTTAATGTCCAGGCACGTCTAATCTTGTTAAAGATGATAAGATGATAGTAGGGATTATTTTTCAACTATTTTAATTGTTAATAATATATTTTCTTTATATGCTTGAAAATCCCTTCTCTTTATAATATATTTTCTTTATATGCTTGAAATCCCTTCTTCTATAGCTATATCTCTGGCTTGCAGGCTTCTTTAAAGATATAATATTGAAGTAAGGAAGGGGGAAAATAACTTGACTGTGGAATTTAAACAGCGTTACCTGCGCCTTTTGCCGGCGGTAGATAGAATATTGCAGGAAAAGATACTGGCCGAAATCGGGGAAGAATTTCCCCGCAGCCTTGTAGTGGAAACAGTTAAGGATGTTGTTTCGGAAAAAAGGACTATTATTTCCAGGGCTGCGGCCGAAAAAGAGCTGGAGCTTTTAAATATTTCTCCTCCTGTCCTGGCCAGGGAGGCCTTGGAAAAGATTAGGGGTAGAATGGAATATAATCTGCAGCCTGTGCTTAATGCCACCGGTGTGCTCCTGCATACGAATCTTGGGCGGGCGCCCCTGGCTGCGGCGGCTGTGGAAGCGGTAAGGGGAGTAGGTACTTATTTCAGCAACCTGGAATTTTCTCTAAACACAGGGCGGAGATCTTCCCGCTATGAACATGTGGAGGAGCTTCTTTGCGGCCTCACGGGGGCGGAAGCGGCGCTTGTTGTTAATAATAATGCCGGTGCAGTCTTTCTCGCTCTCAACTCTCTTGCTGACGGAAAGGAAGTTATTGTCTCCAGGGGAGAACTTGTGGAAATAGGAGGCTCTTTTCGCCTCCCGGAGGTAATGGCCTCCAGCGGTGCGTTTTTAGTGGAAGTAGGTACAACGAACAAGAGTTACCTGAGGGATTATAAAAAAGCGATCAGCGAAAAAACAGCGCTGCTGCTTAAAGTTCATACCAGCAATTTTAAGGTTTTGGGCTTTACTGCTGCGGTTGCTTCCCAATCATTGGTAGGGCTGGGCAGGGAGTACGGGCTTACGGTTATGGAAGATCTGGGAAGCGGCGTGCTGGTTGACCTTTCCAAATATGGCCTGCCTTATGAGCCCAGGGTCCAGGATTCCGTTACGGCCGGGGTAGATGTGGTTACCTTCAGCGGAGATAAGCTTCTGGGGGGCCCCCAGGCCGGCCTGATCGTCGGAAAGAAAAAGCACCTTGATATTATCAAAAGCAATCAGCTGACCAGGGCCCTGCGCGTGGATAAACTGACGCTGGCAGCACTGGAGGCCACACTGCGCCTTTACCTTGATGAAAGGAAAGCCCTGCAGGAAATCCCTGTATTGCGCATGCTGACTATTCCCAGCGGTGTTCTGCAGCACCGGGCCGAAGGGGTGGCTGCGGAACTCCAAAAAAAACTTGGCTCAGGATGGCAGGTTGGTATTTTCCGGGAGAAATCCAGGGTGGGAGGCGGTTCCCTGCCTTTGGCTTCCCTGCCCAGCTTCCAGGTGAGCCTGGAGTGCGAGAACATAAATGCCGGCGAACTGGTGCAAAAAATGCGCAGTTCCAAACCGCCCGTTATTGCCCGTGTCAGAAAGCAGAAGGTTTTACTTGATTTACGTTCCCTCCAAGAGGAGGAAGATCGGTTACTTCTGGAAGCACTTGTCGATACCCTGGGCGACACCGGGCAGGAACGGCACGGGGGTGGTAAATAAGCAATGATCATCGGGACCGCAGGGCATGTAGATCACGGTAAAACAGAGCTTATCAAGGCGTTAACAGGGATTGACACAGATCGTTTGAAAGAGGAAAAAGAAAGAGGTATTTCTATTGATATCGGTTTTGCACCCTTTCTTCTTCCCGGCGGTCAACTGGCAGGGGTGGTTGATGTCCCCGGCCACGAAAAATTTATTCATAATATGCTGGCAGGTGTAGGCGGCATCGACCTGGTTTTGATGGTCATAGACGCTACCGAGGGGGTTATGCCGCAGACAAGGGAACACCTTGATATCCTGGAATTGCTTCGGATTAAAAAAGGGCTGCTGGTAATAACAAAGATTGATCTGGTTGACGAAGAATGGCTGGAGATGGTAGTGGAGGAGGTTAAAGAGAGTTTAACGGGAACATTTCTTTCCGGTGTCCCCATCCACCTCGTTTCTTCTGTTACAAAAAAAGGGATTAAGGAGCTCAAAGAAGATATTGCCAGGCTGGCCGGTTCGGTTTTGGCCAGGGACAAAGACGCCCCCCTGCGCATCCCCGTAGATCGTGCCTTTTCCGTAGCTGGATTTGGCACTGTTATTACCGGTACCGTCTTAAGCGGGATGGTAAGAACCGGGGAGATGGTGGAAGTAATCCCCCTGGGCAGGGAGTTCAGGGTAAGGGGCATCCAGGTTCACGGGGACGCGGTTGAGGAGGCTTTTGCCGGCCAGAGAGCGGCGTTAAACCTGGCCGGGCTGGAAAAAAGGGTGGTGCTGAGAGGAAGCGTGGCGGCGGCGCCGGGTTATTTTCACCCCACACGCTTCCTGGATGTTAAATTAACGCTTCTTTCTTCAGCTAGCAAGCCCCTGGTAAATATGTCGCCGGTTCATTTTTACCTGGGTACTGCCAGGGTTGTAGCCCGGCTGCTTTTGCTGGGCTGTGAGGAACTGGCTCCGGGGAAGGAAAGTTTTGTTCAATGCCGCCTGGATAAACCCCTGGTCGCCCAGCGGGGCGATCGCTTTATAATTCGCTCTTATTCACCAATGGTAACCATTGGAGGAGGCATAATCCTGGACGAGCATCCACCACGCCATAAGAGGTTTAAATCGGGGGTCCTGGAAAAACTGGAAGATTTACAAAAAGAGGACCCGCTGCCTTTTATCCTGCAGAAACTAAATGAGAGCCAGGGAGCTGCCCTCCCGGAACTCGCCCAGTTAATTAAAATGGGGACACTGCAGCTAAAGGATCTGCTGGAACGAGCTCAGAAAGAGGAGAAAGTAACTTTAATAGGCGATTTCTATGTTACTGTTGACAGCAGGGAGAGATGGGAAGCGGCCCTTCTAAAGGAGTTAGAGCGTTTTCATCAAGCAAAACCCTTATGGCCCGGGATGCAAAAAGCCCACCTTGGCGGAGTTCTTCCCCGCAAACTAGCAGGCCGCACTTATGACGCTCTGCTTGAACATTTAAAAGATAAAGGGCTTGTAGATCTCAGGGGAGAGTTGATTTCCAGGAAGGATTTTTCTCCCAGCCCCACCGGGGGGCAGGAGAAGAAAATGGAGGAGATGCTGCGCATCTTTAAAAAAGAAGGTTTAAACCCGCCCTCTCTTAAAGATTTATGGTTGTCCCTGGGACTGAAAAAAGAAGAGGGGGAAAGCTTCCTGGAGTACCTGGTTCATAAGGGCTTTCTCTTCAGAATCAGTGAGGAAATTTTCCTGCACAGTGATCCTTACTTCAGGTGTTTGGAAGTGTTAAAGGAGCATTTCCGGGCGAATCGCAGTATCAGCCTGGCTCAATACAGGGATTTGCTGCAGAGCTCCCGCAAGTATGCTCAGGCCCTTTTGGAACACTTTGACAGCTGCAAGTACACCCGCCGCCTGGGTGATGAAAGGGTAGCCTGGAAACTGCCTTAATAAAATATGTGGCAGGTAAGGACCGGCAACAAAGCAGTGCCTACAAGGACTTATGGTATTTTAGCATGTACTGGCAGATCAGCTTGTCCAGTTCACTGCTTAGGGCATAGGTTTTTGGACTGCTTTTCGGAGTATTGTTTTTAGTATTAATATTTTTGTTTAGCTGCTTCCGTAGATTTTCGATACGGTTAAGCAGCCTTTCTTCTTGCCTGCAGCAATTCATTGATCCTTCTCCCCTGCTTCATATTTGCCCTGATAGTTGATACCTCAAAATAGGAGTGCAAATAAAAATTTTAAAAAAACGATCCGTTATGCTTAACTTTTGTTATTTATGACAAAATTTTTTATTTAAGGAAGTTGCTCCTATTTCTTTTTAATTTTCGACACGATACTATAAAAATCCTTTTTTTAACAACAAAAATTTGTAAATAATTTTACAATATCTAGCTAATTATTTCCTGTAATTATTTGTTTTGTATGTAATAAAACAAGTATGTCTAATATTGACAGATAAATTCCGGCATATTTTCCATTAGTTGTAAAAGCTTTTTAAGGGCTTTTATTCCGGCGAAATTTTGAAAATACATCATATTTTTCAAACTATTACCTGATGCTTTAAATTAAGAGCTGATAAGCAGGATTTTTTTTTCCGGTGTCGAAATCAATTAAAGTAAATTAAATCTCTAGCGAGGTATGAAGATGAATACAGAAATGCAGGGCTTTATCCAGAAGTATGATTTGCTAGGATGCATCCAGTGCGGAAGATGTACCGGCGGCTGCCCGGTTACGGTGCGAACCAATTTAAATGTTCGACGTTTTGTTTATGACGCTATCGACCAGAGTATGCTCGATAACCTGGCCAAATTACCGGAAATCTGGGATTGTACCGCTTGCAATACCTGTGCTGTCAGGTGTCCCAAGGGACTGAAACCTGTGGAGGTGTTGATAGGCCTGAGAAATATTCTTGTAGAAAGCGGTGTTATACAGCCAACGGTCAGGGATGCTCTGGAAAGCGTTTTCCGGGAAGGCAACCCCTGGGATAAACCCAGGGCCATACGCTCCGATTGGATGCAGGGGCTGGAGGTAAAAATTGCTGAGCCTGGCAAAAAGGTAGAGAACCTTATTTTCGTCTGCTGTACTATTGCTTACGATCCAAAAGTACAGGTAATAGCCAAAAACCTGGTCAAGGTTTTGAACAAGGCCGGAGTTGACTACGGTTTTATCGGGGATAGTGAGACCTGCTGTTCCAGCGAGGTACACAACCTGGGAGAAGAGGGCCTCTTTGAAATGATGGTGGAAGATAACACGGAGCTGCTGAACAGTTATGATGCTGCCAGGATCGTGACTATTTCACCTCACTGCTACTCGACTTATAAAAGCCAGTATCCCAACCTGAAAGCGAAGGTTATTCACTATACCCACCTGCTGAAAGAAATCCTGGAGGAAAATAAACTGGAAATAACCAGGGAATTTCCTCAAAAGATTGTTTTTCACGACCCCTGTTTCCTGGGCAAACAAAACAATGTTTTTGACGAGCCGCGCTATATCCTGGGGCGCATTCCCGGAGCAGAGCTGGTTGAGTTTGAGCGTAAAAGGGAGCGCAGCCTCTGCTGTGAGGGAGGCGGGGGCAAGATGTGGGTGGAGTCGGAGTCCCGCAAGGAACGCCTGGCTGAAACAAGGGTCAATAACGCCAGGGAGCTGGGTGCCACTTTGCTGGCTGTGGCCTGCCCCTTCTGTATTTTAACCCTGGATGACGCCCTTAAGGCCAAAGGTTTCGAAGAGGAAATGCGTGTGGCGGAAATCCTGGAGATCATCGGGGAGCTGGTTTAATAATCTTTTAGATGCCCGTCTCTTGTAAAATAAAGTTATCCATGAAGGGGGAGATAGTTTTTAAAATTGATTTTCCAAAAGACAAGTTGTTTTGTTAAATTATTTTAAAAAATACCTGAGTTGTAGGAGGTGGAAAGTCTTATGAAAACTTTTGTTTGTATCAAGAGAGTGCCGGATACTTCTGAAGCAGAAGTAAAAGTAGATGTTACAGGCAAAGATGTTGACAGCAGCAGGTTTTCTTTTGATATAAATGATGCCGACAACTATGCTGTAGAGGAAGCTGTGCTCATCAAAGAGGCTAAAGGAGGGACTGTCCAGGTCGTCTGTATGGGACCCCAGGAAGCCGATGTGATGATCCGCATGGCCCTGGCCAAGGGTGGTGACAACGCCATACGGATCGATGATCCACGCATTAATGTCCTGGATCCGCTGAAAGTGGCCAGGGTTTTAGCTTCTGTTATCAAAAGCCAGGAATTTGACCTGGTATTGACAGGGTGTATAGCGAATGACGACGGCAGTATGGCCGTCGGAGTAGCCCTGGCGGAGGAACTGGGAGTACCGCACGCCGCCATGGTTAAAAAACTGGTAGTTGAAGACGGCAAGGTGAAGGCCTACAGGGAGCTTGAAGGAGGTATTGCCGAGGTAGTGGAAATTACCCTGCCGGCGGTTATTACGATCCAGACCGGAATCAACGAGCCCCGTTATGCACCGATCAGGGGCATCAGGGAAGCACAGAAAAAGGAACTTAAAGTGTTAAAAATAGACGATCTGGGACTTGCTGAAAATGAGGTTAATGCAGCCAGTTCCCTGGTAGAGCTGCAAAAACTTTATATCCCCGTAGTAGTCTCCAAAGCGGAGGTAATCGAAGGCGCCCCTGAGGAGAAAGCGGAAATTATGGCTGCCAAACTGGTGAAAGGAGGGCTGCTCTAAAATGGGAGATGTATTTGTCTTAGCGGAACACCGTCAGGGAGTATTGCGTGAAGTAACCCTGGAGATGCTTACCAGGGCCTCCGGGCTGGTTGAAAAACTGGGTGGAGAAACGGTAGCGGTCCTCATCGGCAGCGGTGTGGACTCTTTTGCCGAAAAGCTGGCCGGTTACAGCGACAAAGTTTTATTTGTTGATGATCCTCTTTTTACCGATTATAACTCCGAAAAATACCAGAAGGTACTGGCAGAGCTCATTAAGAAGTACAATCCCGGTCTTGTCATGATCGGTCATACCACCCAGGGCGTCGACCTGGCTCCGGCACTGGCCGTGGAAATGAACCTGCCTTTTGTTACGGATGTTATTGACCTGGAGTTTGTCGACGGTAAGCTCCAGCCTGTGCGCCAGTATTACCAGGGCAAGGTCAACGCTAACTTTGCCTTCAAAGCAGAACCCCCCTATTTAATTACTTTCAGAGAAGCTACTGTAGAGGCTGCCGAACCTTCCAGGCAGGGGAAAATCGAAAAGGTCGAGTCACCTTTGAAAGAGGAGATCGGTTATCGCAGGTTCATCGAGTATGTGGAAGCGGAAGTTGGAGATGTAGATATCACCCAATCAGAGATCCTGGTTGCTGTAGGCCGGGGAATTAAAGAAGAAAAAAATATGGCCTTGATCGAGGAACTGGCCAAGGCTGTTAAGGCCGACATTTGCGGTTCCCGTGCGGCTACAGACGCCGGGTGGCTGTCCCATGACCGCCAGGTGGGCACCTCGGGCAAAACGGTTAAGCCCAAACTTTATATAGCTATCGGCATCTCCGGTGCTTTCCAGCACCTGGCCGGAATGAAGGGAGCCAAAACTATTGTGGCCATAAACAAGGATCCCGATGCTCCTATCTTTTCAGTGGCTGACTTTGCTATTGTTGACGACCTTTTCAAGGTGCTTCCCAAATTAACTGAGAAACTGAAAGAGTTGCGGGGTTAATGACGGAAACATGTTTTTTGCGGATAGGCATAAGCAGTTATTTTTTGTTGGAGGATGAAAAAAAGCAATGAACAACAAACCCAAAATTGGTGTGTATGTCTGTCACTGCGGGATCAATATCGCCAAAACGGTGGATGTTAATACCGTCACAGAGTTTGCTTCCCACCTGCCCAATGTCAAGGTGGCACGCAATTACTCCTATATGTGTTCTGACCCCGGACAGCTTCTTATCAGGGAAGATATTAAGAATGAAGGATTAAACCGCGTCGTGGTAGCCTCTTGTTCTCCCCGTATGCACGAGCTGACTTTCCGCAAGACCCTGGCGGAGGCAGGACTTAATCCTTATTACCTGGAAATGGCCAATATAAGGGAACAGTGTTCCTGGGTCCATGAAGAGGGCGAGAGGGCTACAGGCAAGGCCAAAAAACTGGTGGCTGCCGCTGTCTCCAAGGTACGGCTCCTGGAGCCTCTGCAGGAGAAAGAGGTGGATGTGGAGCCTGCCACTTTGATCATCGGGGGAGGCATAGCGGGAATTCAGGCCGCCCTGGATATCGCCAACGCCGGGTTTAAAGTCTACCTGGTGGAGAAGACTCCCTCTGTCGGCGGCAGGATGTCCCAGCTGGATAAAACATTCCCCACCCTGGATTGCTCCGCCTGCATCCTTACGCCTAAAATGGTGGATGTGGCCAGCCATCCCAATATTGAGCTCTTTACCTATTCCCAGGTAGAAGAAGTCTCCGGTTTTGTGGGCAATTTCCAGGTAAAAGTGCGTAAGAAAGCCCGCTATGTTGACGTTGACAAGTGTACCGGCTGCGGGGCCTGCGCCCAGGAGTGCCGTCTTTCCGGCAGGATCCCCAGCGAGTTTGATGTGGGTATGGGGAAAAGGGCGGCTATTTATCTTCCTTTCCCGCAGGCTGTTCCCGCCAAATATACCATTGACTCGCAGCGCTGCCTTTTCCTGACCAGGGGCAAGTGCGGGAAATCCCCCAAGTGTGTCGATGCCTGTGCTGCGGGCGCCATTAATTTTGAACAAAAGGACGAAATTGCCGAGTTTAAGGTGGGGGCGATTATTGTAGCTACCGGTTTCGATGTCTTTGATGCCTCCAGGAAACCCGAATATGGTTATAACGATTACGTTAATGTCATAACCTCTCTGGAGCTGGAGCGGCTGGTATCCGCCTCCGGGCCCACGGGAGGCAGTGTTATGATCGGCACGGGAGAGGATGCTTCTGTTCCCAGGGAGATAGCTTTTATTAAATGCGTAGGTTCCCGTGATAAGAGCGTAGGGAACGAATACTGCTCCCGTGTATGCTGCATGTATACGGCCAAGCTTGCTCACCTGGTGGAAGAGAAAATCCCGGGCGCCAATGTCAGGGTTTACTACATGGATGTGAGAGCTTTCGGTAAAGGGTTCGAAGAGTTTTATGACCGGGTGCGCCGGGAGGGAATCCGCTATATTCGCGGCAATCCCTCAGAGATATTCAAGAGGGGCGACAAGCTGGTTATCAAAGTGGAAAATACCCTGACCTCCACTCCTATGGAGGATGAGGTCGATCTGGTTGTCCTGGGGGTGGGACTGGAGCCTCGTAAAGATGCCAGGGAAATAATTGACCTGCTGCGGCTGTCCCAGTCAGCGGATCGCTTTTTCCTGGAGGCACACCCCAAGCTTGCCCCTGTGGATACAGCAACTGACGGGGTCTTTTTGGCCGGATGTGCTCAGGGCCCCAAAGATATCCCTGATACTGTGGCGCAGGCTAAGGGCGCGGCTTCATCCGCCCTGGTTCTTCTTTCCAGTGGAAGAGTCAAGGTTCAGGCACAGATTTCCTTTGTTAACGAGGCAACATGTCGGGGTTGCGGTTTCTGTGTGGAAATCTGCCCATACGGTGCCATTGAACTGGTAACGGTAAACCGCATGGGACACCAGGTTTCCGTGGCCCGGGTTAACGAGGCCTTGTGCAAGGGCTGCGGCGCCTGCGCAGCCGGCTGTCTCTCCGGCTCTGTCCAGCAAAAATCCTTTATGGATAGGCAGATATTGCCGCAAATTGCTGTATTGGGGGGCATGAGATGAAAGAACAATTTGAACCCAACGTGGTAGCTTTTTTATGTAACTGGTGTTCCTACGCCGGTGCCGATCTTGCGGGAACCAGCAGAATACAATATCCATCCAACCTTAATGTTATCAGGGTCATGTGCAGCGGAAGGGTTAACCCTCTTTTTGTGGTTAACGCCCTGCAGCAGGGTGCCGATGGGGTTTTGATCTCCGGTTGCCATCCGGGTGACTGTCATTATATGGAAGGAAACTTTTATGCCCGCCGCCGGTTTGCTCTGATGAAAGAACTCCTGGAGTACGTGGGAGTGGATGCTCGCCGTTTTAATATGAGCTGGGTTTCTGCCTCGGAAGGCAGCAAGTGGAAGGATGTAGTGCAAGGAGTGGTCGAAAAAGCGAAAGAGGCCGGACCGTTTGAGCAATTCCGGCGGAACAAGATCAACTGGTAGAGGAGGAGGATCGCTTGGTAGACCTGGAAAAACTCAAAACTGCAGCCAGAGAGACCGTCTCCCGGGATGATGTTAAATATCTCATCGGCTGGAGGCAGGGCACTTATGGCTTTAGGGTATCTCCACACTTTGTAAAAGAACCGGAGGAAGCAGAAAAGCTTATCTTCTCACCCCTTTGTACCAATAACCTGGCGACCTATCTCGTATTAACGGAAAGACTTCCGCTGCCCCGGGGGGAACAACCCGATAGCCGTAAAGTCGCGCTGATGGTTAAAGGCTGTGATAGCCGTGCCGTTGTCCAGCAGTTAATTGAGCAGGGAATAAAAAGGGAAAGTGTGCTTATTATCGGTTGTCCCTGTGAAGGAGTTATAGACTTAAAAAAGGTAGAAGAGAAGTTTCCCCATCTCCCGGGGCCGGCACAGGCCCGTTGGAGTAATGGAAATATTGTTTTTCACCTGCCTGATGGGGATAAAGAGGTTCCCAAAGGGGAGGTACTGGCTGCGAAATGCCTCTCCTGTCGTTATCCCAATCCTGTTATGACCGATTTGATGCTCTGGGAAGAGGTCCAGACCCGGGGTAACGATGAATATGATGATATTACGGAACTTGAGGCCAAGAGCCCGCAGGAGCGCTGGCTATTCTGGGAAGATAAATTTTCCAGTTGTATAAGGTGCTACTCCTGCCGCAATGTTTGCCCCATGTGCTACTGTGAGGACTGTGTGCTGGATAGGCTGAATCCTGCCTGGGTATTTCGTTCTAATAATATTTCTGAAAATACGGCCTTCCATTTGGCCCGGGCCTTTCATTTAGCCGGGCGCTGCATCGAATGCGGTGAATGTGAGCGGGTCTGCCCTGTGGGGATACCGTTAATGAAACTAAACAGGAAGCTTGCCAAAGAGGTCAAAGAGAAATATGAATATATCCCCGGGCTTGATCCTGAGTCTAAACCGCTCCAGTCCAGCTACCGTCCGGATGATAAAGAAGACTTCATTCTCTAGAGGTGGGTGCTATGGATACTAAAAAATTAAGCAAAGATAAGTTCGGCGATTTTATGGCCATACTCAGCAGGCAAAAAAAGCTGTATGTCCCTCAAAAGGAGGGGGAAAGCCTGAGATTTGCGCCTGTTACTGCAGGGAGCCAGCCTGATCTTGCCTTCCCCAATACGACTGTACCGCCCAAAAGCGTTCTCTTTCCCCAGACGGAGACACTGTACCAGTTTGAACAGGGGAATACGGATATGAGCCTTCCGGGCGAAGGGGAAGAAAGGGTTCTTTTCGGTGTCAGGCCGTGTGATGCCAGGGCCATGGCCATTGTGGACAGCCTCTTTTCCTGGGATGTAGATGATCCCTATTATCTTACAAGACGTGAACAAACGACCCTGCTGGGCCTGTCCTGCCTGGAGCCCGGTACTAACTGTTTCTGTACTTCCGTAGGGGGCGGCCCGGCCTCCACAGAAGGGCTGGATATGCTTTTGACGGACCTGGGAGAAGCCTTTCTTTTACAAACTGTTACCGAAAAAGGAGAGAAAATTATCCAGTCCGTGCCAGAATTGCTGGAGGAGGCCACAGCAGAGGATCTAAAAGCTGCGGAAAAGCTGTCCCAGGAAGCTGCGGTCAGGATTGCCAGGGGCATCGATACCGATGGCATTCCGGAAAAACTGCCGGGACTCTGGGAAAACCCGCTGTGGAAGGATTTTTCCGAGTCCTGCCTGGGATGCGGGATTTGTACCTTTCTCTGTCCCACCTGTCACTGTTTTGATATTCAGGACGAGATGGAGGGTTTTGAAGGGCGCAGGTGCCGGATGTGGGATTCCTGCATGTTCTCGGAATATACTCTTCATGCTTCCGGGCATAATCCCCGCCCTTCCCGCCATGAACGCACGCGCAACAGGGTTAACCATAAGTACTCTTATTTTGTTAAAAACTTCGGGACAATTGCTTGTGTAGGCTGTGGCCGGTGTATAAATCTCTGCCCGGTCAACATCGATATTCTTAACATTTTATCACAGGTTGTTAAGGAGGCCATATGAAAGAGAACGCAAATCCCTATAAACCTGAAATAGCAACTGTTGAGGATACCTGGTATGAAACTTACGGCGACCGCTGTATTAAAACCTTCAAAGTTGTCCTTGACGATGAAAAAGCAAGAGAAAGCTGGGGACATCGCCCGGGCCAGTGTGCCATGATCGGCCTGCTGGGAGTAGGGGAGAGTATGATTTCCATCTCCTGTTCTCCTACAGAGGGTAAGTTCCTCAGGTTTTCTGTAATGCGTATGGGTAAGGTTACCCAGGCCCTGCACGAGCTTGAACCCGGCGACAAGATGACGGTACGAGGTCCTTACGGGAACAGCTTTCCGGTAGATGATTGGAAAGGGAAGAATATCCTTACCATCGGGGGCGGCATCGGCCAGGCTCCTTTACGTCCCATTATTGAGTACGTTAAGGCAAACCGGGGCGATTATGGAAATCTGACCCTTATTTATGGCTCCCGGACTTCCGGAGACCTTTGCTTTAAAAGTGAATTTGAAGGATTAAATGAATGCAGCGATATAAACTGTCACCTTTCCATCGATGTCCGGGAGGAGGGCTGGCCCCATTATGTAGGTTTTGTGCCTTCTTTGCTCATGGAAGTTAACCCCTCGCCGGAAAATACTATTGCCATTACCTGCGGGCCTCCAATCATGATCAGGTTTGTGCTGGAAAATCTTAAAAAGCTGAATTTTGCCGACGAGCAGATTTATACCACCCTGGAAAACAGGATGAAATGCGGGTTTGGCAAGTGCGGGCGGTGCAATGTAGGCAGCCTTTATGTCTGCAAGGACGGGCCGGTCTTCAGCTATGCCACACTTAAAAATGTACCGGAGGCCTTTGCCTGAAAAGCTTGTTAAGATCGGATATGTTGCCTGGAAAAATGAAAAACATTTTTGTTTTAAACCGCTTGGTGACCGTTAGCTTCATAACAGATCCGTACAGGTGGCGCAGCGCTGCTGTCTTTTAAGGTAAGGGGACACACCTCTTTCAGAGGAATGTCCCCATAAGGTAAGGGGACACACCTCTTTCAGGGGAATGTCCCCATAAGGTAAGGGGATACGCCTCTTTCAGAGGAATGTCCCCATAAGGTAAGGGGATACGCCTCTTTCAGAGGAATGTCCCCATGTCATAAGGTAAGGGGACACACCTCTTTCAGGGGAATGTCCCCATGTCATAAGGTAAGGGGACACACCTCTTTCAG